>LMZS01000028.1 GCA_001567085.1 Chloroflexi bacterium OLB15
CCTGCGGTTGATTTTTCCGAATGGTATAACGAAGTCGTATATCGCGCTGATCTGGCTGATCATTCGCCGGTACGCGGCTGCGTAATCATCAAACCGTATGGCTATGAGCTGTGGGATAACCTCAAAGGGCAACTGGATCGCCGTTTTAAGGCGACAGGACACCAGAACGCCTATTTTCCGCTGTTCATTCCCAAGAGTTATCTGGAGCGCGAAGCCGAGCACGTTGAAGGCTTCAGCCCTGAACTTGCCGTCGTGACCATTGGCGGGGGCAAAGAGCTGGAAGAGCCGCTGGTAGTACGCCCCACCTCTGAAACCATCATTGGCGAAGCGATGTCGAAGTGGATTCAATCCTACCGCGACCTGCCGCTGCTGTTGAATCAGTGGGCGAATGTCGTGCGCTGGGAAATGCGTACCCGCCCCTTCTTGCGAACGGCAGAATTTCTGTGGCAGGAAGGCCATACTGCCCACGCCACTGAGGCTGAAGCTGAAGCTGAAACCCTGCAAATGCTGGATGTGTACGCCGATGTTGTCGTTAATGAAGCGGCGATCCCGGTGATACGCGGGCTGAAGCATGAAACTGAGAAATTTGCCGGAGCGCTGCGTACCTACACGATTGAAGCGATGATGGGCGATAAGCGCGCGCTGCAAAGCGGAACCAGCCACAATCTGGGGCAGAACTTTGCTAAGGCGTTCAACATGCAATATCTGGACAAGAACAACCAGCTTCAATACTGCTGGACGACCTCATGGGGTTTAAGCTGGCGGGTGATCGGCGGGATTGTGATGACGCATGGCGATGAGAAGGGCTTGAAACTGCCGCCCCGCCTTGCGCCCTATCAAGCGGTGATCGTGCCCATCTACAAGAATGACGATGAGCGCGTCACGGTGATGGATGCGGTTGAAACATTGAAGAAAGCGCTGATCGCGGCGGATGTGCGCGTGCATGTAGATGCGCGTGACTATCAACCCGGCTTCAAATTTAACGACTGGGAAATGCGCGGCGTGCCGGTTCGCCTTGAACTTGGGCCGCGCGATGTGCAGAACGGCACAGTAGTAGCGGCGCGACGTGATATTCCCGGCAAGGAAGGCAAACGCTTCCTTCAGCAGGCGGGGATTGTTGAGCAGGTCAAGGCGCTGCTGGATGAGATTCAAGCGAGTATGCTGGCGCAGGCAACGGCATTCCGTGATGCCAACATTTTCGATGTGCATTCGTATGATGAACTGCGCGACGTGGTTGAGGCAGGCGGATTTGCACGCGGCTGGTGGAACGGCAGCAATGAAGATATCGCCCGGATAAAGCAGGAAACCAGCGCCACCCACCGCTGCTACCCACTGGAGCAGCCCGGCGGTGAAGGAACGTGCTTGATCAGCGGCAAGCCTGCGAACAAGATCGCGATTTTCGCCAGAGCCTATTAGGCAACAGATACCCGATTCTTCGGTGGGAAACCCTCACCGGCTGCGCTTAGTGGGCGTGCAGAAGCGCGCCCCTACAGGCGTATTGAGCCAAAGCGCCGGCGTTAAACGTTAAAGTTACCCGGCAAGCGGCGCGAAAAGGCGGCGTTCAACGGGTTCAGATTTTAGGCAGTAGGGGAAAGCGCTCATCAACGCCGATTCTTTTCGTTGGAAAGCATCAGGCCGAAAACTTTCGATTAATCTAACATATAATAGATTTTTGAATATATAATCCTCTAGTTGAGGTTGAACAGTTTTTTTGTGTTTGTTACAATTCGCACAAATAAGAGGTGTTTTCCAATAAATCGCGCCTTTTTTTACTTTCGTGTGATGCGACTACCAGGAAAATACTGCACCCTAACACGGTGATGCACCACCACCACATGCGAAGCCGGTCGTGTGTGGCGATTGATGTTTTTAAGGTGAATAATGGCGGCATACTTAATCGTTGACGTTGACGATTTATTAGAGCATTTTCAGCGTCGCAACATTACGGTAGATGTTCAAGAACTGGCAGTCGGTCTGCGCGGTGGCGCGGCACTGGCAGCGGGTTTGGTGAGCGCTGACCGGCTAAAAGCAGTCGCGGTGGCAAACTGGAAGTTACATAAGCCGCGCCGGGGCAGCCCAGACCCGCAGCAAATTTTCAAGTCTGCCGGTTATGAGGTGTTTGACGTACCGCGCCGTACCGCGCTGGTTGACGCCTTGATCATGCACTATTTCTCGTTTGACCCTGAACCCGTGAACGAGTTGATTCTAGCGACCACCAACCCTGATTTGGTGCCGCTGGTGCGCCGCGTGAAGATGACGCGCAGCGCGCGGATTCGCATGTGGGGTTCGGTGGACGTGCTTTCGGGGACGGAATTTGCCGATGAGGTGATTTTCCAGCCGCTGGAAACGCTGCTAGGCATCCAGCAGACCAAGAATGTGGCAGTTTACATTGACTTCGAGAATATCGCGATTAGCCTGAACGAACAGGGCTACACGGTCAACCTTGATCAACTGATTGACAGCTTCAAACGGCAGGCGCGGGTACATGGGCAGCCGGTGAAGTTTGCGGCGTATGCGCCCTGGGGGCAGCGCGGCAGCCTACCCCCCGTAGTAGATGGCAGTGGGCGCGAAGTTGCAGATGAATCACCCAGCAAGCTGATGATGGCGAACATTGACCCGGTGTTCAATTTGCCGGGCAAGAACAGCGCCGACATGCGTATCGCCCGTGACGTGATCACCGACGCCAGCCATTCAGATGGCGCGGATGTCTTCATCGTCGCCAGTGGCGATCGCGATTTTAACGATGCGATCAACGCGCTGGTGGCACGCAACAAAACGGTGATTGTGTGGGCGGTGCGGGGGGCAACCAGCCGCCAGCTTGAGAATAATCCCGGCATCATCATCGAGTATGTTGAAGATTTCACCGACCTGCAAACCCACCAGCAGCTAAGCCTTGCCACGCTGAACGATAACGGTGACATCGCCAACTTCACGCCGTCGCAGTGGTCAAGCGTGATCATCCAGTTTGACCGGGTAGCACAGGCGCTGAATACTGATGCCATCGCCCGCAGTCGCCTGATTGACCAGCTTATCGAGATCAACGCGGTCATTTCAAGCGCGCGCGGCGAAGACCTGATCTCGCAGGCGCTATCTATGGGGCTGCTGTATGCCTCACCTGATGGCGCAACGCTGGGGATGGACGATAACCATCCGGTGGTAGAAAAAACGCGCTTGATCCGTGATCGCGTGGTGGTGCGGGTGATGAACACGCTGACGGTGCGCGATTGGGAATATGTGAATTACGGATTCCTGCTTAAAGGTCTGGCGATGGATCGCGATCTTGACCGGCCAGGCATGAATTACAGCGACCAATGGCGATCTGACTGGATTGACTGCCTTGTGCGCGAGCATGTGCTGCTGCGCGAACTGGTACCCCATCGCCACAACCCCGACGATCTGGTGCCAGTGATCAAGCTGCGGCCTGATTATGTACTGCCGAATCAGCCGGAGTTTTCGATTGAGCCGGTCGTCGAAAACTGGCAAGGCATCGAACTGAGCGAACTGGAGCGCATGGAGCCTGAAACCGCCGACATGGTGGCGCGGGTGATCGTGAGCGTGGAGCAATTCACCAGCTTCAGGGGTTACGCGTGGTGCCCGCTGGGCAGCCTGCATAAGCGCCTGCGCGCCTATGACCGGGGGATGAGCTTCCAACGGAGCGTGGAGTATCTGGTTGAGAATGGCGCCGCCGAAGTCAAAGAATATGCCAACCCGCAAAGCGATTTCCAGACCAAAGGGATTTCGCTGATCGCCCATTCGGAGATTTACCGCAAGATACTGGGCGAGCGCAACGCTTTTGTACGGGCGCTGCTGACTTTGTATGAGCGCAACGCGATCATCTCTGAGCAGAGCTTTAGCGCGCTAAACATTGACCTTCAGTTGGATATACCGCTGTGGTTTTCAATCATGGAAACCGAGAATATTCTAAATCCAGTGCCAGGCAGAACTAACCAGTACAGCCTGTTCCGCACGCATCACACGGTAAGCCTGGTCGCAGACGGCACGCGGGAGTAGGCGCGCCGTTCATCTTAGAACTTCAAACAGCATTTGGCGTTGGGGGCAGCACAGCCGTTAAATCGCAAAATTTCGCCGTTCGCGATCTGCGCGATATGGATGCTAACCCCCACCCTATCCCCTAAACCGTCACTCTGATACACTTATTTCATTCCTATTTGCGAGTTGAAATGGCTGATTTTCCAGAATTTGAAGCTTCTGCCTTCTGGCAGGAACCTGATTTCATCCTCACCGATCTGGTTTCGTTGATGGCAAACCGCATGAACGCGGAGCTTGGCATTACGCTGATGGTGCGCGGCACGATCATGACTGGCACGCTGATCGGCGAGCGCGATTATCTGACGGCGGTGAGCAAGATGTTCAAGCGGATCACCCGTGACATGCTGGAAAAGCCAACTGAGGAAGATTTGCAGTCAATCGAAGAGGCTTTCGCCTTTGACGATCTGGCAGAAGATTTCTACCCGGCAGGCGAACCCGAACAAGCAGAACTGCCCGATATTCTGCCGATGGAAGAACTTACAACACAGGAAGCGCCAGCGGGGCTGCCGCCGATTCGCTTTCTGCATCTGAAAGACCCGGTGATCGTTTCGCCCGGCTCTAGCATGGCTTTCCGAGACAGCGCCCTGCCGATTATGCGTATTCGCCTGAATCAGATTGAAGGCTGGATGCTGGGGCGGGTGATGATGATGACCTCAGACGATTACCCCTCTTATGATGATGACGACGAAAACGAAGCGCCGTCTTCGCGTTATCCACGCGGTGGGTTTATTCAATAACCGCGCTGGTAATATTACCTGCATAATTTGTAAATCGAACCGAAAGCATAATGGATAATCTACGGCTATGTCCAGAATCCTTCGCTCAAAAGCCGCGCGCATTTTTGGCATCATGATATTGATCTGGCTGTTCGCCTGCGTGGTTATCGGCGGGGCGGTGCTGGTGTATGCAGGGCAGGATCAGGCGCAAGACGCTGATGCGATCATCGTGCTCGGTTCGGGTTTGCGGCGCGACAACCGGCCTGGCCCGGCGCTGGTACGGCGATCACGCCATGCTGCCGAACTTTATGCGCAAGGGCTGGCAGATACGATCATTTGTACCGGCGGCTATACGGCAGGCCGCAACCGCAGCGAAGCTGATGGCTGCCGCGAAGTGCTGATGGAAAACGGCGTGCCAGAATCCGCTATTTTGCTGGAAGATCAGAGCCGCAGCACCGAAGAAAATGCGCTGTACACGCAAACGATCATGCTGGAACATGGCTTTGAGGATGCGATTCTGGTGAGCGACGGCTTTCATCTGCTGCGGGCACAGTGGATTTTCTCACAGGTAGGCATCTCCGTTTTCACCTCACCTGCCGATTCCCCTTCTACCATGACTCTGCTGATCAGCACCGCGCGAGAAGTGGCGGCGCTGCACTGGCAAGCAATTAAGACGATATTGAACCTGCCATTTACCTATGTGCCTGTGGTGTAGAAACAGCGTTAGAAGCGCCTTCACCCCTCGCTCTATTCTTGATTAGATGGCGAGGGGTTTTTATTTGTAGGGCGAAATTCGTGGATAAAGGCCGTCCAAGAGCCTCACTCTGATTGTGCCCCTTCCACAGCGCGGCGTAAGCTGGGGGCAATTAAAGAGGATGGGAATTGGCCGAAGGGCTGGCTAACATCCCGATACACATCTCCGGTTTTGATCTGCGTAGCCCAAGCGTTGGTTTGGCGATGTGCTGCGATAGGGGCGTGGTGCGCTAATGGGGTTAGATTTCCGGCATATAATTTACAAATAGATTACATTTCAAGACGGGAAAAGCTTATGCGTAGATTATCTCTAGTTACCCTGCTAATTGTGCTGTGTTTGACCACCTCACTGGCACTTGGGCAAGAAGCAACCCCTGAGGTCGTTTCTGATCCTGAAGCCGTGCCGGTACTGGAGATCGCAGATACGCTGCCGGAAGATGGCGCGTTTGACATCAATACCGATGCCGAGATCATCGTGATCTTCAACCGCCCGGTGGTGCCACTAGGCACGATTGAAGACAACGCTAATTTGCCGAACCCGCTGCAATTTTCACCCTCGGTTGAAGGCAGCGGCGAGTGGCTGAACACCTCGATCTACACATTCCAACCTGCTGGCGCGCTGGCGGGCGGCACCGATTACACGGTGACGGTTGATCCGGCGCTGCAAGCGATAGATGGCGCACAACTAACGCCGCCAAACAGCTTCACGTTCACCACTACTGCGCCGATGGTGGCAGCGGTTAGCCCCGCCGATCTGGATACAGGCGTGGAACTGGGGCGCAGCGTGCAGGTGACATTCAATATGCCGGTGGATCAGTCCAGCGCAGAGAGAGCGTTCAGCCTTGCAGCCGATACAGAGGACGGCAGCGCGCGGGTGGATGGCACGTTTGAATGGTCAGAAGACAGCACTGGCTTCCGATTTGTTCCCGAAAGCGGCCTACTGCTAGAACAGGTATATACCGCCAGTATCACCGGGGGCAGCGTCACCTCAGCAGGCGGTGGCGCGGCAATGGCAAACGATGCGAAATGGTCATTTGAAACGGTGCCGAACCCGGCGATTTTGAGCACCTACCCAGTAGATGGCGTCGAGAATTTTCAGGAATTTTACTCCGGTTTTTCCATTCGCTTTGCTTCGCCCATGAATATCGAAACGCTGGCAGACCGGATCACGATTGAGCCAGAGCCGTTCCGCGAATACGACGCATATTATGGGGACTGGGATAACAGCTATACGCTGGCTTTCCCGATGGAGCCAAGCACCGCCTATACAATCACGATTGCGCCGGGCATGGAAGATATTTACGGCAACGTGATTGAAAACGGGATGACGATCACGTTTAGCACCGGGCCGTATCTGCCGGAAATGCAGCTGCAAGTGCCGGGGCCGAGCGGCTTTTACAATGCTTATAACGAAGCCTCAGAGCTTTTCACCACTTCGCGCAATATCAGTTCGCTGCAGCTTGCGCTGTACGGGCTGACGCTGGAAGAAGCCTCACCGTTCTTTGAATCCGAATATTATGACGGCATCAGCACGCTTGATCTGGACGCAAGCTCGCTGCTGCGGCGATGGTCAGTAGATTTGAGCGAGGTGCCAGAAAATGCGCTGCGCTATGAACTGCTGACTTTAGGCGGGGCTTCAGATACGGCGGACTGCCCGACTGCCCCGCCAACGCGCCTGAAGGTGGGCGATGTGGCGGTGGTGATCAGCGATCCTGACCCGGTACGCGCACGCACCGCGCCCGTAGACGGCGATATTGTTGATTTGCTGTATCTGGATTACCGCTTACCGATTGTAGGTGGGCCGATTTGCGCGAATAACATGCTGTGGTGGGAAGTGGCGCTGCGCGACGAACGCACGGCATGGGTAGCCGAAGGCATAACTGAGGAATATTTCCTTGATCTGGCGCTGGAAGGCGCTGGCGAAGCGCAGCCCACCGAACCCTTTGCTACTGAAAGCGGCGCGCTGCTGCCGGGTCTTTATGTGCTGGAAGCGGCGGCACCAGAAACGGCAGCGGCTGGATACCTGCCACAGCGCCATTTATTGATTGTAGGCACCGCCAATATCGTGCTGTACACCAGCAAGGATGCGGCGACGGTGTGGGCGACTGATGTGCAAAGCGGGGAAACGCTGGCAGGCGTGCCGATCACTTTTTATGACGCAAGCGGGGCAATTGGCAGCGGCGTGACTGACGCCGAAGGACGGCTGACGATTGAAACTCCTCCTGCTGATAACGCCTTTTCACCGCGATATGCCGTGCTTGACGATGGCGCGAATTACGGCATCGGTTTCAACCGCTGGACGGACGGCATTGACCCATACTATTTTGGCGTAAGCCTAACCTACCAGCCTGCCGATTACACGGCATATCTGTATACAGACCGCCCGATTTATCGCCCCGGACAACCTGTCTATTTCCGGGGGATTTTGCGGGCGCAAGATGATGTGCAGTATTTCCCGCCGGATATGACCGAAGCCAATATCGCGATTTACAACGAATCAGGCGAGATCATCCATAACGATACCCTGCCGATCAGCGAATTTGGCTCATTCAGCGGACAATTTGATCTGAGCGATGATGCTTCTCTGGGGTATTACCGAATCGTCGTACAGCTTCCCGAAAATGAGCTGGATCAGTGGTCAAACCCGGCGGTCACTTTCGGCGTGGCGGAATACCGCGCGCCGGAATATCAGGTTACGGTGACGCCAGACGCAGCCGAAGTTGCACAGGGCGACACGATTAACGTGACGATTGAAGGGCGCTATTTCTTCGGCGGCGCGGTGAGCGGCGGAAGCGTGGCATATAACGTAGTGTCACAGCCCTACTATTTCCAATTTGAGGGCAACGGCAGCTACAGCTTTGAGGACATCAACAGCGACGCGGGCGCGAGCGAAATTTACTATGATCCAACCAGCGCCATTTTCAGCGGCGAAGGCACGCTGGATGATCAGGGGCGGCTGGAGATTGAAATTCCGGCGACGCTGGAAGATGCCCTGCAAAGCGCGACCTTCACAATTGAAGCGACGGTGAGCGACGAAAGTGGGCTTGCAGTTTCAGGGCGCACAGAAGTGATCGTGCATAAGGGCGAGATTTACGTTGGCGTTCAGCCCGAAAACTATGTGAGCAACGCGGGCAGCGAAACTGCGGTCAACTTTATCGCCGTAGACTGGGACAGCCAGCCTATCGCCAACCAGACGCTGGAAGTGGAAGTTGTGGAGCGCCGTTGGTCAAGCGTGCAAGAGCAAGACGAAGCCGGGCGCACAGTCTGGACGTATGAGGTTGAAGAAATTCCGGTCACCACTGGCGAAGTGACCACCGACGAAAACGGATTGGCACAATTCACATTCACGCCAGCAAACGGCGGCACGTTCAAGGTGCGGGCGGCGGCACGCGATGATCGCGGCAGCGTATCCGCATCGGCGGCTTACGTGTGGGTGAGCGATACCGAATACGTGGTCTGGCGGCAGCAGAACAGCAACCGTATTGACCTGATTTCAGACCAGAGCAGCTATGAGATTGGCGATACGGCTGAGATTTTGATCACTTCACCCTTCCAAGGGACAAGCGAGGCGCTGGTCGTGGTGCAGCGCGGCGACGTGCTGCAAACCGAGCGGATCACCATGGACAGCAACTCGTATGTGTATGAACTGCCGATCACCGAGGACTTTGCGCCAAACGTGTTTGTAGGCGTGTTCATTGTACACGGCGTGGATGAAGGCAACCCGGTAAGCGGCTTCCGCGTCGGCTTGATCGAGCTGGCGGTTGAACGTGACCGCAAAGAAATAACGATGGCGATCACGGCGGATAACGAACACCCCGGCCCCGGCGATACCGTGACCTATACGGTCAGTACGCACGACTATACGGGCGCGCCAGTACAGGCTGAAGTAGGCATCGGGGTGAGCGATCTGGCGACGCTGACAATTGCCAACCCGAACAGCGGCACGCTGATGGATTATTTCTACGGGCCGCAAATGCTGTCGGTGTTGCTATCGTCCCCGCTGACGATCAATACGGATCAGATTACGCAGACGATCATAGACACGATCAAGGGCGGCGGCGGCGGCTTTGGCGAAGGCGGCATCTTCGATATTCGCGAGGAATTTGTGGATACGCCGTTCTGGAATCCGGCGATTGTGACGGGCGAGGATGGCACCGCGCAGTTCAGCGTAACGCTGCCGGACAACCTGACCACATGGCGGGTGGACGCGCGCGCGGTGACTGAAGCGCCAGACGGCAATATGCTGGTCGGGCAGACGACATTTGACCTGATCAGCACGAAACCCGTGTTGATCCGCCCGGTTACGCCGCGATTCTTCACTGCTGGCGACGAAGTGATGCTGGCGGCGATTGTGAATAACAACACCGATCAAGATTTGACGGTAGAAGTATCACTGGAAGCCGATGGCCTGAGCTTCGCGGATGCGGATACGCAGACGACGGAGATCACCGTTCCGGCAGGTGGGCGGCAGCGCGTAGAATGGGAAATGCTGGCGGATCAAGCAGATGTGACCGCTGTTGATTTGACCTTCTATGCCAACGCCAATGACGGTGAATATACAGATGCCAGCAAGCCCCCCTTAGGACAGGGTGACGAGCGAGTGATCCCGATTTACCGCTTCGATGTGCCACAAACGACGGGAACAGCAGGGGCGATTCCGGCGGGCGAAAGCCGCACCGAAGGCATATCGCTGCCAACCGGCTACGATATTGTGAACGGATCGCTGGATATTCAATTAAATTCTTCGCTGGCTTCAGGGGCAATTGAGGCGCTGGATGTGCTGCACAATTACCCGCACCAGTGTGTTGAACAAACGGTGAGCCGCTTCCTGCCAAACATCATGACGGTGCGCGCCTTTGACGAACTTGGCTTAAATGATCCGGCGCTGGAAACACAGTTGAACACGGCTGTGAACGTGGGCATTCAAATGCTGGTGGCGCAGCAAAAAGTGAACGGCGGTTGGGGCTGGTTTGTACAGGATCGCAGCGATTCGCTGGTGACAGCCTACGCGCTGATCGGGCTGGTTGAAGCGCAGGCGCGGGGCTTTACGGTGCCACAGGCTACGCTAGATGACGCGATCCGCTATGTGCACGGTTCGCTGATCAGCGTGAGCGAAAACACGCCGCGCTATAATTTGAATCGGCAAGCCTTCCTACTGTATGCGCTGATGCGGGCTGGCGCACCTGAAGCTGCGCGCACAGCGAACGTGTATGAGTTCCGTTCACAGCTCGATTTGTACGCGCAGGGGCTGCTGGCGCAAACGCTGTACGGCATGGATGCGGGCGATCCGCGTATCGCCACCCTGATGAGCGATCTGGCAACACAGGCGATCACCAGCGCAACCGGCGTACACTGGGAAGAAGAAGCCAATGATCCGTTCAACTGGAATACCAGCACGCGGTCAACGGCCATGATCCTTGAAGCATTCGTGCAGATTGAGCCAGAAAACGCGCTGGTGCCGAATATCGTGCGCTGGCTGATGAGCGCGCGTACAGCGGATGCGTGGGAAACAACACAGGAAACCGCGTGGTCGGTGATGGCGTTAAGCGACTGGATGACGGCGAGTGACGAGCTGAACCCGAATTACAGCTACACCGTAACCATGCCGCAAACGGATACCACGCTGAGCGAAGGCGCGATCACTCCGGACGATGTGTTTGAAACTGAGCGCCTGCGGGTGGACGTCTCTGACTTGCTGCGCGATCAGGTTAACGAAGTTGTGTTCAGCACAGCAGGCGACAGCGGCACGCTGTACTACAGCATGCATCTGAACGTGGAACTTCCGGTAAGCGAGGTTGAACCGGTGGATCGCGGGATCATCTTGCAGCGTGCCTACTACCTGCAAAACGCGGATGGCACACTTGCCAGCGAGACGCCGATTAACGAAGCGCAGGTAGGCGATAATGTACAGGTGCGCCTGACGATCATTGTGCCGAACAGCCTGAATTATGTGGTGATTGAAGACCCGATCCCGGCAGGTACGGATGCGGTGAACCCTGATCTGGCGACCAGCCAGCAGATCGGCACGCGGCCTGAACTGGACTCAACGGATAACCCGCTGAGCATGGGCTGGGGCTGGTGGTGGTTCAGCAATATCGAGTTCCGCGATGAGGCGGTGGCGCTGTATGCCAGCTACCTGCCCGCAGGAACGTATGAGTTCGTGTACACGATTCGCGCGGGGCTGCCGGGGGTATTCAATGTAATTCCGGCAACCGGGCAAGAATTCTACTTCCCTGAGGTGTATGGCCGCAGCGCGGGAGATTTATTCACGATTACAGCCGCTGAATAAAGATTGATTGAACCGCCAGGACAACGAGAACGTCTGGATATTGGATTTTTGTCCCGACGCTTTCCGTGACCTGGCGGTTTAATTTTGTACGTCGCTATTGGCGCAAGTTTTGCCTCTCAACCCGACCTGATGGGCGTGGGTATGCCCAGGCACAAGCGGCGGAGCATCATCGCCTTCTGAATCGCACTTCGTGTTAACATCAGGAAAACATAGAAACAAGAAGGCGCTATGAACAATAACTTCCAGCGTATCTATAAAATGAGTTTCGCGCGGGTCTATCCCGAATATATCGCCAAGGCAGAGAGAAAAGGGCGCACAAAAGCGGAAGTTGATGAAATTATCTGCTGGCTCATGGGATATAGCCAGGAAGAACTAGAAGCGCAACTGGAAAAACAAACCGATATTGAGACTTTTGTAGCAGAAGCGCCTCAACTGAATCCTTTGCGGTCTTTAATCAAAGGCGTGGTGTGCGGCGTTCGCGTGGAAGACATCGAAGAACCCACGATGCGGGAAATTCGCTATCTGGATAAATTGATTGATGAGTTAGCAAAGGGAAAAACAATGGAGAAGATTTTGCGAAAGCCATAAATCTTCTGCGATAACCCGCGCTAAGTTAAAGAAACTGCTTCCCTGTGCAAATCAGGTATTTGGGCGCACGCTGAGATCGAAAACGGCAGAGCGCAGTCCACGATTTTCAACCACGAAGGTATAGGATGGGCCAGCGGCAACGACTGCCACGTTTTGCAGGGCGGCGAAGGTGTCGGTGATCAATTCGCCGTTCAGTTGGTCAGCCTGACGAACCATAATGCGCGCGCGATCCATCGCCAGATGAATGTTAAAGTGGGCTTCAGACGCGGCATTGGCGGCGTAATAATTGGACAGGCTGATGGTAAAGCGGGCTGAAGCGCCGGGCTGAATTTCCAATGTGCGATTGAGCGAAGGCTGACACTGCAAATCGAGATAGAAGTTATCGCGCTCCAGTTCTACGCCAAAGCCGGACGGCGATGAACAGGTGAACTGAGGCGTAGTTTGCGCGAGCGCGCTACCCGCAAAAATTGCCAGACCAAGCAGGACGATAGCGATTATTTTCATTGGTTGACCTCATATAGTTCCAGCAAAACGCCGCCTGTGCTTTTGGGATGGACGAAGGCATATAGCGTGCCATCAGGACGCATGCGGGCTTCGGCGTTGATCATCTCGCCGCCGCCAGCAGTGATACGGGCGATGGCTTCCCCGATATTTTCGACCTCAAGACAAATATGATGCAGCCCGGCGCCCTTTTTAGCGAGATATTTGGCAACGCCGCTGTCTTCGGTGAAGGGGGCGATCAGTTCGATTTCGCCCTCGCCTACAGGCAGAAAGGCGATATCTACGGCTTCGCCTTCATTGTGTTCGAGATGATGCAGCGGCAGGCCGAGCGCATCGCGCCAGAAGCCGAGCGCGGCGTTCACATCTTCGACCACAATGGCGACATGATTGATTTTGAGTGGGGGCATATTACTTCCCTGTCACAACCGCGAAAAATAGATTTGAACCGCAGGGCGTAAAGGATGCCAAGCGTCCAATTTTCTGGCGATTCACCTGTGTTGGTCAGTGACCGCGCCGGTATACGCCAGCATATCAGCCGGAGTGTAGCGCTCTTTGAATGTAAACACGTAAGGCGACGCGCCGTGACGCTCCAGATGTTCGAGACGGGCTTTGGCTTCGGCTGGCGTGGGCGTATGACCTGCTGGAATCCACCACAGGCCGAATACAGGCCGCGAGAGCTTTTCAAACCATTCACGGCGGCGGCGATAGGCAGCAGCATGATCGCTGTAATAGGTGAACTGGTAAAGCGCGGCAGCAGTTTGCCAGACAGACATATTGATGATGATCATATCGTCGTCATAGACCTTGATCGAGGTGGCGTCACCGGATTCATCCTTGAGTCGCCAGACAAAGCCGGGCGCGTTTTCACCAAGCGTGTTGATCTCATCGAGCAGCGCCACAAAGCCGGACATGATTTCGCTGTCAACCGGCGCGAGCATACGGGCGATATTGGCCTGCGCGAGATGGTATTCAGTCATGATTTACCCAGAGGACATGATTACATCCTGTAATTTGGTTAATGATAACTGTACAAGGCGACGCTGTTTTTACAATGCTGGATGGGGGGCGAGGTGTGAAGGAGCAGCGTAAGTGAAAGAGGTGGTATAGGAGAAGCCCCTCGATCTTTAGACCAGGCCAGTGGCGAGAAGGGGTGAATACGTGTGAACACGGTATAATGGGCGGCAAAAAGCGTGATTTTCTGGAAAGGATTTTGAGGATGCCTGCTGAAGAATTTACGGGAACACCAGTGATACCGGCGCTGACGCCAGATCACCTTGCCTTGCAAAAAATGGTGCGCGATTTTGCGCGAAATGAGATTGCGCCGATTGCTGCTGAATTTGACGAAAGCGGGGAATTCCCGCTGGCGACGGTTAAGCAGATGGGGCAATTGGGCTTGATGGGGATCGAAATTCCCGAAGAATACAACGGCGCGGGAATGGATACGCTGGCGTATGCGCTGACGATGATCGAAGTGGCGAAGGCTGATGCCAGCCACAGCACGATTGTGAGCGTGAATAATTCGCTGTACTGCCACGCGATCTACAAATTTGGGACAGAAGCGCAGAAACACAAATTTCTGGCACCGGTGGCGGGCGGCGAAAAGATTGGCGCCTACAGCCTGACCGAGCCAATGAGCGGCAGCGACGCGGGCACAATGCAAAGCCGCGCGGTACTGAACAGCGCCGGAACGCATTACGTGATCAACGGACGCAAAAGCTGGGTAACGAGCGGGCCGGTGGCCGATTTCGTGATCCTGTTCACGATGACCGAGCCGGAAAAGAAGCACAAAGGGATCACCGCGTTTCTGATTGAGGCGGATAAAGCAGGTTTCATCCGCGGCAAGAAAGAGCCAAAGCTAGGAATACGCGCCAGCGCAACCAGCGAAATTGTGTATGAGAATTACGAATGCCCGGTGGAAAATGTGCTTGGCGAACCGGGCGAAGGCTTCAAAATTGCGATGACGGTGCTTGACGCGGGGCGCATCGGTATCGCTTCACAGGCATTGGGCATCGCTGAAGCGGCCTATGAAGCGAGCGTGCAGTATGCGAAAGAACGGCAGGCTTTCGGCGGGCCAATCGGGCAATTCCAGATGATTCAGCAAAAGATTGCCGATATGAAAACGCGCATTGAGGCCAGCCGCCTGCTGATATACCACGCCTGCGCGGCGAAAGAACGGGGCAAAACGACAGGGGGACGCTATACGCTGGAAGCCAGCATGGCAAAGCTGTTCGCCAGCGAAACGGCAGAGTTTGTGACTGATGAGGCGGTGCAGATTCACGGTGGCATGGGTTACAGCAAAGAATTACCGATTGAACGTTATTACCGCGACGCGCGCATCACCCGCATTTACGAGGGAACGAGCGAAGTGCAGCGCATGGTGATCGCCCGCAACGAACTGGGGTTACGCTAATGAGAGCCGCTGTCATCACAGGTCATGGTGGTTTAGATGTTTTACAAGTCACCGATCTACCGGAGCCGCCCCCGCCCGGAGCGCATGAAGTACGGGTGCGGATCAAGGCGGCGGCGCTAAACCGGCTGGATTTATGGGTGCGTGAGGGCTGGCCGAGCCTTAAACTGAATTTGCCGCATATCGTGGCGGCAGATGGCGCGGGGATTGTCGAAGCGGTGGGCGAAGGCGTCACCAATGTTGCCACAGGTGATCGCGTGGGCATCAACCCGACGATTACGGACGAGAACTGTTTGTCGCTGACCGGAAGCGAAGAATACTGCCTTGACGGGCATATTCTGGGCGAGATGGTGCCGGGCGTGGCGGCTGAATATGTGAATTTGCCAGCGCGCAACCTGATCAAGCTGCCGGATCACATCTCGTTTGCAGAGGCGGCGGCGGCGGGATTGGTTTATGTGACGGCGTGGCACTCACTGATCAACTGTGGAAAACTGAAGCCGGGTGAAAGCGTGTTGATCGTGGGCGCAGGCGGCGGAGTGAATACTGCCAGCCTGCAAATTGCCAAGATGTGCGGCTGTACGGTGTACATGGTGGGCAGCAGCGCTGAAAAGTGCGAGCAGGCACAGCGATTAGGGGCGAATGTGACGCTGAACCGCGCTGAGGATCCGGCATGGTCGAAAGCGCTATACAAGCTAACGAATAAGCAGGGCGTGGATGTGGTGGTGGATAATGTGGGACAGGCCACGATCACCGACAGCATGCGCAGCGTGCGGCGCGGCGGGCGTATTTTGATCGTCGGCAACACCAGTGGGCCGATGGCAAGCATTGATATGCGGCTGATCTTTGGCAAACAAATCCGGCTGATCGGCAGCACGATGGGGCCAACATCGGCGTTTAAGGCGGTGATGGAGCAGGTGTTTGCCGGACGGCTGAAACCGGTGATCGGCGCGGAACTGCCGTTAAGCGAGATACGGCGCGGGCATGAACTGCTGGAGGCGGGAAATTTGTTCGGCAAGGTGGTGCTGACGCTGGAGTGACCAGAGAAGGCGCCGGGCTGAAAACATCAGTATTTAGGCAGCGGAGGCGCTAAAGCGCGCCCCTATACAGTGATTTTGATTGTTCAACTGACATGACTGATGCTTCACCGCTTTTGCATTCGCATGTTCCAGCATTACGGGCGCTAGCTGAGCGGCTAGGACTGCCGACAGTGGCGAAGTTGGCGCGAATACCGGGTGCCAGCGCGATCTACCGGGTGACGGTGCATTATCATGACCGGCGCGCAAAGGACAGCGTAGCGACGCTGCGCAAGATGGTCACTGGCGAAATCGTGATTGAATCGGCATTTGAGCGAGCGCTGAACCAGAAGCTGCTGACGCATACCGTAACCCGCGATCAATTTGACACCTTTAATGCTGCTATGCTGGGGCTAGGCTTTGACCGACTAGACGATCAGCCGGATATTCCACTGTATGACGTGGTGGATATATGGCTGGTGGAACGCGCGGCGGGGACATTCACACACGGGATACTGGTTGCGCCGAACGAGGCAAAGGACAAACACGCACAAGTGGCGAACGCGATCAATCATGGGATGCCGGAGATGATACGGGTGATTGCGTGAAATTAAACAACATGCCCGGCGCAGTGGGATGATGTGAAAAACGAGGCGAACACTTCTACGGTTCGCCTCGTTTTAGTGAGATCAGCGCAAAAATCAGCCGCCGCCAGTTCCGTTCACACGGCTGGCACCGGTAACCGGATCGATCACATAAGTGGTGGTACGCGAAGCGGGGCAAGCATTCCACACAAACAGATAGCCTTTGCCATCAATTTGTGGCGCAAGCACCTGCAAGCCACCATCTGCCGTTCTGGCAAGATGGACATCATAGTTACTGGCAATATTGGCACCCGGCGCGGTGGCAGCAATCTGGGCGGCGGTGGCGCTGATGATGGCTGTTAGCCCGGTGACGGAAGACTGGCCGCCTACATCTGGCGGCAGCAAGCCGATGACATCCACCCAGCGCACCTCTACCCCACCGCCAGACGTACAGAAAATGGCAACCGGCGCCCACGCATCTTGATTGATACGGGCATCGCCGGAATGGAAGCCGCTAACGCCAGTATGGATCACCAGCGTATACGGGCCGGTTGAGCTGCCAAAGCCATCAGCACGGAAGATATAATCGCCAGTAGTCGGGGCAGTAAAGGTGACCCGTGAACTGTCGAAAGCATCGCAATCTACGCCCGCAGGATCGTCGTCTGAGCCGAAACCATCATCGTTATAAACATCAGCATTTGCGGTACTGCTGGGATCGCTGCCGGGGAAAAACACTGACAGAACAGGATCAAGCGGGCGTGACGTGCCATCAAAATCACAGACCAGCGTGGCGGTTGCGCTTTCGCCAGCCAGCATACTGATGGTATAGAGATCAAATTGAGCGCCTGAGGCGATATTTCCGCTGAAACTAAAATCGCCTGCAGAGACGGTGTTTATGGCAAATAAGGTGATGAGTATTAGCGCGACAATCACTATAAGTTGACGACGCATTTTTTAGCCCCCTGTGAAATTGTAAGAACATTTTCGCGAGAAAGGGCTGCCATTATTATGGCAACACTACAGCTTTACTATATAACTGGTTTACATTTTGTGATAGTTTCTAACGCGCATGATTATGGTATAGAGTTGGTAAGGAAACATTCGCGGCGATTCACAATTTAATTGGTCAAACGGGCGAAACATTTAAGCGGAAGACCGCGTATACTTATATAGAGTCGTCATGGAGTTTATGCTGTGAGCAACCAGCCTCCCCCACAACAAACCATTATCTTTCCGCCAGATGAAGGCGATAAGCCGCAGAATGGGATTGCCCCGCCGCCGATTCATGTGATGAGCGCGGTTGCCACCATTGCGCTGGACGCAGTGTGGAGCGTTGGCGACCTGACCGGGTTTTTGATTCCTGTAATTTCGGTCATTACGGGCACACTATGTTTTCTGGCGGTGTTGGGCATTCAGAAAAGCGTCGCTAAAGATGACTGGGGAAGCGCAATTCCTAAAGCATTGGTGATGGCGATACTGGCAGGCGTCCCCTTCCCGGTGCTGGGCACAGCGACAGGCGCGCTGCTGCTGGGTTGGGCGGGGTTAAGCGGTCTTTCGCGACTGGGCAGCGGCAAAAGCTAGGATACTGGATTGATCACGCTCGGCAATTTCCAACTTCATCTCATTCAAGAATCAATGACACAAATGGACGCGGGCGGCGCTTTCGGGTTGGTACCGCGCGGCTTATTTTCGCGGTTTTACCCGTTGAATGTCGAGCAAAATACGGTTCCGATGCCGTCTAATTTGCTGCTGGTGCAAACAGGCACACAGAATATTCTGATTGACAGCGGGAACGGCGACAAAATTCCGGATAAGCTGCGCGACCTGTTTCATCTGGAGCATCCCCGCGGGACGATGCTTGAGGCGCTCAACCGATTGGGGCTAACGGCAGCGGACATCCATCTGGTGATCAACACCCATCTACACAACGATCACTGCGGCGGAAATACGTATATTGGCGCAGATGGCAGCATCGTACCGATGTTCCCAAACGCTGAATATGTGACCCAGCGGCGGGAATTTGAGGATGCCAGCCATCCAAACGAGCGCAACCGCGCCACCTATCTGGCAGATAATTTTGCGCCTCTGCTTGAAAATGGGCAGATGCGCCTGCTGGATGGCGATACTGACCTGGCGCCGGGCATACGCGGGGTGGTGACGCCGGGGCATACGCCGGGACATATGAGCGTACTGCTGGAAAGCGGCGGAGAACACGCCATGTTCGTCTGCGATCTGGCGAGTTTCGCGGTGCATTTCGAGCGCTTAGGATGGATGACGGCTTACGATATTGAGCCGATGATTACGCTGGAGAGCAAGCGTAAATGGCAGCAGTGGGCACTGGACACCAATGCCTTACTTTTCTTCCCTCATGATGCGGTGAGACCAGTTGGCCGGTATGTGCCAGTTGAGGGAGGGAAAGGGGCGGTGGTAGAGATTGACGTTGAGTTCGCTTGATAAGCGCAGGGGCGCGACATCGCGCGCCCCTGAAGGAAATTACAACCAAACGGGGGTATTTACACCCTTACCCCTTCTAAGGCATGGCGAAGATACTGACCGGTATAACTGGCTTCGACCTGCGTGATATCTTCAGGCGTACCCTCGGCGATCACCTGACCGCCAGCGTCGCCACCCTCTGGCCCCATATCAATAATCCAGTCGGCAACCTTGATGATGTCAAGGTTGTGCTCAATCACCAGAACGGTATTGCCGGTTTCGACCAACTGCTGAAGCACGTTGACCAAACGCTTCACGTCAGCGGCATGAAGGCCGGTGGACGGCTCGTCGAGAATGTACAGAGTTTGGCCGGTAGCGCGGCGCGAGAGTTCGCGGCTGAGTTTGACGCGCTGAGCTTCGCCGCCGGAAAGGGTGGTTGCAGGCTGGCCGATGCGAATATAGCCAAGCCCGACTTCTTCAAGCGTTTCCAGTTTGCTGGCGATAGAAGGCACGTTGGCGAAGAAGTTCAGGCCTTCGCTGACGGTCATATCCAACACTTCAGCGATATTCTTGCCCTTATATTTCACCTGTAAGGTTTCGCGGTTGTAGCGCGCACCGTGACACACATCACACATGACGTAGACATCCGGCAAGAACTGCATCTCGATTTGCAAACGCCCCTGCCCTTCACACTTCTCACAGCGCCCCCCCTTCACATTGAAGCTATAGCGCCCGGCAGTATAACCGCGCATCTTGCTTTCCGGCAGTTCGGCAAACAGGGTGCGGATATGATCGTACATCTTGGTGTAGGTGCCGGGGTTGCTGCGCGGCGTGCGCCCTATGGGGCTTTGATCAATATTGATGATCTTGTCAATGTGCTCGATGCCTTCGATGCTGTCGTGATCGCCGGGGCGCTCACGGGCGCCATTTAACACCTGCGCCAACCGTGTATACAGCACATCTACCATCAACGATGACTTGCCGCTGCCGCTCACACCGGTCACACAGACCAGCTTGCCTAACGGGAAAGCAACATCCACATTCTTAAGGTTATTTTCGCGCGCGCCACGCACAATGATGCTGTCGCCATTTCCGAGGCGGCGCTGTTCTGGCACTTCAATCCGCAGACGGCCGCTGAGATACGCACCGGTGAGACTATCCTCTACCTGTTCGACCTCAAGCGGCGTGCCTTCAGCGATGATCTTGCCGCCATGCTCGCCCGCGCCTGGCCCCATGTCGATCAGCCAGTCGGCAGTACGCATAGTTTCTTCGTCGTGTTCCACAACTAAAACGGTATTGCCCAGATCGCGCAGGTCTTGCAGAGTGGCGATCAGCTTACCGTTATCCCGCTGATGCAAGCCGATAGACGGCTCATCCAGCACATAAAGCACACCTGTTAAGCGGCTGCCGATCTGGGTTGCCAGACGGATGCGCTGAGCTTCACCACCAGACAGCGAACCGGATGAACGGGCAAGGCTTAGGTAGTTCAAGCCGACGTTATCGAGAAAGCTGACACGAGACTCGATTTCGTTCAAAATCTGGTAGGCGATCTCCTGATCGCGATCTGAAAGCAGCGCAGTACCAACGCGCCCACGCAGCCGCTCGATCCAACCGCGCAGTTTGTTGATAGGGAGCGCGGTCACTTCGTTGATGTGCTTATCAGCAACCGTGACCGCTAATGCTTCAGGGCGAAGGCGGCGGCCATTACAGGCTGAGCATGCCACCTGACTCATGGTTTGCTCAATTGCCCAGCGGATGCCCTCGCTTTCAGTTTCACGGTAGCGGCGCTGAAGATTGTTGATCACGCCTTCAAATGCCACCATGTATTCACGCCAACCGCCGCCATTGCTATAGCGCACCTTGATCTTCTTGCCGTTCGTGCCATACAGCAGCACTTTTTGCTGTTCAGCAGTCAACTGCTTCCAAGGAACATCCAGCGGGATATCGTAGGCTTCATGCACCGCGCGGGCTAACTGGCTAGCCCAACTATCTTCAGTGCTAAAATCCCAACCATTGGCCTTGATTGCGCCATCGCGAATAGAGAGATCGGGGTTAGAGATGATCAACTGGGGATCGAGTTCCAGGCGGAAACCCAGCCCCTGACATTCCGGACACGCACCCTTCGGCGTGTTGAAGCTGAACAAGCGTGGTTCAAGCTCTGGCAAGCTGCCATGCCCGTTAATACAGGCCAGATGTTCGCTGAACAGGGTATCGGCTGCTGGCGTCTGGCTGAGATTGTTGATGATCACCAAGCCATCGCCCAGCTTGAGCGCAGTTTCTACAGCTTCAGTGAGGCGCGTCTCGAAATTATGCGCTTCCTCCGAGTCTTGATCAGCAAAAGTGCGAATGACCAGACGGTCAACCACCGCTTCGATATTGTGAATCTCATAGCGCGCCAGCTTGATTTCTTCATCCAGATCACGGACTTCGCCATCTACACGAGCGCGGGCATAGCCCTGCTTACGTAAATCTTCAAAAACTTTCTCGTGCGTGCCTTTCTTGTCGCGAATAACAGGCGACAAGATTTGCACACGCACGCCCTGATCTTCAGGCAACCCCTTCGCAAGACTCATAACTTCATCAATAATCTGCTGCGACGTTTGAGCAACGACTACTTCACCGCATACAGGGCAGTGAGGAATACCGATACGGGCATAAAGCAAGCGCAGATAGTCATAGATTTCGGTAACAGTGCCGACGGTAGAGCGCGGGTTATGGCTAACCCCCTTCTGGTCAATTGAAACGGCGGGGCTTAAGCCCTCAATCTGATCTACATCGGGCTTTTCCATTTGCCCAAGAAATTGACGCGCATAGGCGCTGAGGCTTTCAACATAGCGGCGCTGGCCTTCGGCAAAGATCGTGTCGAAGGCTAATGACGACTTGCCTGAACCTGACAGGCCAGTAATCACTACCATTTTGTTACGTGGAATTTCCACGTCAATATTCTTTAGATTGTGTTCGCGCGCGCCACGAACGACGATCTTGTCCTGAGACATGAATCCCCCGACAGGGTTAGATTGTGCGAATATTTGTTCGATCATTATAGATGGCTATAGTGCCGAATCCAACCGTTGAAACTATATATTTCTATGATGAACTGGTGGTAAGACGTGAATAGAAGAAGGGCTGTTTATTTTTACAAGCAGATGCTATTCAGAGCGTGAATCGCTAGAATTTTAGACGCCTTGTGTACCATATAACATACCTTTGCAGGAATCAATCGGGATGGACGCGCTCAAGGAATTTGTAAAGCCAGCCAGCTCACCAGCAGGAATGTTCATTAACGGCGTATTCCGCCGCGCATTTGCCACACGCTGCGACACGAAAAAAGTGCTCCCTCAACTACAGGCAGGTGCATGAACCCACCAGCAAACAGGCGGCGCGGGTGGTTTGGCGCCGGACTGCTGGCGGCGGCGCTGATTTTAGGCGCGGCGTTAGCAGGTCTTGGGCTGCAAACACTAAGCAACCCGCTGCCTATCAACGTTCGCCAGCAAACGCCGGGCGACAGTATTCAATTCACGATTGACCGCACCCGCAGCCTGTTCGCCGCAGACTGCCTGCAACTGGTCTGGGCAGTTGACGGCGCAAGCGAGATCGTGATCGGGGAAGTGGCTGTATCCCCTTCTGGAGAACGCGGACACTGCGACGGCAGCGCCCCCTCAATTCGCGTCAGCTTTGAAAACGGGGCTACATTCGCGCAGGTCTACTATCACTGGGCGCTGTTTGACCAACCGATGGCGCATTTCCTGCTGTTCGGCGGGCTGCTTTGCGCGGTTGGCGGGTTGTGGCTGGTTGGCGCGGGCGAATGGCCGATCTGGCGAGCGACGATCATCCAATATGCTTTTGTGATCACATTTGCTATCGCGTTTACAGCGATCATCGATCTGTTCACCAACAGCCTGAACACCAACCGTTATACATGGGATTGGGTGCATTACATTGACATGGCGGAACACGGGATCACCGGCAACGCGGGATTAGTATCGCCATACGCTTACCGCCCCCTTCCCCCCTTACTGGCAGGCTTGATCGGCGACTTAAGCGGGCGTTCTTTTGTCGCCGGTTTCCGCGCGCTGGCCTATGCCGGGGCAATCAGCCAGATTGTGCTGGCGTTTGCGCTGGCGCGGCTGTTCATCACCCGCCAAAGCAAGCGGTTTTGGGGCGCGTTTGCGGTAGCGATGATCGCGGCATTCTCCACCTTCAGCGTCAAGTTTTACCTGTTTGACACGTTCCGTACCGATCCGCTGGCATTTCCGCTGGTGCTGCTGGGCATGATCGGGCTGACGCAGCATGTGCGGCGCGCAGGCAGCGGCCTACCAACACTGGGCTGGGATGTAGTGATCGTGCTTTCAGGCGTGGTTGGCGCGTTGATTCGCGAATTTGCGGCGATCCCTGCCGGCCTGCTGATCGTGATTCTGGCGCAGCAAGCGTGGCGCGAACGACAAGCGAAGCCTATCCTCAAAGCGCTCATTATCAGCGGCATACTGGGGTTAGCCTTCGTGCTGCCGCGTGTTCTGATTTCGGTCAGCCGTTCGGATCAGCTTTTTGATGTGATCACGATGCCAGAATTGATCACGATGTGGCGGCGCAACCTGAATATCGGGCTAGGGGTGTTGATCGCCCTGCTGCCGGTGTGGATGCTGCTAACGCCGCGACGGATCAAAGTGGCATGGGCAGCGCTGCGAGGGCTGCGCTTAAGCATCTTCATCTATACGGCGACGGCGCTGGCGCTCAGCTTTTTGGGCGGCACCGATATCGCCCGGTTTATGGGGTTTTTGCTGCCTGTAGTGGTGATTCTGTGCGCCCTTCTGGTTGATGAAGTACGATCCGCGTGGGAAGTAAGCTACGCGGTGCTGGCATGGGCGATCTACAACCGTTCGTTCTCGGTTGTGCCGATGGAAAATATTGACGCCTATCTGGATTTTTACGTGGTCTACTGGAACCGGCAAACTGACGCAACATGGCTGCGCGTAGGCGAAGCGGCGGGATGGGTGATAGGCTCGGTGCTGCTGCGGGTGCTATGCTTGCGGAAACGTGATGAGGCAGTTGAAGCTAAGCCGAACGCGCAGAAAGTTCAAACTGCTTCGCTTCATGGTTAATTTTTTCTGAACCTCACGGCGAAGCACTGTGACCGATAAGCAAGAGGCGCGCTATGTGTTCGCTGTTCTTTTTACTGGGGTTCATACTTTTTGGCTTAGGATTCACAAGCGTTGTTCCTATGAGCGGCGAAGGCATCGCCGTTGCAGAACCGATTATGGAGGTTGTTTGCGTGAACGAAAATATTTCGCCGCTGCGCGTACTGGTGTTTTCAAAGACCGCCGGTTTCCGCCATGACTCCATCCCTGATGGCATTGCCGCGCTGCAAGAAATTGCAATAGAACGAAACTGGCAATTAATGGCGACGGAAGATTCAGATGCGCTGGTAGCGGCGCTGCCTGATACCGATGTGGTCGTGTTTTTGAGCACGACAGGCGACGTGCTGGATGATGCCCAACAAGCCGCATTTGAGCAGTTCATTCAGCGCGGCGGCGGCTTTGTGGGGATTCATGCGGCCAGCGATACCGAGTATGAGTGGCCATGGTATGGCGCGCTAGTGGGAAGCTACTTTCTGAATCATCCACCGGGAACCCACGATGCCGATGTGATTGTGGAAAGCCGCAATCACCCGTCTACCGAAATGCTTTCACCGGTATGGGCGCGACATGACGAGTGGTACAACTTTCAGAGCAACCCGCGCGATCGGGTGAACGTGCTGATGACGCTGGACGAGAGCAGTTATTCAGGCGGGACGATGGGCGCGGATCATCCAATTGCATGGTGGCATGAGTATGACGGCGGGCGCGCGTTCTATACTGGCGGCGGGCATACGTCAGAATCATTCAGCGAGGCATTGTTCCGCCAGCACATTACGGGCGGAATTGAGTGGGCAGGCGGGCTGTGCTAGGGATGCACCCCGCCGCACCCCAACCTTAAGATCGCACCCGCTCCCGTGTGACGGGAGCGGGCTGACAAGATTGATCCGGAAGCACATTTGAGTTTATCCACAAGCAGTATTAAGGATTAAAATAGAGTCCAATGAAGTTGTACGGGGTGTGAGATGGTATTTCAGGAACGAGTCTCTACACGGGCAGATTTGCACGCACTTGAAACACTGCCAGAGAACGCAGAAAAGCGCTTTGAACTCATCAACGGAGCGATCTACGAAGTGCCTTATCCCAGCCCAACCCATAACCTGATCATCGGAAACATTTACAGCCCGCTGCGCGCCTTCGTGAAAGCCAATAAGCTCGGTTATGCCTTCACTGACACCGTGAAATATGCCCTACCCAACGGCGATGATTTTGCACCGGATGTGTCTTTCATATCTCAAGAACGCGCGCCTGTGCCGCTGCCAAAAGCATTCAGCGCCGCGCCGGACATGGCGGTTGAAGTGGCCTCGTCCAGTAACCGCGAACGGGAACTGCTGGATAAAGCCGAGTCTTTGCTGGAATGCGGCACACAATTTGTGTGGATCGTTTACCCAAATACTCAGGTGGTGGATGTGTGCCATCTGGCGAAAAATGGCGGAATGATTACCTATAAATTAAACGTGGGTGACACGCTAGATGGCGAGAATGTGCTGCCGGGGTTCAAGCTGGACGTTAGCGAGATATTTGAGATTGGGTGACTCAATTTTATCCTGTCCCACTGTTAGTTATTTTAACTTCTCCCATTATCGGCAAAGGTAGACGGAATGACCTTGTATAGCCGTCCCCTAGAAAATCAGTTTAGGTTCTAACAGGACAATTTCCAGAGGGGCGCGATGTATCGCGCCCCTGCTGGTGGAGATTACCGGGGCATCAGGGTGACGCCGGGGTAGAGCGTAGCTTCCGGGGTATGGCTGGGGCCGGGAGTAAGCGTATAGGTCGGCGTGAAGCTGGCAGCCAAAGCGGTGCCGGTGGCCTGCATATCAACCGGCTCTTCATTCACGGCGACATCACCCAACCAACGCACAATGGACACCCACGAGCGCCCCGGTTTCATCATCATCGGCGCGTTGTTGGCGTAGAACAATTCCAGCGCCGAACCCGGCTCGCGGTCACGGCGCCGCCAGTACCCTTCAAACCACTCGCCATCACGGAACAGATAAGCGCGGCCACTATCCCACAAATTAATTTGCTGGGAAGCGGAACGACTTTCCGCCTCAAACAAGTCGGGGCGTTCTTCGTGCGGCACTTCAATAATGACAAAGTTATCTACCCACACCTGCTGGCCGTCGGCGGCGTCATAATGAGGCAAGCCATCGGTGAAGCGCAGATAGTGACCGGTTGCCTCATCATACTGCCAGCGCGCATCGGTCTGGCCGTACCAGTCAATGAAAATATCGCTGGCGGGCGTTCCACCTTCATCGGGAATATCGCTAAACGAGAAGCCACGCGCACGGCGGCCTTCGTTAATGCCGCGCGCGGTAGCACGTTCCCAGATCAATTCGGTATCGGCATAGAGGGTGTGCTCAAACGCGAGGTTATCACCGGGGAAGCGGCAGAAACCGGCCTGCACGCAGTTATCGCCAATGGAAGGCGATATAATTTGCAGTGACCATGGTTGATGCAGCAGCAAATCCTGCACTGGCGCGCTGGCGCCGGAATAAGCGAACAGCGCTTCGTACATGGGCGCAAGCTCAAGATCAACCAGACGGCCACTACGCACCGGCCCAACATGATGCGGCATGTTGTTGCGAAAGATGGCGGCAAAGCGGGTGACCCCGCCTTCAACTTCGTATTCGTAAATCACATCAGCCGCATTCAGTCCACTTTGCGGGCGCACAATCGGCGGATAGTTGGAAATCTTGATGATCAGATTACGGCGGTTTCGCGCCTCTTCGCTAGGATAAGGCAGCCCAGTTAAGGGGCTATACCCATCGGGATAGATAACCGGGCCAACGATGGTGGCGGTAGGCGAAGGCGTCAAGGTTTCAGTCGGAGACGGCGTTAAAGTGACGCTGGGGGTTAGTGTGGGCGCGGCAGTGGTTGGCGGCGGGGTGTTGGTGGCAAAAGCTGGCGGGGGCGAAGCGGTATTGGTGGCAAAAGCTGCCTCCTGCCCGATCACGCTGCTCCATGATGCCATCAGCAAAAGTGAAGCGCCTAAAAGCGCAATGAATAATGTCCATGTTTTCCGCATGAACCATTCCCCTCGTAAGAACCTGCGGGACAAACGAGTCGAAAGTATACGGCGCGTAACTGTGATTTATAAGGGGCGCATTTCACGCTCGTAGAGCAAGCGTAGGGCAAAGTGCTATAATTGTGGAGCATCCTTTGTAGTTATTCGGGAATACGTCACAAATATTCATTTTAGAACATGTGTACATATACATTTTGCTTTTCCACTGCATGATTTGGGTTTAGAGGCAGAAAATGACGGCTCGCGCACGACTGCTAATTTCGTATGCACACCCTGACGATGAAAGTTTTGGACTAGGCGCATTGATCGCCAAATATGTGGCGCAGGGTACTGAAGTGTATCTGATCTGCGCCACTAACGGAGATGTGGGTACGGTGAAGCCAGAATTTTTAGAGGGTTATGATTCTGTAGCTGCGCTGCGCCTTGCCGAACTGGATAAAGCCGCAAACATTCTGGGCTTCGCGGGGGTGTATAAATTCGGCTACAAAGACAGCGGCATGATGGGTTCAGAAACCTCAAAAGACCCAAACTGCCTGTGGCAGCAATCCCTTGAAGTTGTGGCGCGGCGCGTGGTCGAAGTGATCCGCGATGTGCAACCGCAGGTGGTGATCACCTTCAATAAATATGGCGGCTACGGTCACCCCGATCATATTGCGATTCAGCGCGCCACCTACGAAGCCTTTTTCAAGGCGGGCGATGCCCGTTACGAGACTGGGCAAACGCCATACCAGCCGCAAAAACTGTATTACTCGGCGGTAGCCAAGCGGCAGATACAGCTCGGCATCCTTATGCTGAGAGTACGCGGGCAAGACCCGCGCCGGATGGGGCGTAATCGTGATATTGACGTGCAGGCGATTGTGGATCATGCCGAGCCAATTCATGCGATGGTGAACGTTAGCGCCTATTATGCCCAGTGGGATGCAGCCAGCGCCTGCCACGCCAGCCAGCTTGGGGGGCGGACTACACCACGACTGCCGCAGGCTTTACGCCAGCGTATATTCGCCAGACAGGGGTTCACCCGCGTGCATCCCGCGCCTGCCCAAAACCATGTTGACGAAACCGATCTTTTCGCCGGCGTGAAGCTGGACGAGCGCAAGCCTGCTGTGCAGCACCTGGAAACAGCGTAGCTGATTACGGTGCGCGACCCGCTGCTTCTTTCACACAGGAAGCGGAGATAACCACAATCATAGTGTCTACCGGCGCTTTATGGCCTTGCACGGGACGAACGCATGAGTACCACCGCTTCACGTGATAACGCAGCAGATGAGGCGCGACGCGCGCGAATTGACCGGCTGATGGATGCGATTGATCTGGTCAAATCCGATAAGCGAGAAGAAGCGCGCGCCGTCTTACGCGACCTGATCCGCGAAGACGCAAATTTTGAAGATGCGTGGCTGTGGATGAGCGTGGCGGTTGATTCGCTAGATCAGGCCTCAATATGCCTTGACAATGTGCTGCGCATCAACCCGAAAAATTATGCAGCAGCAGGGGCGCTGTATCATCTACGGATTCCGCAGTTGGAGATGGAGCGGCGGCGGTCACGCCTGCGAATGGTGCGCGATATTTCGCTAACACTGATGTGGGCGCTAGTTCTATTTGTGCTGTTCAGCGGAATGTGTTCGATTGTGAATTTGACGCTGGCGTTACAGGCGACGACATAAGGCAGCGGTTTGGATCCGGCAAAGCCCCAGATGCATCAACTGAGTCACTGAAGATTCGGAGAATCGCTTGTATTAGGCGGCAAGCGGCAATAAGGGCGCGGCAAGACTGGAGAGGACGGCTTGCCCTTCGGGGCTTTGCACCCAGCCGATGAAAGCGCGGTAATCCATATCGAGCGGCTGGGTTCCATCCGGTTCGCGCAGGCCGATGATGTAAAGGATGCTGCGTAAGGGGTAGATACTATTAGCGATGGTATCCCCATCGGGTGGCACAGCATCAATTTGCAGCGCGCGCACGCGATCATCCAGATAAGCACGCGAAACAAAACCTACCGCCGAAGGATCACGCGCTACTGAACTGATCATCTCACGGCTGCCAGGCGCAACCCGCGCTGATGGCGTTATGGAACGGCTGCCCATGACCAGGCTTTCAAATTCGGCGCGAGTGCCAGAGCCAGACTCGCGGGAAATGACGGTGATGAGCAGATCTGCCCCACCTAGCTGCTGCCAATTGGTGATTCGCCCCTGAAATACATCGCGCAACTGGCTACGGCTTAAGCCCGCCAGCGGATTATCAGGGTGAGTGATCACCGCGATGCCATCCTGCCCCACTGGCGCAGCCCACAGCGACACATCCTGTTCCGATTCGGGCGGCAAATGATTGGAGAGGAAATAGGGGGCATCACCCGTATGCAGGCGCTGTAACAGAGTCTCAAAGCTGCCAGTTTCAATCTCAAAAACGATGTTGGTATGCTCGCGCGTGTAAGCGCGGGACAATTCCTGCATCAATGGCAGCGTCGTATTGGTCGCAAACACACGCAGCACCGCGCCGTCATTCGTAGGGGTAGCAACGGGCATTACGCGGCTACTGCAACTCATCAGCGTAAGGGCAACAACGACCAGCGCGCGTCGAGTTTTTCGCGTCACGAGATCAGCCTGATGGTTTAAGAAAAGCCATCATACTGGCGAAAATTTTGAAGCGACCAGGGAACAACGGGAGTTCGAGAGTCAAGGGGGGCGAAACCTCATGCAGCCTGTAGGTAACGTTCCAGGAACGACTGCACATAGTGTTCCAGGGTGTTATCAAGAATCGCGCGGCGCATCGCTTCCATGTGGCGAATCAGGAAGCGAATGTTATGCAGACTCAAAAGCGTATGCGCCAGCAATTCACGCGCCTTCACCAGATGCCGCAAATAGGCGCGGCTGAAGGTACGGCAGGTATAGCAATCGCAATCTTCCTGTAAGGGACGCTCATCGCGGATAAAGGCACTACGTCCGATATTCACCTGACCATCGGGCATGAACACCGCCCCATGACGGGCAAGGCGCGTGGGCAGAACACAATCAAAAATATCTACGCCACGCAGCACCGCCTGCGCCAGATCGTCTGGCGCGCCAACGCCCATGAGGTAACGCGGCTTATTATCTGGCAGCAGTTGGACACAGGAATCCAGCGTTTGATACATTTCAGGTTTTGATTCACCCACCGCCAGCCCCCCAATAGCATAGCCGGGAAAATCAAGCTGCTTTAGGGCTTCGCTGCTGGCTGCACGCAGGTCTTCATAAATTCCCCCCTGCTGAATGCCAAACAGCGCCTGACGATGATCGTCGGCGTGGGCTTCGCGGCAGCGGGCAGCCCATGCCTGCGTTCGGCGAACGGCGGCTTCTACCATCGCGCGATCTTTGGGCTGCGGGCATTGATCGAAGCACATGATGATATCCGCGCCAAGATTTTCCTGTACCGCCATCGAAAGTTCAGGGGTGAAGCGGTGACGACTGCCATCAATATGGCTTTGAAAGGTCACGCCTTCATCATCAATACGGCTGATCTTCGCGAGGCTGAACACCTGAAAACCGCCGGAATCAGTCAGAATCGGGTTCGGCCAGCGCATAAACTCATGCAGCCCACCCATTTCGCGCACCAATTCACTGCCAGGGCGTAAATGCAGATGATAAGTATTGGAAAGCACGAGGCTCGCGCCAAGCTCAACCAGATCGCGCGGGGGGACAGCTTTCACGGTAGCCTGCGTACCAACAGGGGCGAAAACAGGCGTGGGGATATCCCCATGCGGCGTATGAAACACCCCTGCGCGGGCATCACCGCACGATTTTACAAGCTCGAAAGAGAATGCCATAATCTTATTGATATCATCTTAGCCGAAAAGATTATAACAAACTTTCGCCTTTATGCGTTGAGCGCCACGTCACGATGATCAACCTCTACGATCTGCTTGAAGCCGCAAGCGGCCAACTGTTTGGCGAACCTGCCGCCCATCTTTTTAGCCAATTCTGCGTTGATTCCCGCAGCGCAACCGAAGCATCGCTGTATGTTGCCATCAAAGGCGAGCGCGGCGACGGACACCAATATATGCAGGAAGCGGTAGAACACGGGGCAACTGGCCTGCTGTGCAGCCGACCGCCAGAATTTGATACCACAGGCATTTCAGTAATTCTGGTAAAAAACCCGCTGCAAGCCTTGATGACATGGTCGCATTTTGTGGTTGGCAAGCAGGGCGTTCAAGTGATTGGCGTGGCTGGCACATCCGGAAAATCGGTGACGCTGGCGGCGATTGAGCAGGTTTTGAAAACTCAATACAACGTGCTGGCAGCCAGCAGCGAACAGGGGGGGCGGCTAGACGTTCCCCTCACCCTTGCCCGCATGACGCCAGAACACCAGATCGTCGCGCTTTCACTGGATGTGCTGTATCCCGGCGAAATGGGCGAGATGGTCGGTGCGATTCGCCCCCACGTTGGCGTGATCTCACATGTAGGCTTTGGCTATCACGAACGCTTTGAAACAGGCGACCAGCTCGCCCGTGAAGTTGGGCAGCTTGTAGATTACATCTCGCCTTCAGGGCTGGTGGTGCTGAACTACGATGATGATTACGCGCGCGGGTTGGCAACACGGGCACGCGCGAAAGTAGTCACGGTCAGCACTGAAGTGGCCTTTGGCGCAGATTTGATGGCGCAGAATATCATGCTGGACGCGGCGCGAACTGGCTTCGATCTGCGCTATAACGAGCAGCGCGCTGTAGGACGCTGGACGCCGCTGCTCGGCAAGCAGCAGTTGACCTGCGCCCTGGCCGCGCTGGCGGTAGGCACATATTTTGATATTCCGCTGCATGACGCGCTGCACGCGCTGACTGAAATTGAACCGCTGCCGGGGCGAATGAAGCCGCTGGACGGGATCAACGGCAGCATCATTATTGATGACTCTTATAAAGCTGACCCCTGGACGACGCTGGCAGCGCTGGACTGGCTGCAAGCGGTGACCCAGGATCAAGGCCGCGCGATTTTTGTGTTTGGCGATATGGACGCGCTGGGCACATCCGGCCAACGAAGCCACCGGCGCGTCGGGCAGCGGGCTTCTGAATTTGCCGCCCGTCTGGTCACCGATGGATCGGAAGCGGCACTGGCAGCACGCGCGGCGCTGGATCAGGGTATGCCGCCGGAAGGGGTACGCATCACTTACAGCATTCACGACACGGTGGCTGGCGTGATGGACGCGGACGTAACGAGCGCGATGTGATCCTGATTAAAGGCGGCGCGCGCTCACGCATGGAACTGGTGACCAAAGCGCTGCTTAAAAACACCGATGATTCAGTACTGCTGGCACGCACGCATACGCAGGACAGCGGCGCGACGGCACGCCCCAACCGCCCCTCATGGGTAGAGATCGATCTTGATGCCGCAGCAGGCAACATCCGCGCGATTCGCTCGATGATCGGATCACAGGTGGCGTTATTCGCCGTCATCAAAGCCGACGCATACGGGCATGGGGCGGTGGCGATTGCGCGAACAGCGCTGCAAAACGGGGCAGATTATCTGGCAGTTGCCAATATCTATGAGGCGCTGGAACTGCGCGACGCGGGCATCACCGCGCCGATCCTGATGCTGAGTTACCTGCCACCAGAAGCCGCGCGGCAGGCGATTCAATACCAGATTACGGCGACCATCTACGATCTTGATCTGGCGCGGGCTTATGACAACACCGCACGCGAGGTAGGCAGCAAATTACGCGCCCACGTCAAGATTGATACAGGCATGGGCAGGCTGGGCGTGGCAACCGAAAAAACTGTGCTGCTGTTTCGCCATCTTGCCAAGCTGAACAATCTGGAAATTGAGGGCGTGTATACGCATCTTTCAACGGCAGATGATGATCTGGATTATGCCACCGAGCAAATCCGCCGCTTCCGCGATGTGGTCGCGCCGCTGCGAGCCTCTGGCTATTCGTTCCGCTATCTCCATGCGGCAAATTCAGCGGCCACGCTGCGTGGGGCGGATTTTCATTTTAACGCTGTGCGCGTCGGGCTGGCGATGTACGGCCTTTCGCCGTCGCCGGAAGTGCCGATTCCCGAAGGCTTCCGCCCGGTGATGAGTTGGAAAACTGTGGTAGCACAGGTCAAAACGCTGCACTCAGGGCATCCGGTTGGCTATGGCAACACCTACCGCACACATGGCGAGGAACGGATCGCGGTTCTGCCTATTGGTTATGCAGACGGCTTCCGGCGCGCGCCGCGCAATCCCGGCAGCGTGCTGATTCACGGCGCGTTTGCCCCGGTCATTGGCCGCGTGAGCATGGAAAAGACCACGATCAACGTGACCGATATTCCCGATGTGACGGTGGGGGATGAGGTGGTGCTACTCGGGCGGCAGGGCGACAACCAGATTACGGCGGAGGCGATTGCCGAAAATATCGGCACGATCAATTACGAGGTGGTGACTACGATTCTACCGCGCGTGTCGAGGCGGTAGCTGTTCTTACCCCCCATCGCCCGACATTTTCTCTCTTATACACGCGCCAGAAACATACAATAGGCAGCCCTACGGCGCGGCTGTCCGGGTGATGGCAGGCGCTTCGATCAGGGTGGGGTTTTGCTGCATGTTGAGCAGCAGCATCATGGTTAGGGCGATGACGGCGATCAGGATAGCGCCCAGAAGCAGCGTGCGCGAAAGCGGGGGGTTGGTTTTGGCGGGCTTATGGGTCATGGGCTAACACCCTAAACAAACACAAAGGTGGTGAACGTCGCCACCAACATCACACAGGCAAAGAGCGGCCAGTACAAGAGCTTAAAGATCAGGTTATTACGGAAACGCAGCAGCGGAATATCCAAACGTACCAACAGAAACGCGTTCGTCGTCGCCAGAATGATGACCACGTATAAAACCAGATATAAATATTCGAGATAGGTGATGCCAACGGCGGCAACGCTATCACGCAAGGCGGTATGGGCGACGGTGATCACAAAAAACAACGCCGCCGAAAAACTGAGCGTGGCGATAATTTCTTCCTGATCGCCCACTTTGGGATCGCCAGTGATGAAGGCGAACATCATGCCCGCAGCGACTAATCCCGGCAGCAGATAGGCAAGCATCGGCCCTACAAAGCTGCGCTGCAAATTGATGGTGAAATAAAGGTCGGGTAAATTCGTCAGCCCGGCAAATTCGGCGATGCTTAAGCCCTGCCCGTTATCCTGCAACTGATAACTAAAATAGCTGCTTTGCACCGACCAATTACTGATAAACACACCCGGAGCGATGCCGGGCAAGAACAGCGGGTTTTGCATGCGGTAGCTGCGCGAATCTGGCACTAGCAAAACAGGATATCGAATATCTGCCGGTTCCAGATGGATGGCAAAAGCGTATTGATCAAATGGAAAAGAGGTCGGGATAAAAGCCTGCTTGAGATCAACGCCAAATTCCCAGACGATCAGCGTTTCATCGCCGGAATGCACGCGGTCAATCTCTTGCCACACCCATTCGACGCCGGTGATCTGCGGGAATTGAACTCCCGGCAGCAAGTCTTCAGGGGCATCATCGGGGATATGCTGCCAGATATAGCCGTTCACGGTAACAATGGTTGGCGAACTAAAGTCCAGCGAATGCACTTCGATGCCCGTAGGCAGCTCAACCGCCTGATCGCTAGCCTCTCTAGCGGCCTGATAGGTTTCTACGTAGCGCTCTACTGATGTTTCCCCGGCAACCGTCACCCCTTCACGAATGCTGCTATTTCGGGCAAGGATTAGCACGATCACAATCACGACAACGAGAACCAGCGAAGCGCCAATAGAAAGTATCCACCATGAGTGCGTGGTAAACGTATCTACACGCGCGAGCAAGCCGATGGCAAAAATGGCAGCAACGCCATAGGCCAGCACGATGAAAGCCTGATCGCGTAGAAGTTCCTGTGCTGGCAGTTGTAATTCAGCTTTGTTGAGCACCAACCCCAGCGTCCAGTTGGTAGAGGGAATCGGCTCAAAGAAAATCCATGCAGGTTCGCCAGAAACGGGGTCATCCATCTCGAAAGAGAAGCGTTCGCCAGCCATCGCCCGTTCAATGGCGGTGCTAAGCGCATCATCGCCGCCTTCGGAGACGAAATCATAGATGCGGCTGCGCCCGACCATATCGTTAACCGGATTGGAGAGGAAAAGCCCGCTTTGCGAAAGTACAAAGCCATAGCCTGTTTCCCCTAATTGCAAGGAAGCAACCAACTCACGCATGCCTTGCAGCGAATAATCAATGCTGACCACACCTGCCGCAACATCCGGCTGATTCACGCGGGTAAACGGGGTTCCAAACTCGATCAGGATTTTCTGCGCGCCAGTGGCAAAAAAGGGTTCCAGCCAAACTGATCCCTGTGCAAGCGGCAGATGAAACCAGCCAGTTTGCGGAGAATCGGGGGCGGCAGTAGGCGGTTGGCTGTAATCATAGGATGCGCCGATCAGGCTGGAAATGCGGCCATTGGGCTGACGGTAATAATATTCCTGATACAACTGCTGTTCGGGATCATAGCTGTAGGGCGTAAAGGTGACGGAAATGCCGTCTATATCCGCTCTTGAAAGCAGATCGGCACGCACACGCTGACCAATAGTGGCGTAGAACAGCGTACCGTCGCTTAAGTCTGCGGCAAGATCAAGGGCGATATCTGCAATTCCGCCGAAAATACGGTCAATTTCAGCCGCAGCCGCATCTGCCTGCTGCTGCGCATCTTCAAGCGTCAATGCTTCTATGCGGCGGAAATTATCCAGATAGCGAAACAACAGCGCTGTGGCAACAATCAGCGAAATGATCAGACCGAGGAAGAAGAAGGCGCGCACGCGGCGATTTGATGAGTTCATAGAGAATGGTTATCGCGACCGAAGCGCCGCTAGTCTAGCGCAGAGCAAGGCAATATAAAAGCGCGCCTGATAAGACGCGCCGCAGCGGAGAGGGAGGGATTCGAACCCTCGATGGCCTTGCAGCCATACTCATTTTCGAGACGAGCCCGTTCAACCACTCCGGCACCTCTCCATGTGGTCACATTATACATGGGCTGAATTTCGGGTAAATCCCGAATTTACAGGTTCGGGAGGGGATCAGCACAGCGCCTGCTGGCGGTGATGCTGGCGAAGGGGCTTTCAACCGCCAGACGCACGCGCAAAAAGAGTTTATTGAAGATTTCTACTCACGCATGGATTGAAAGAAGGCGCGGATTTGCTCGTTGGCTTCTTCAGCGAGAAGGCCGCCCTGTACATCAACACGGTGGTTTAAGAGAGGATGCCGCAGCAAATCCATGATGCTGCCGCCTGCACCAGCTTTGAGATCAGGGGCGGCATAGACCAACCGCGGCAAACGTGCCAGCACCATTGCCCCGGCGCACATGGCACATGGCTCTAAATTGCAATACAGGGTGACGCCATCCAGTCGCCACGAGCCGAGATAAGCCGCTGCCTGCCGGATGGCGATCATTTCAGCGTGGGCGGTGGGGTCGTGATCGGCCTCGCGACGGTTGCAGCCTGCGCCGATGATCTGCCCTTCATAGACGGCGAGCGCGCCGATGGGTATATCTTGCGAAGCCAGCGCCTTTTCAGCTTCTCGCAGCGTTAAGCGCATGTAGTCGAGATCGTTCAAGGGGAGAGTTTCCGCTGTAGGTTTACGAGATGAAGATACCACAGAGATTTAGAATGTGCGCGGAAGAAGCTGCATCCTGCCGCTGGCGACTAAGGGCGAGAAAGCGCCATAAGACGATCACCTGCAAGTAACCGGACAGGCCACCGTCACAAGTTTTTTAGAAGCGCCTAGAACATCGAATATTGAACTGGGCCGTCCGCTGCTTTCGGCGGCTCTGGTTCAGATTCAGGCTCGTCTTCAACCTGCTCCAGAATTTCGATTTCGGTCACAATCTCTTCCGGAATCACATCTTCAATGATCACATCTTCTTCCGGCATTTCAGGGACGGCGATCTGAAAATTTTCTGGCGGCGAGGCATTTTCAGCCTGCGCCAGTGTGGTGAGCAATTCCATATCAGGCACATAATCCGGCGGCATTTCTTCAGCGCGCATGGTTGCCAGCACACGCAGTTCAGCAAGCTGCTGATCGCTAAAGCCGACGCGACGCATCACATCAGTCAGGGTACGTTCGGTAACAGCATCCTGATTACGGATGGTGTATTGATAGTGTGTGCCTAAACATTCGCGCCAATCATCGGCAAACGGGCTTGGGCCGGGCATAGTTGACCTCGTTATTGAATTTCATTGAGGGGCGCCTATGGCTCCCCTATACTGACGAATCGCCTGAAAAATTACAGCGTAACCGTCTGTTTCCATTCGGGGACGCTGGCATTTACGCCAAAGCGGGTCTTTAAGTTTTCGGCCAGCGCGGTGGCGGGTTCCACTTCGCCATGTACCAGATAAATGTTCTTCGGACGCCGCTGCATGGCATCAACCCACGCTATCAGGCCATCACGATCTGCGTGACCACTAAAGCCGTTCAGAACTTCGCAGTGGGCGCGGTTGTTATAGGGTTCGCCAAAAATGCGTACCTCAGGCGCGCGATCTACTAGCCGCCGCCCCAGCGTATGCTCGGCCTGCCAACCGACAATCAAGACGGTTGTACGCGGGTCTTCGATATTATTTTTCAAATGATGCAGGATGCGGCCAGCCTCGGCCATGCCACTGGCGGCGATGATGATGGCTGAACCCTGCAAGAAGTTAAGCTGCTTGCTCTCTTCCACCATGCGGGTATAGTGCAGACGCTGAAAGCCAAAGGGGTCTATACGACTACCACCAGAATTGATGAAGGCCATAATTTCATCATCGAAACATTCGGGGTGCATACGATAGATGTTGGTCACGTCTATAGCAAGCGGGCTGTCTACATACACAGGAATATCGGGCAAATCGCCATTACGCGCCAGTTGGTGCAGGGTGAGCACAATTTGTTGGGTGCGCCCGACGGCAAAAGCCGGGATCAAGACCTTGCCCCCGCGCTTGAAGGTATCGGCGATGATGCGCTCCAGCGCCCTGGTTTCATCTTCAAACGGCGGATGCAGGCGATTGCCGTAGGTGCTTTCCATAATCAGCGCATCGCAGCCATCCACCGTATAGGGATCGCGCAAGATGGGCATTCCCGCGCGGCCAAGATCGCCGCTGAAAACCAATCGCCGGTGGCGCTTATCCTCAAAATCTTCAATGTCCAGGATGATGAAAGCGCTGCCCAGCATATGCCCCGCATCACGCAAGGTGACGGTAACGCCGGGAACGATCTGGCGGGGGCGGTCATAGCCGATGCTGGAAAAGAAATCGAGCGCATAGAGAGCATCGGGCTGCGTATACAGCGGCTCAACTGGCGGTTCACCCTTCTTCAACTTGTGCTTATTGACGTATTCGGCGTCGCTTTCCTGAATGTGGGCGCTGTCCATGAGCATGGCAGAGCAGAGATCGCGGGTGGCGTAAGTGCATAGAATTTCGCCATCATAGCCCTGCTTAACAAGATTGGGGATGTTGCCGGAATGATCAATATGGGCATGAGACAGGACAAGCGCGTTGATGGATCGCGGATCAAAGGGAAAGGTGCGGTTGCGCTGGTTCGCTTCGGCACGCCTGCCCTGATACATGCCACAATCGAGCAGGATACGCTGGCCGTTGACCTCGATTAAGTGCTGCGAGCCGGTTACGGTTCGGGCTGCCCCGCAAAATTGTATTTTTATCATAGCATTCCCCCGTCGGATTGCTCATCCGAAGCGGGCAAGGCACGCCTTACCCCCTACGCAGAGATCAAATTATGCATCGAGATACAAACGCTGATTCAGCCGCCATGCGGTGTACAGCGCCAGAAAAAACCGTTTGAGATCGCGAATAGTTGTGTCGTCATCAGGGCTGTCCTGCAAGATGAAGGGAAACTCTTCAGCGATTTGCTCTGATGAAAGCGCGCCATTCATGATCGCTACTACCGATGGCGCTTCAACATCGCGCGGGATCGCGCCGAAAAGCAGCAGCAGAATACCTGCATGGGACGGCGTGATACTGCCGACCATGAATAACATTTCAAAAATCTGGTCAGAACTCATGGTGAACTCGCCCATGTCGCGCCCACGCACGCGCCGTTCCTCAAAATAGGACGGATTCACCCGCAGCGAACGGGCGGTGTCCCCGGTGTAGCCATTGGCGCTAACGCCCTCACGAAGCAGCAGCCAAACTATCGGCTGTTCGATGCCCGGCAGTTGATCCAGCAGCCAGGCTTCAGCCTGCGAAGAGATCGGATAGGCAATTTGCCCGGAACAGCCAAAAGGCGCGCCGGAAATATTGGCCGGGCAGCCTATACAGTACTCTCTGAAGGGCGCGAGTTCATCGGCCAGATCGAGCATTTCCTGCACCACCACCACGCGCGTTTCTTCGCTGCCGTCGGGCTGGCTGCGCACCATCTCGAAGCCCATTTCGGAAGGGGGGCGCTGATCGCCTGCTTCGCGGAACAGGCGAATCACGCTTTGCGCGCGCTCCGCCGCCTTTAAGCGATCAAGGATGCCTTCGGTACCGAACTGATCGCGGGGAACACACGGGTATTCAACTGCGTAATCTATTGCCATAGGTCTAGTCCGTCGCCTGCGCGCCGACGATGTAATTGACCGGATCGCCGCCGAGTTCAGGCAGAATCAAGTTGTAATTGGCGCTTTCACCGGCCAGAAGCTGCGGAGTCACTTCAGACCACGCCGCGCCAATCACCCGCTGCTGATCGTCAAACACGGTGACGAACACGCGCAGGTTATAGACAGGCGCAGCGATCACATTGGTGATCTGGCCGCTGATGGTCAAATTGCCATCTGAATTAAAGCTGGATTCGTCAGTCCATTCCAGCGCGTTTGCCCCGAAGATGACTGCTTCAGGATCGTTGTGCCATGAATCGCCGCCCAAACGCAGCATGAAATCTTCAGCAATGGACGGTTGCCCGCTGCCAAAGCGCAGGCTGAATGGAGCGAAGCCACCCGGTTCGATGCCATAGCCCATAATGGTGTCCACCGCGCCGCCTGCCGAAAGCCCATCGGCGGTGAGGAACCCTGCTTCGACAGGCAAATTATTGACCGGCACAGCGCCATAATTAGCCACCTCACCGGTGATAAAGAACACGCCTTCGGGCGTAGTCCAGGTGGCTACATGCAAAAAGCCAAGCGAAGCTGGTTTGACGAAGGCCAATGCCGAAAAATCGGCAGGCGTGAGCGTGCTTTCGCTGTGAATGGCCAGCGTATTGACCGTTTGCTCCACCTGGCTGGCTAACGCGGGATCATCCGGCACCACAACATCCAGCACAGCAAAACGCGAGCCATCGCGCTGCAAAAAGGTGTTGACCTGCTGGGTGTTTCCGGCAGGGGTGAGCCGCAAGCCGGTCATACGCCAACTGCCATCCCCTAGCGCTTCGCGGTTTTGCTCGCTATACGTTTCGATATCAGGGCGTACCTGTGTCTGATACTGTTCGATCAACTGCCCGAAGGTCTGAGAATCAATCTCCTGCCCCAGATCGATCACTGAGACCGTCAGCACAGTTTCGCTACTATCCGGCGGCGCAAACGACGCGCTGGCGAGATTGGTGGTGTACTGCTCGTAGACCGGCCACTGGCGCGGCACGTTGATCGAGAATACGCCGCTGGGATGGGTATAGGTTGCCGGGGATGCATCGGCAGGCGCGGGCGTCGGCGCAAAGACCACCGCTCCACCGCTGCAAGCAGCCAATAAGACAAGCACAAAAAGCGACGCTAAGCGGATGAAAAACGATGCGATCATGGGGCGTATTGTAGCGCGTTTTGGCGGAATTGGTGTAGAGACAGCCCCCTGCCCAAAGGGCGCGCCCCCACCCGTTGAACGAGCGAGGGCGGCCAAGAGATGCTGTCTTCCTGCGACGCAGCAGGGTGAAGGGTTGGTCTTACCCTACTAATTCTTCGAGCTTGTCAACATAGCGGGTGAGGACGGCGAAGGTGCTTTCAACAGCATCGGGCTTGGTCATGTCTACACCAGCGACTTTTAGGGCGTCTAACGGATAGACAGAGTTGCCGAGGCTGAGGAACTTGCGATAGTTTTCCACCGCGCCGGGTTTACCGTCAAGGATGCCTTCCGCCAGCGCGTGGGCGGCGCTGATACCAGTGGCATACTGGTAAACATAGAAATTGGCGTACAGGTGCGAGAAGGTCGCCCAGGTGATGCCAGTACGCTCACCATCCGGATCAAGTTCGCTGCCATAACCTTCCTGAAACAGTTCCAGCATACGCTGGTTCATGAGTTCAGCGGTCAGGCCTTCGCCGCGCTCGGTGCGTTCGTGCATTTCCAGCTCAAAGCGCGCCAGCGTGGGCATGATGAAGAAGTAGCGGTGAAAGTTATCCATCGCCTCTTCGATCACCGCGATCTGGAATTTCGGATCGGGGTTGGTCTTGAGCAGATGCGCGCGCACTAACGCCTGATTGAAATTAGAAGCCACTTCAGCCACAAACAGCGAATAATAGCTGTCAATCCACGCCTGATGCTGGTGAGTCTCATAGCTGTGCATGCTGTGACCAAGTTCATGCGCCAGCGTACTGAGCGATTTCAGCCCTGCGTTCCAGCTCATGAGAATGAACGGATGAGTGTCATAGGTGCCGTAGGAAAACGCGCCCTGAGTTTTGCCGATGTTGGGCAGCACATCTACCCAACGCTGTTCAAGACAGCCTTTGCGAACGGTTTCGGTGTAATCTGCGCCCAAGGGAGCGAGGCCTTCGCAAATCCATTCAACAGACTGTTCAAATTCCAATTCGGGACTCTGGCTGATGGGCGCCCAGATATCCCAGGGGTAAATGGTTTCAACGCCTAACGCCTTGCGCTTGACCGCCCAGTAACGATGCCAGGTGGGAATGTTCTGCTTATAGGTATCTATAAGATTGCGGAACACTTCCGGCGGAATATTGTTTTCAAACAGCGAGGCTTCCAGCGCTGAGCCATAGCGACGGGCGCGCGCGCCAAAGACCGCCTGCTTAATTCCGGCGGAGTAATTGCTGGCAAGCGTGGCTTTGACGGCAAGGTAACCATCGGCATAATTTTGCCAGCCCGTGCGCCGCACTTCGCGATCAGGATGCCATTTGATTTCTTCAATCGTACCCTGCGTGACGGGGACTTCGAGATCGCCCGCGCCGACAGCAGGCTTAAAGGGAATTTCAGCGTTGGTCAGCACTTCGGCGGTATTGCCAACCTGCCCGAAGGGGTCAGCCAGCATCCCCAGCAGTTCTTCAACTTCAGCGCTGCGAACGTGCGCCTGCTTGCGGAACAGGTTATCAATATAGTGGCCGTAAGTAGCAAGCGGCTGGTATTCCTGCATCCATATGGTGAGCGCGTCCAGCCCAATCGCCAGAATTTCGGGATCGCTAAACGCAACCGCAGACATCACCTGCCCATAGAGCGCGCCAGCCTGGCCGACCATTGAACCCGCCTGCTCGTCGGTGGTATCACACGCCTGATGCATCGCCGCATAAAAATAGATGGTTTGCAGGCGGCGCACTAACTTTGACGACTCTTCCAGAAAAGCATAAAGCACCGCCGCGCTTTCGCCCAGGCGCCCCTCATAGCCTTTGATTGCAGGGTAATCAGCGGCCAATGATTTAAGCGCTTCCTGCCAGGCTGCCGCATCTGCAAAAACGCTTTTCGCATTCCAGGTGTATTTTTCCGGCACATCCTGCCGTTTTAAGACTTCAACCGCCGCTGCCATAATGCTGGCTCCTCTGTCTATTTGCCTATCCGTATTTCAAGAATAATTCATCATTTAAAAAATTCAAAGAGGTTTATATAACCCTCTTTTTTGAAGGGATTGATCGCCATTTCTGCGAGCGCAATGTTACATAATTCAAAACATTCAGGTTACAATAAGCGGAGAATGTTGTGAACGATGATAAAGATTCATTTTTCATTCTATGGCTGGAAGCGTCAATTTCCCAGACATTCTGGGCGAACTTACTCAAGGGGCGCGCGTCCAATTTGGCACAGTGGATGCGGCAGTTGCCCTACGCCCCCGCACACCCCGCGCTGGCAAGCCCTTCGAGATCATCGTACTGCTGCAAAATACACTGGCCGCGCCAGTGGACGTGATCGTCAGCCTGCGCCTGCCAGAACAAGATGCGAAGAAGCAATATGGTCAATTCATCGCCCAGAGCAACCGCGTGATCGTGGGCATGAGAGCCGCTGAAGTAGGTTACCTGTCATTTCCAGCGATGACCTTACCCACGACAAGCCCCCGGCGATCTGTATAAATTCGCCATCGAAATTCAGGCTAAACCACAGGCCAAAGAACGCCGCATCCGCACGCCGGGAAGCGGCGCTGTAACGCTAGATGTACTGCCAGAGCGTTCGCGTGATGCGTTTAGCGCGCTGAAATCGCTGGCCTATAACACTAAGAAGGCACTTGGACGCAGCGTGATTGAAGCGCCCCTGCCCCTGTTTGGCAGCGGCATCAGCCCGATGAACACCAGCGCGCGCGCAGGCTGGAACAGCCTGTGGACGCTGACCGACACACCAGACCCGCGCCCGATGATGTATGTATATGGCGATGACCTGCTGCTGCATACATTCCCGCGCGTGCGGCGTTTGCATGCTTATAAACCGCTGCTGCAAGCCACTTATGAACATTTCCGGACAGGCGGCTTTGATTTATTTGAGCCTGAGGCGGAAATTATCGCTAAATTGATGACTCTGCTGCTGGAATTTGCCGCGCCTGTGGACAGCGGTCACGGGTATGCCAACGCCGGACGCTACGCTATCGCCCCAATGCTGATCAATAACCCGCTGGATTTGAACGCTGCGCCAGAACTGCCGCGCTGGGTTATAGAGATGATGCGCAGCATTGATGCCAAAGCTGAGAACGCGCGCGACCCGATGACGCTGCTCGCCGGATCGCTGTACCCGGCATTGGCCTATGATGCCGCGCGGTTTGCGTTTGCGTTGGTGGAGCGCGAGACAGGGGAAAATCTGGGTAACGACGCTGAGCAGGAACAATACGCGACAGAATTAGCGCAGTCGCTGGATCAGCAAACGCGAACCATACCGCTGGATTTCAGTAGAGTGTACCTGCCGCTGATCGCTGGCGGGCTGTTCGTCAGCGAGCAAATGCCAATCGCCAGAGAATCGCCGCAAGAACTGGCGGCCTCAATCTCTCGGATTATGAATCAGCGCGCGCAGACCTTACCTGATGAAACTTTGCCATTGGTGGAAATGACCAGAGGAGTCATCGCCCGTATGGAGCATAAATACGGATTTCGTTCGGGAGCATAAGTTGTGAATAACCCACTGCAATTTGACCCGATGTTACCCGATGTGTTGGGCATGATCGCGCCAGCGAACGCGCGGATCACGCTGGATGCGCTGCAACTAGCGCTAGGCGTATTTCCCCGTCAGGCATACTTGAACCAACCGTTTGAAGTGGTGGTGATCCTGCAAAGCATGATTGACCAGCCGATGAATATACGCATCGCGCTTCAGCTACCCGTCAAAGACCCAAACGGCAGGCCAATGAACATTGCGACTGCCAAGAAGATGGTCGATCTTCCGCTAAAAGCGGGGGAAGTTGGGGCGCTGCGCATTCCGGTGGTGGCGCTTTCGCCCACTCAGCCCGGCGACAACTACCCGATACAGGTGGCGGTACGCTATCGTGCAGCACGATCTGGCAAAGCCATGCGCCCGGTAACTGGCGGCGCGCCTGCCTCAGTCCTGGCAGTATCGCCGTTCAAGTTACAGGCATTGAGCGATATTGAGTTTGTGCATCACCCGCAGAATGCCTCTCAGGAAAACGTGACGCTGCAATTCGATATTGCGCCGCGCCGGATGCCGAACCCGCCGCAGGAATTAAAGATTGCTTATGAAACCCTGTGGACAGTTGATCAACTGGCGGAAGAACAGGAACTGCTGGCGGCAAAGGTAGAAGAGGCGCGGATGATCGCTTCCACGCTGACTCGCTATGCCATTTATTCAAGCGCGCTGCGGCGCGTGGAATCCCTGTATGCAGATCACCGATTAGCGCTGCACCCCGGCGAATCCAAAGCCATCGCCAAAATGATCACTTACACGCTGGATGACGGCGCAACGCTAGAACAAGTGATGCCGCTGGAAGAAACCCGCTGGTTCCAAACGCTCTGCCAGACGCTGGCAGCCAACCCTGAAGTTTCGACATGGGAGCCGGGCGAAATCGTTGAACGCTATCTGATGGAATCGGCGATTTATGATGCGGTGCTAACGGGCTTCAGCGTGATCAGGCCGCGCGTGCGGGTGAACCTGGGCGACAGGCAAGAGCGCGCAAATTACGCCAATCGTCTGGTTAGCTGGCTGGCCGGGCAATCAGAGCCTGATATGGCTTACATCTACCTGCCGCTGGTACTGGGGGGTGTGACCGTAAATTCGACGGTGATGGGGCGGGACGATGACCCCTGGCGGCTGCTGGACGAACTGCGCGAAGCGTATCGCGGGCGGATGCGGCTGGCTACCGGCGCGTCGGTTGAAATCTTCGAGATGCTGGACAAACTGATGGTACGCGCTGAAGATGATTTGCGGCGCGCGCGGATACAACGGGAGTGAGTGAAAACCCTGCGCCCCTGCCCCTCTAGCGCATGGCTGAGGGGCTGACCGCGAAAATCAGCGAGAAAACCAGAACGCTTCGCTGAAAGCAAATTGTAGATTTCCTATTCCACGAACTTAATTTCATACGATGCGGCTTCTGGCTCTATAAAGCGTATAAGCTGTTCACCTTCATGCTCCAGCGCGGCACGATTTTGCTTGCTGAGCGGCTTGAAGGGCGTGATTGAGAGCGCCGCCACCTTTTTCACCTTCTCGGCTTTCCATGCGCCGTGTACGAAACCGTCAATCAGGATCGCAGCGGCGACACGCAAACCGGGAAGATACACCGCTTTGCGATGCTCATCAGCGACAATGCGGGTGCGATCTTTGTGCGAGAGCAGAATATTGTCGAACTCTGGCAAGAAGCGTTCGGGAGCATCAACGTCAGGGATGGGCATGTGCGGCAAATCGAAGTATTCGCGCTTGCGCTCGTCGCGATAGACCGCCAATTCCGGCCTAAGGGCTTCAAAGGCATCTTTCAGCTTCGGCAGCCCTGACCACGCTTGCGCATCGTTGACAGTGGCGGGGCCAAAGGCGGCGAGATAGCGCAAAATCAGGTCACGCAGATGGTCGGCTTCAGGGATCGGCTGCTTCAGCCACGTTTCCGCTAACGTAAATTTGGGATTGCCGGGATAGCTCCAGCGGGTATCTGCCGGCACCTGAACTAACGGCAAATGCGTGCGAACGGTATAGCGCATCGCGCCAATATCGGTATCGGGATGACGTTCAGCCAGCATTTCGCTGAGTTCGGCAAATGAGCGCGGCTGTTCTTCAATATAGGCTCGCGCTGTTTGAAGCAACGCGGGGATATCCAGTTTCACATTACGTTGTTCGGCGATAGATCCGGAAGCGGCAGCCAACACCGGCTGAAGCGTCCCGCGAAAACGCACATAATCGGCGGCAGTGAACAGGTGCAGCGTGGCACGCATGAGGGTGGCTTTGATAATCGTGCGGGCTTCAATAGCTCGCGCAAGATCATCACGCTGAAAATTTTTAAGGCGCGTCCACAAGCCGACGTAGGGAGCGGAGGCAAGCTGTGCCTGCATGCCAGCCAGCTGTTCAACGGCTTCAGGAATAGAAACTGCTGCTCGTTCCAAGAGCATTTGCCGGGCAAGCAGCGCGCGGTTCAGGTCACGTTGAGTGAGGATACGTTCGGACATTTCACTTCACAATGGGCTTATTGATGAGCATACATATGCTATAATAGAACGAAATTTCGATTTTAAACCAACACCATCATAACCTGTATGTCCTTCCAACCCTCAGATCATATCCGCACGATTTTGAAAAATTTGCCGATGAAACCCGGCGTTTATCTGATGAAAGATGAACACGGGACAATCATCTATGTTGGCAAGGCGATCAAACTGCGTAACCGCGTGCGCAGCTATTTCAACGCCAGCGCCGAAAACAGCCTGAAAACCATTCATCTGCGCGAGCATATCCGCGATATTGATTTCATCGTTGAAGAAAACGAGATCAAGGCGCTGATCCTCGAAGAAACGTTGATCAAGCGCTATAAGCCGCGCTACAACATCAGCCTGAAGGATGATAAACGCTACCCGTATATCAAGGTGCTGTGGCACACGCCGTTCCCTAAAGTGGAAACGACGCGCCGAATTGTGAACGATGGCAGCCGCTATTTCGGGCCGTATGTAGCGATGTGGGCGGTGCAAAACACGCTGCAAACGCTGCGTAAAGCCTTCCCCTATTTGACCTGTGATCGCGAGATCACCGGCAAAGACCCGCGCCCGTGCCTGTTTTATGACATCAAGCTGTGTAATGGCCCGTGTATCGGCGCGGTGAATCAGGAACAGTACCGGCACATGATCAGCGAATTTATGGATGTGCTGAGCGGAAAATCGGAAATAGTGGTACAGCGGCTGACCGATGAGATGAATGCCGCTGCCGAAGCGATGGACTTTGAACGGGCGGCAGCGCTTCGTGACCAGCTTCGGGCGATTGAATACATCACCCGCCAGCACAAAGCGGTATCTGCTGACTTTGCAGATCGCGATGTGATCGCGCTTGCCCGCGATGACAATGAAACTGTGGTGCAAATCCTGTTCATCCGCAACGGCAAATTGATCGGCAGCGATTCACGGGCGCTGGATAATACTCTCGGCGAAACTGACAGCGAAATTCTGGAAGCCTTCATCCAACGTTTCTACAGCGATACCGCCGAAGTACCTGAAGAAGTAGTGCTGCCGAACAATATTGAAGAGGCGCGGATTATTGAACGGTGGCTGCGCGATAAGCGGCGCGGCAAACGGGTGAGCATCACGGTTCCCCAACGCGGCGATAAAAAGCAGCTCGTGAATATTGCCGAAGAAAACGCGCAAGAGGCGCTGCGAATGATGCGGGCGCAGTGGGAAGCCGATACGCATAAACAGGAAACCGCGCTCTCTCAGCTACAGGAAGCGCTTTCACTGGCTAAGCCGCCCAACCGCATTGAGTGCTATGACATCAGCACCACACAGGGGACGGCGATTGTCGCCAGCCGGGTGGTATTTGTACAGGGCGTGCCGAAAAAGAGCGAATATCGCAAGTTCAATATTCGCACCGTGAGCCACAAAGGATCAGACGATTATCAGTCAATGCGAGAAGCGCTAACGCGGCGCTTCAACCGCTGGAAGCAATCGTATGAAGCACCAACAGAAATTGGCCCCGGGGCGGATGACAAAGATGAAACATGGCGTTTGCTGCCGGATCTGCTGATGGTAGACGGCGGCAAGGGGCAGTTGAACATCGCCGCAGAAGTGCTGCAAGAATTCGGGTTAACCGAGCGCGTGCCGCTGGTTTCGCTGGCAAAACAGTTTGAGGAAATCTACCGGCCAGGAATTTCGCACCCGCTGATTTTGCCGCGCCGAAGCGATGCATTGTATCTGGTGCAGCGCATCCGTGATGAGGCGCACCGCTTCGCGATCACCAGCCACCGCCAGCGCCGCACCAAATTGGGCATGGTCAGCCAGCTTGAAGCGATCCCCGGTGTAGGGCCATCAAAACGCAAGGCGCTGCTGAAAGCGTTTGAAAATTCCGTCACCGCGATTCGTGCCGCCAGCATAGACGAGCTTGCCGCCGTGCCGGGCATCAACCGCAAACTGGCGGAAACTATCAAGGAAATGCTGTAGGATTCGCCAGTAGAATTAGAATCGGGTTATAGATCGGATATAAAAATCCGACACTCACAGGTAGTGTTAAGCGATCATGTTAAACTTTTCCAGCTCGCTTACAGCTGTCATAACAGGTTGTTAATAAGCCCATGTCGCACATTCTGGTCATTGAAGACGAACGGTTCTTGCTTCGCGATATCATGGAATTGCTTGAATTCAGTGATTTTGAGGTGCTGGGGGCAACCAGCGGCGAACAGGGACTTGAAATGGCCGAGCAGCACCAGCCCGATTTGATCCTGTGCGATATTGGCCTGCGCGGCAATATGAACGGTTACCAGGTGCTGGAAACGCTGCGTAGCACACTGTCTATTAGCGGCATACCATTTGTGTTCATGAGCGCGCGGGCTGACCCCGACAGTCGTGCGTTAGGTTTGGAAAAAGGCGCAGACGACTACCTGACCAAACCCTTCGCCGCCTCTGACCTGATTGATACGGTGACGCGGCTTTTACAAAAAACATCGTGAGCTGTGTACAGCCGCTCACTTGAGCGAAAAAGTCTTGATCTGCAAATACCCTCTGCTATAATGCCCAGATATATGGCTCCGTAGCTCAATTGGCAGAGCAGTTGACTCTTAATCAATCGGTTACAGGTTCGAGTCCTGTCGGAGTCACATTTCATATGAGGGAAAAAGGGGATGCAGTCACTGTATTCCCTTTTTTATTTTGAGTCAATCTACCCACGTTTTTGGTGCTGATAATCGAATCGCCGCAGAGGATCATGGCGAAGTGTTCCAGTAATGCGCCATATCAAAGATGGAAAATGCTCATTACAGAATTAAGCCCTTCAAGCGCGCGATCACTGGAACTTCGCTCACAGTTTCCCGGCATTGCTGCGACTGCTGTTATAGCTTCAAAACCAGATCATCTAAAGATTTTTCTAAATTACCCGCGATATTTTTATGTGTACCCGCTATGATTTAGTATCTGCGCCACTGCTATAAATTCAATCCGACAGAGGGTAGCCCTAAGAGAATCAATGGATAATATCGCTTTAGAGTTAGTGATCATCTTCGTCCTGCTGCTGGCAAACGGGTTCTTCTCTGGCTCTGAAATCGCGATTGTCTCCGCGCGCCGCAGCCGCCTGGAAGCCAAAGCCAACGAAGGCAGCAGCGGCGCTAAAACCGCGCTGAAACTCTCACAAAATCCGGATCGTTTTCTGGCGACGGTACAAATTGGCATCACGCTGATTGGCACCATCTCCAGCGCTTTCGGCGGCGCGCGCCTGAGCGCGGTGCTGGCAGAGTACCTGCGCGCTATTCCCGGTATTGCCCCTCATGCCAACGCGATAGCCTTCGCCATTGTAGTAATTTTGCTCACCTACTTTTCGCTGATCATCGGCGAGCTGGTGCCGAAGAAACTGGCGCTGCGGGCTGCGGAGTCTTTTGCCATCCTGGTTGCGCCGATCATGCATTTCCTGGAACGGATCGCCACGCCAATTGTTGGCTTCCTGACTTTTTCGATGAACGTGGTGCTGCGACTGCTGGGGCAAAAAGAGAGCGAAACCGCTGCCATCACCGAAGAAGATATTGTGTACATGGTGCGCGCAGGCACAGAAAGCGGCGCGGTAGAAGCGCATCATGCCGATCTCATTGAGCAGGTTTTCGATTTTGCAGATCGTCAGGTAAAGATGGTTATGACCCCCCGACCTAACATGATCGGGGTGGATGTTTCAATGACGCTGGACGAAGTTGCTGCCGTATTTGCTGAAAATCCGTTTTCACGGCTGCCGGTATACGAGGAAAGCATTGACAATGTGATCGGCGTGCTGCACGCGAAAGATATTGTCAGGCTGCTGCGCGATAGTGATTCAGAAACGTTGAAATCGGTCATACGCCAACCAGCATTTATCGTAGAAACGGAGCTTATAGATCGGGTGCTGGAGCAATTTCGTAAAACAGGCGTGCATTTCGCCATTGTGATAGACGAGTACGGTCAGACTGCCGGAATGGTGACGCTGCAAGACTTGCTGGAAGAACTGGTCGGCAGCATTCGTGATGAAACGGACGTGCCCGATCCTGACGAAATTGCCCGGCGTGATGATGGCTCGTGGTTGATCAGCGGGATAACTCCAGTTGATAAAGTGCAGGATGCAACTGGCCTACCCATGCCGCCACAATTAGACGATATGGATTTCAACACTATCGCGGGGCTGGTGCTGGCGCTGCTGAGCCGCATCCCGGCTGTTGGCGACGTTCTGGAGACCAGCGGCTATAAAATAGAAGTGGTAGATATGGATGAGCGCCGCATTGATAAATTGCTCATCATCCCGCCTGCGCCCAGACCGGATGATGAGGGGGGCGAAACTACGGGGAAAGCAAGCAGAGATACACTAAGAACAGGCGATGAAAGCGGCAGCCTCTAAAACATATGAGGCTGCATTCTGACACGGCTGCCTAAGCGGGCGATGATGCGCCAAGCGCGATCCTCTGGCTGATGCTCATTCCCCTTCTCTAAGCGACAGCATGTAATCACCTGTATTGCCTTCAGAATATGGCCTGAGGATGATTCGGTACTCGCCATCACGCGGCAAGACTATGCCTTGCAGCGCAGGATCGGCGCCAAAAGAATCATCGTCGGCAGCAATTTCAATGCCATTGGGGTCTAAAAGCTGAAGCGTGGTATCAAAGCTGCTGCTGGAAACGCTGATCCAGACCACATCATTCGCAGCGCCATTGAACGTGAATACTTGCAGGCATTGGCGCAACTGCTCATTTACTACATCACCATACGCAATACTGCGCGGCACTTTGACCATCGTCGCTTGCAGGCTAAGTTCATACTCGCCCGTGTCGCCGCTAAAGCCATCGGCATGAATGGTATAGGTGCCAGAAACCGGTAGCGGATAACAGCTAATCAGCGCATTTAAGCCATCGCCGTCGTCATCGTCGCTCGTCAGTTCAGTGCCATCTGGCGAGAACAGGCGCACCAGCGGATCGTAGCTGGAATCAGGATCGGCACGATTAAGCGCAAGGGTGACAGTTTCACCGGCCTGCCCTTCAAAACGTCCAGCGGCTAACGCCGAAAAAGCTGTTTTCACCGGTCACCGTTGAACCGATTTCAATCACTGAAGGCTCGCCAATATTCAGGTTCAGGTCGGTTTCATCAAGCACAAAGAAAATGAAAGCCGCAAGCGCAGCAAGCACGAAGATGATCCATAAGCTGCACCCCCCACTACAGGGCAAACGGCAGCCGCCAACATTTTGAATAGGGTGTGAAGTCGTCATAGCTACTCGTTAGAATCCATCAGTTGCCTGGTTCAGGCGCGTGATTTCAACTTCTGAAAGCACCAGATCAGGTGCGCCTACTATCTCTTCAAGTTGTGCCACCGTGCGCACGCCAATAATGGGCGAACTTATTGAAGGCCGCGCCAGCAGCCAGGCCAGCGCGATATGAGGAAGTGGCGCAGCATGTTCAGCGGCAATTTCGCGAACGACCTCAAGGGCATCATAGGCGCGTTCATTATCAACTAACTTGCGAATCACGCTGCTTTCTGTGCGGGCTGTATCAGGCGCGCGATTTTCACGCGAATACTTGCCGGTCAAAAAGCCAGCTGCCAGCGGGCTGTAGGGAATCACCGCGATACCCTGATCGAGGCACATCGCTTCCTGTTCGCGCTCAAATTCGTCACGATGCAGCAGGCTGTAATGCGGCTGCGAGCATACAAACGGCGCATACCCATATTTATCGCTGATCCACTGCGCCTTCACGGTTTGCCACGCTGGGAAATTGCTATAGCCGATATATCGCACCTTACCCTGCCGCACCAGAATATCGAGCGCTGAAAGCGTCTCATCAAGCGGGGTTTCAGGGTCTGGCGCGTGTAACTGATACAGGTCAATGTAATCAGTATTCAAGCGGCGCAGGCTGTCTTCCACCGCCCGCAAAATATGGGTACGGCTTAACCCTTCGCCATTTGGGCCAGCCCACATTCTGCCCCGCACTTTGGTCGCTAAAATAATGTTGTCACGGTCACGGGTTTTGAACCATTCGCCAATGATGGTTTCTGATTCACCGCCCGTATTGCCGGTAATCCAGCGCGAGTAAACGTCGGCAGTATCAAAAAAGTTGATCCCTGCATCTACAGCCGCATCCATCACATTGAAGGATGTTTCTTGATCAGCAGACCAACCAAAATTCATCGCGCCAAGGCAAAGCGCGCTTACTTTTAAGCCTGTGCGTCCCAACCGCCGATATTGCATTAGCGCCTTCCTGTTTCATCTGTATTTTGCCGTATGGTGAATTATAACAAGCGCAATTGGCATAAAGACATATAATCAACAAATAACACTTACATAACAGTTGACGTAAGGGGTGAACAGCATGGATGCCGGGCAAACATGGGTTGATCTGGGAGATGTAGAAACGCTAAAACAATCACCTTTGCGCCAGATCAACGTTGGCAGAACACGTTTTGCCCTCAGCTATCAAGATGGGACGTTCGGCATCGTTTCCGGCGTGTGCAATCACATGGCGGGGCCGCTCGGTGACGGCCATCTGGAGGGGGAATACATCACCTGCCCCTGGCACCACTATAAATATCATCGTGTTACCGGGGAAGGCGAACCCGGCTATGAATCAGATCGCGTGCCGCGCTATGAGTTCAAACAGGAAGGCGGGCGGCTGCTGGTCAATTTACAGGCAGTGACCACACGCACCAAACCGCCGCACGAGGCTCACCCGCTAACCCGCCCGATTGTGCGTGCGCAAGGCCCGGTGCGGCTGCTGGGTATTTCGACTACAGCAATGGATGTGAACTACCCGCGTTACTCCACATCGGAAGCGCTGCTGGATATCGCGCTGCAACATGCCGCTTCGATGGGGGCAGAAACCCGATTGATCAAGATCAATGATTTGAAGTTTCGCAACTGCGAAGGCTATTACTCCAAGAGCGCCCACGCCTGCACGTGGCCGTGTTCGATCACTGAAATGGACAAGAAAGACGAGATGCAGGTGGTATATGAGGCGCTGATTCACTGGTGCGACGCGGTAATCGTGTCAACGCCGATCCGATGGGGAAGCGCCAGTTCCCTGTATTTCAAGATGATCGAGCGCATGAACTGCATCCAGAATCAGATCACGATCCGCAATAACGTGTTGATACGCAACAAAGTAGCCGCCTTCATCATCACCGGCGGGCAGGACAATATTCAGGCGGTAGCCGGGCAAATGCTGATGTTCTTTAACGAGCTTGGCTTTGAAACCCCGCAGTTTCCATTCATCGCCCACAGCCGGGGCTGGGATGCCGAAGATATGGAAAACAATATCAAGATGGTGCAGACGGATAACGACCTGCACGATGGCGCACGTGAACTCGCGGCGCGTTCGGTTGAAAAAGCGCGCACGCTGATCCAATCAGCAGCGCCCGCCAAGATCGAGCGCGGGGGGCGTAAGGCACATAAGTCGGCAGCGGCAGCGGAAGAGTCCCCACGATAAAAAAGGGCTGCGGCAATTTTGTGACACTGCTGTTACACAAGGGAATAGACCATTTGTCGTTAGTTTAGATAGGCTGCGCAACCATGAATAACAGCCATCAGCGCAAACCGATTTCTCAAGCATTAAAAGCACACAGCGAAAGGGAAATTCTTCCCTTCACGCCTACAACCGCGCCGTTGATGAAACTGCAAAGCACGATTGGCAACCGGGCTATGCAGCGGATGCTGGCACATAACAGCGTGATTCAGCGGGATACCGGCAGCAATGGTGGCGGGCAAGCCCAACCGGCAGATAATCAGCAGGGAAAATACGCGGCGCTGCTGACCATTTATGTTGACGGCGCAAAATTGAAAGGCACGAGTAAAGTCAGCGGTTATGAAGAAGCGATAGAAATCCTGAGTTACCAACCAGTGCAACCAGCTTTCGCGAACAGGCGTCGGGATACTGATGAAAAAAACGGTCGTACTGACGGTGGTGAATTGGCTTTAATCAAATCGTCAGACGCAACAAGCTCAAAGATTATTGAAGCGAATACTGCGGGCTCTGCGGTTAAATTTAAGCTGGTCGGCGGAAAATTTGATAACGAGGGGAAATTTACACCCTATCTCACTATCGAGTCAGATGATGCGTATATTTCGGCGTATAGTTTTAGCTCTGGCGATCACGGAAACCCCATAGATTCTTTCAACATTATGTATATGCCAGCGAAGAAAAAGTGAAACCGCCGCATAATCGAAAACTCTCAGTTGCGGTCGCGCTGACAGGTTAGGCCTGCGCGAAATCCTGAGGGCGCAGCGGGCGCGTGGGCGGCGGAAAGAACCATGCTTCAAACTGGGCTGCCAGCGCAGTACGTTCTGACGAGGGTAAAAATGCCGCGCGGGACGCCAGAATTTGCATCCGCTTGAGGTCATTTAAGGTGAGCGAGGTGGCATTCAGCACCCGCGCAAATTCATCACTCAGGGTGATGCCGCTAATCAGCGGATCATCGGTGTTGATGGTGGTGCGTACGCCCGCTGTATACAGCTTCTCTAACGGATGTTCTTTCAGAGATGCAACCGCGCCGCTGTCTACGTTGCTGGAAGGGCATACCTCCAGCACAATCCCCTTCTCGACCAGCATCTGAACCAGATCGGGGTCTTCAATCGTGCGGATACCATGACCGATGCGGGTTGCGCCAATTTCGACGGCAGAACGCACACTATCCGGCCCTGCCCATTCGCCAGCATGAATGGTGATGCCCAAGCCCTCAGCACGGGCACGCTCGAATAAGACACGGAACAGCGAAACCGGGTAGTTGGCTTCCTGCCCCGCCAAATCCACGCCGACAATACCCTGCCCACGCAAAGCCAACGCCGCTTCAAAAGCGTTCAGGGCAATATCGAGGCTTTCATGGCGGTTCATGGCAACGATCAGGCCAACTTTGATATTGTTGGCTTCAGCGGCTTCTTTCGCCGCTTCGCACACCCAGCTAATCACTTCCTGATAATCGCGGTTGACGATATTATTCAGCGCTTTGGGGGTAAAACGCAATTCCATATAGCGAATGTTGTCTTCGGCAGCATCGGCAATCACTTCGCGAGTGACCCGTTTGATGATGGCCTCTGAGCGGTAAAACTGGCGCAAAATGGCGAACTTGCTCAAAAACTGCTGCATGGATCGTGGTTCATCGGGCATCAACTGTACATACGGGCGCAGCGTTTCAGCAGTCACCGAAGGCAGGGTGATGTCGTATTCCATCGCAATCGAAAGCAGGGTTTCGATGCGCAGCGACCCCTCGAGATGGCGGTGCAATTCCACTTTAGGCAAGTTACGCAGCGCCTGTGTGGTTTCTGTCGGTTGCTGGCGACTCGTTTCCGTTGTCACCGTATTTTGCCTCGCTGAAATACTAAGCATGTGTCGCGCTCAAAATCAGTTATCCCGTCGTGATTCATTGTAGACGTATCCCACCACGGAAAAGCGCAAACGATTAGTTTTGTTTGAAGTCTATAACGATTAGTCCCGCTCCGCCAGCAACCAACTCCAATAACGCCAAGCAAAATACAAACCAATGGTGATTCCTAAAGCCGGCAAACCGTGAAACACAACCGCCCAAACCGGATCTGCCACCAGCAAATCTGGCGGGGCAAAATTAAAAATGGCATTCAGCGCGTGCAGCACAGCAACTGAAAATACAAAGATCGCACCCACATAAAAGCCAACATAATATGGTCTTGAGCGTGTAGCCGCGCCGAGTCGTTTGCTAAGGCGGGCAAATATCACCAGCGCAATGCCGATGCCAGCCATACCCAGCGCGCTAAACAGATTCAGCAAAGTCATAGGGGTTTGCGCCCTGAGGTCATCATCCGGTAAAGCAAAACTACCAGCACCGCCAACATTACCCCGGCGACCCCGATCAATAAGTCGCCCCACAAATCGCCGCCGATGCGATCAATGACAGCGTAGCGAACCGAGCTGCGCCGTACAGCAGGATAGGGACAATATACAGTTTATAGTATGTGCGTTCACCGGAGAACTTTTGATAGAAACGGGCAACCAGCAGCAAGAAGGTGAGCAAAGCCGCCAGCACGAACCATGAGTATAGCAGCAAGAGTTGGCTCAATGCGGCAGCAGACATACCCCCTCACCCCCCACGTTCGATCACATCGTGCAGCATGTGCGCGCGAAATTCGCGATCATCGCAGGCGAGGAAAAAGGCCGAAAGCAGCGCTCGAAACTGCCCATCTTCAGTCAAGCGATAGGTGTTGATTTGCTCGCGTGGCTCTTCGATGATCAGGCCGTCATTCGCCATCTCATGCAGCACGCTGGACACCTGTTCAGGGGAACGACGGCTGAAGGCGGCCACATTTTCGGCAGTTTCAACCGCAAACGGGTTTTCGTTAAAGAAGCGCCCGACATCCCACTTAGCCAGCGTATCCAGATATTTGAATACGAACCAGTTCAGCCGCGCTTCATCAGAATTTGAAGGTGTGATCATATATCTTCAATTTCAAAGAGACGAATGTTGTTTGCCACAAATACAGCTATCAGGCACAGGGAAAATAGCCCCGCCCCTACCCCTCTCCATCATCATGAAGAGGGGCTATTCGCTCTTTTCATGAGCAAAATATAAGGGAGGGATATTAGCCCCGGTTCACCGATTTCGACTGATCATCTTTCAGGTGGCAGTCTTTGTATTTCTTGCCGCTGCCACACCAGCACAGATCGTTACGTCCCGGTTTCTTGTCGGCCTTACGTACAGGTTCAGGCTTGCTCTGGGTTCGCCCCACAGCGCTGGCGGCGGCATGAACAGCCTGCACATTACGCACTGCCGAGATCACTGGCGGGCGGCGCAGCGCTTGCTGGGTGTTAGGCGGGGCGACGCGGAAGATATTACGCAGCGCGTCTACCTGAATCTGATCCTGCAAATCCTGCCACATGCCAAACGCTTCACGCTTGTATTCGACCAGCGGATCGCGCTGGGCAATCGCCATCAGGCCGATACCTTCACGCAGCACATCGAGATCGGTCAGGTGGCGGCGCCAGTGCCGATCAATCGAATACAACATGACTGCGCGCTCGTAGCGCTTCATCAGTTCTTCGCCAATTTCGGCAGTCTTGCGGTCATAGCTGGCGTGGGCAGAATTAACGATCATTTCGTCTAACTCGTCCAGCGGCTTTCCGCGCATAGTTTCCGGGTTTACATCAACTGGCACCGGGAACAGCGTGAATAGACGCTGGTGCATCTCTTCAATTTCCCAAGTATCTGGATGTTCGGCATCTTCGGTGTGCGCGTCTACTACCTTGGCGATCTGCTCGTCCAGCGTCTTTAGATATTCGTCGCGCAGGTCGTTGCGTTCCAGCAGTTCGCGGCGCTGGCGGTAGATCACCTCACGCTGCTTATTGACCACATCGTCATATTCCAGAACGCGCTTACGGATGTCAAAGTTGTAGCCTTCAACACGGGTCTGCGCCTGCGCAATCGCCCGGCTGACGATGCCCGCTTCCAACGGCTCATCCGGCTGTAGACCGGCGAATTTCATGAAGCCCTTTACGCGATCCCCACCAAAACGGCGCATCAACTCATCTTCAAGGCTGAGGAAGAAGCGAGATTCACCGGGATCACCCTGACGGCCTGCGCGACCACGAAGCTGATTATCAATGCGCCGCGCTTCGTGGCGTTCGGTGCCTAGCACGAACAGCCCACCCTGCGCGATCACTTTCAGCTTGTCTGCTTCGGTTTGGGCTTTGGCTTCAGCCAGCGCCTGCTGCCACTGCTCCGGTGTAGCGGCGGTGATTTCAATATTCTGCCTGCGCAGCGCCTGACGCGCTAAACCTTCGGGGTTACCGCCAAGCAGAATGTCAACGCCACGACCAGCCATGTTGGTGGCAATCGTCACCAGCCCGGGACGACCTGCCTGCGTAATGATCTCGGCCTCTTTTTCGTGCTGCTTGGCGTTCAACACCTGATGCTGAATACCCGCTTTGGAAAGCATCTTGCTCAGGCGCTCGCTGGTTTCAATGGCGACTGTACCCACCAGCACGGGCTGTCCGCGCCCGTTACGCTCCTTGATCTCATCAGCAATGGCTTTGAACTTGGCGTCTTCGGTGCCATAGATCAGGTCTTCGTAATCGCTGCGGATCATCGGGCGGTGCGTGGGGATGGGCAGCACTTCAAGGTTGTAAATCTTCTCAAATTCTTCGGATTCGGTCAGCGCCGTGCCGGTCATGCCAGCCAGTTTCTTGTACATGCGGAAGTAATTCTGAAAGGTGATGGTAGCCAGCGTCAGGTTTTCGCGGCGAATTTCCACGCCTTCCTTCGCTTCAATGGCCTGATGCAACCCTTCAGAGAACCGGCGGCCATACATCAAACGGCCGGTGAACTCATCAACGATGATGATCTGCCCGTCCTGCACGATGTATTCTTTGTCGTTATGGTAGAGCGCATACGCCCGCAGCGAGTTATCCAGATACGGGATCATCTCGGCATTTTCGGGGTCGTACAGGCGATCAACGCCCATCGCACGCTCAACTTTTTCAACGCCGCGCTCGGTCAGGAAAGAAACGCGATCTTTGACATCAACCACAAAATCGCCGTCTGGCTCGTCGTCTTTGTCTTCCAGTGGGCTGCTTTCTTCGAGCGTGCGCACGATACGCGCAAACACCTTATAGTAATCGCTCGGTTCGTCAGCCTGACCGCTGATAATCAGCGGGGTACGGGCTTCGTCAATCAGGATGTTGTCTACTTCGTCCACAATGGCGAAGAATAATTCACGCTGAGCGAGCTGGCTAATATCGCCGACCATATTGTCGCGCAGATAGTCAAAGCCAAACTCATTGTTAGTGCCATAGGTGATGTCAGCGCGGTAGGCTTCCGCACGGGTGCAGGGGCGCAGATTCTGGAAACGGGCATCATCTGAAGGAAATTCCGGGTCGTAGAGATACGATCCGCTGTTCGGGTCGCCCGCGCTGTTCTGAATGACAGCCACGCTAAGACCGAGTTTGTGATACACAGGTCCCATCGTTTGCGCGCCAACTTTGCTCAAATAGTCATTCGGCGTGACCAGATGAGCGCCAAAGCCCAGCAGCGCATTCAGCGTAAGGGGAAGCGTGGCAACCAACGTTTTGCCTTCGCCCGTTTTCATTTCGGCGATCTTGCCGTCGTGCAGCACCATCCCGCCAATCATCTGCACATCAAAATGGCGCAAACCGATGGTGCGTACCGAAGCTTCGCGGGTCAGGGCGAAGGATTCAGGCAAAATATCGTGCGTTTTTTCGCCATCTGCCAGCCGCTTTTTAAGCTTGTTTATGCGCTCGCGAAGCTGGTCATCTGTTTCCTTTTGCAGTTGAGGCTCAAATGCATTGATCTGTTCAAGGATCACGCGATAACGATTCAGCTCTTTTTCGACGGGATCACCGAACACTTTTTTGACGACGTTTTTAAACATGCTGCCTCGATAGTCTCCCCAAGTATGAGGAAGGTTTCGCTTACACGCGGGGTATTATAGCATAGTGAATATAGGCGATGCGTAAGAAATGGAGAAAAAATTAAGGGATTACAAAAGTGCAATCCTAATCAAAAATTCCCTCAATCACGCTCCACACTAAGCGGAATGGCAGCGTCAATAACGACCACCCGCAGCCAAACATACGGTCTGAGATGCCTAAAGCATCGTCAATTTCATCAACAATATCAGCCTTCACTGACGGCTCGTCGGAGTAGTGGCCATAATAATGCGCTGACTTATTGGCTGGATTAGCCTGAAAAGGCGTAGTGCCCGTCTGCGGCGGTGGCGGCGCGGACGAGCTATCAAAATCAAAGGGATAAGGATCATTGTTATTGGGTGGCGAAGCAGGCATGGCAGAACGCCTTTCATACCAGGTAGCTGATCGTTGTTCTCCACCACAATAATCGAAATCTGATCGGCACGCGAATCATGATGCGGGTTAACGACATCATGAGCACAAAACGTGATATCGCATCTATGCGGGGCGATCTAGTAGATCGCCCCGACATTCAGCGAAACGGGAATTTAAGCTACTCCGCCTTTTCCCCGGCTTTGTGCCAATCTGGTTCGGGACGGCAGCACAACATCAACTGCTTGGCGGCACGCACTTCGTCCACACGGCGAACCGGAGTATTGTGCGGCGCTTCCTTCAACAATTCAGGCTGAGTTTTGGCTTCTTCAGCGATCTTAAGCATGACCTCGATGAAATTGTCCAGCGTCTGCTTATCTTCGGTTTCTGTCGGTTCGATCAGCAGCGCTTCTGGCACGATCAGCGGGAAGTAATTGGTTGGCGGGTGAATCTCGTAATCCATCAACCGCTTGGAAATATCCAGCGCGTGAATATCCGGCGCATCTTCCCAGTGGCCTTCCATCACAAACTCATGGGCGCAGTAGCGGTTATAAGGCACATGGTAGGCTTCCGCCAGCCGCACGCGAAGATAATTAGCGTTCAGCACCGCATGTTTGGAAACATCACGCAGGCCATCGCCGCCATAGCTGCGAATGTAGGCATAGGCGCGAACGTGCATGCCGAAATTGCCCTGAAAGGCTTTGAGCTGACCGATGGATTTCGGCGGCATCACCAGTTCATAGAATGGCGGCAAATCAGGTTCCTTCCCGGCATCGGTGATCTGCGCGATAGGTCCCGGCAGATAATCAGCCAGTTTTTCATTCACGCCGACTGCCCCACAACCCGGCCCACCGCCCCCATGCGGCGTGGAGAAGGTCTTGTGCAGGTTGTAGTGCATCACGTCAAACCCAAGATCGCCAGCTTTGACGATGCCCATCAACGAATTCATATTCGCGCCGTCCATGTACATCAGGCCGCCGCACGCATGTACCAATTCGATCACTTCCAGAATGTTGCTGTCGAACAAACCCAGCGTACTGGGGACGGTGATCATCATGCCAGCAACGGTATCATCACAGGCGGCCTTCAATGCTTCGAGATCAACATTGCCCTTATCATCTGAAGGCAATTCAACGCTGGTGAGTCCGGCCATTGTTACGGTTGCCGGGTTGGTGCCGTGCGCGCTGTTAGGCACCAGAATTTTGGTACGCTTTTCGTCGCCACGCTCATGATGATAGGCGCGAATCATCAGGATTCCGGCGAACTCGCCCTGCGCGCCAGCGGCAGGCTGCAAACTGACCGCCTTAAAACCAGCTATATCGGCCAGCCACGTTTGCAGGGTATACATCAACGCCAGCGCGCCCTGCGAGCCGGAGGCATCGGTCAGCGGATGCAGATGAACAAACCCCGCCAGCCGCGCCATATCTTCGTTCAACTTGGGGTTGTACTTCATGGTACAACTGCCCAGCGGGTAAAACTGGCGGTCAATGGCAAAGTTTTTGCGGCTCAGATTGGTGAAATGGCGCACTACCTGAAGTTCGCTCACTTCCGGCAGATCGAGCGCATCGCGCATCAAATCGGTTGGCAGTTTGGCGAGCGGCACATCGGCTTCGGGCAAATTCGCGCCTTCACGCCCGGTCACGCTAATATCGTAAATCAGCGGTTCGCTATTCATGGCGAACCTCCTTCAACACTTCGACAAGCGTATCAATTTCTACTTTGCGATTCATTTCAGTCACGCAGAGCAGCATATGGTCTTTCAGGTGCGGGTAATCTTCACCAAGATCAACGCCGCCGAGAATGCCCCGTTCGCTCAAGAGCGCGTTAATCTCGCTGACAGGCACAGGGCATTTGACGATAAATTCGTTGAAGAACGGCTGTGAGCGATCCACGCTGAAATGCAGCAGATCATCAATGCGATCAGCGGCATACTGCGTTTTGTGATAGCACAATTCGGCGGCTTTACGCAGTCCGTTTTTGCCCATCAGTGAGAGGTAAATCGTGGCCGCCAGCGCCATCAAGCCCTGATTGGTGCATATATTGCTGCTGGCCTTCTCGCGGCGAATATCCTGTTCACGCGGGCGCAGGGTCATCACAAAGGCGCGGGTGCCATCTTGATCTACCGTTTCACCCACAATGCGCCCAGCGATACGGCGCACATATTCTTCACGAACAGCGAAATATCCCAGATAGGGGCCGCCAAAGCTCAAAGGGATGCCCAACGGCTGGCCTTCACCCACGACAATATCCGCGCCGAGTTCGCCCGGCGATTTGAGCATAGCCAGCGCCATCGGGTTGGCAACGACGACCAGCAGCGCGCCTTTTTCATGGGCTTTTTCAGCGAACAACGACAGATTTTCGATGTGCCCCAGATAATTCGGATAGCCAACCGCTACCATCGCCGTATTGTCATCAATCAGATCGATCAGTTCCGAAGTGGTATAGGGCTGGTCATCCCCCACAAATTCCAGCCCGCCCCACTGGTGATAAGTGCGGGTGACAGCGCGGTACTGCGGATTGATATAAGGGCTGAGGACGATACGCTTGCGCTTGTTACGGCCTACATCCTTTGCAACGGTCACCGCTTCAGCAAGCTGGTAGCGCCGTCATAATGGCTGGCATTGGCGGCGTCCATGCCGGTCAACTGCGCCATCATGCTCTGATATTCGTAGATCGCTTGCAGGGTGCCCTGGCTCACTTCCGGTTGATAAGGCGTGTAGGCGGTGAAAAATTCGCCCCGCAGCAGAATGTGATTTACGGCTGAAGGCACAAAGTGATGATATGCGCCCGCACCCCGAAAAATAGCAAAATCGCCAGCATGATCGTTGGCTTCAGAAAGCGCCTGCATTTCCGCCACGATCTCCATTTCAGACATCATTGGCGGCAGATTCAGCGCTGGAAAGCGGTGCGCTTCCGGCACCGCGTCAAATAGTTCTTCAACTGATTTCGCGCTGATGATCGCCAGCATCTGCTCGCGTTCAGCGTCGGTATGGGGAATATACGCCATATTTAAGACCTCTAGCGCCCTTCGTTATAGGTGCTATAGGCGGCGGCATCCATTAAGCCATCAGCGCCAGAAGCATCGCTCACCTTTAGTTTCACGATCCAGCCTTTTTCATAAGGATCGCTGTTGATGATCTCTGGCTGGCGTTCAAGCGCCTGATTGACCTCGATCACCGTTCCGGCTACTGGCGTCACAATATCAGAAGCTGCTTTGACGGATTCGACTACGGCAACAGTATCACCGGCAGCAAAGGTTGCGCCAACTGATGGCAGTTCCACGAATACGATATCGTTAAGCTGATCCTGAGCGTAATCAGAAATGCCCAGCGTAGCCGTATCGCTATCTAGCAGCAGCCATTCATCGGTGCGTAAATATTTCAAGTTTTCAGGCGTTTTCCAGCTTCCCATCGGCGTTCTCCTCAACAACACTGATACTAATAGTAACACTTGCAGGGCGATTCACTTCAGGGCTGCGGGGCTGTGAAATAAAAGAGCGCGCAGCCAAAATGCTGTGCGCTCTGTCGTCATCTACGATGAACCTTCAGAGGGTTGCACGCTTCATGTCCTTGAGCCTGAGAGTTTCACCGGCTGCCCAGCGATCAACCGGTTTGCCCCTTCGGCGTTCGCGGCGGAACCGCGACACTCTCCATAAAGGCGCTCACATCGCCGGAATTGTATCGAAGCAACCCGCATCTGACAACGTGTGATTTACTGCTTCAACCAGTTATTTAGCGCATCCTTCACAGACTCTGCAAGTTCAAAGTTGAGGGAAATTGAACCGGCGGCATCGGTGGTTAGCGAGGGACGCATCACCAACGAGCCATCAGGGCGCAGGGTAAGCCATAAGGTAGTGTGCGAAGTTCCTACACTGCGGGCGCTGCGCGTTTGGTCGGTGGGGTGTAAATGATCCAACGTGCGGACTAATTCGCTGGTCTTAAGCCGCAAGAGCAGTTCTACCGCGCCGGAATAAAAGGACAGCGCAACATAATCGCCTTCGCGGCGAATCAGCACCCCTGCACCGAAATCATCTTGTGATGAAGCCGCCAAACCGCCTTCAGGCGCGCCTTCCACAATTGTGAGTTGGCGATAATGTCTCATGCCAAATAGCTCCTATGACGCATACGAGTATACCGCGCTTCACGAGATACTATAGAGCCACAAAACATCGGAGAGAGCGGTGAATTACTGAACGAAAGAAATTTCAATTTCAGTGATCGGGGCTTGCAGGGAAAGGCCGTCAATCATCAAGTTCATTTCGCGGGCAATTTCGGCGGGCGAGTGGTATGCGCGGATACGGGACAGGCGCTCGCGCGTGCGGCCATCATCCAGCGTAAGGTTAAGCCCAAACTGGCGGCAGACCATCGCATTTTGTGAGAGGTTACGCATAAATTCTTGCGCCAGCGGCACGATGGTCAGCATCCAGCGGGTCTTGTCTACCAATGGCTCTTCCAGAATCGCGTGTACTGGCTCAATCGCTGGCGGCGCTTGTATGGGCGCGATACGGCGTTCATCGCACCCGTTAGCGATCTGATAAAAACGATAGGCTTCTTCACCTAATTCCTGCTTCACCCGAACATCGGGCAAACTGGCAAAATCGCCCAGCGTTTTCACGTTCAAACGGCTCAAGCGCGCGGCCAATTCCGGCGACAGCGGAAGGCGGGTGATCAGCAGTTTGGCGAGAAAGGCCGCTTCCTGCCCTTCGCGCACCAGAAAATAGTGGTTCAACTCGGCTTTCTGGGCAGCGACAGCCGCAGGGAATTTTCCCCGCGCCACGCCTACCGAAGCATTCAGATTCCGCTGTTTAACCTCAAAAAAGATGTCAATCACCTGCCGCTGAAGATCGTCATCTTTCAGCGATCCAATATCCAGATAAATGACTGCGGTTTGCGGAAAACTGCGTTCGTCCAACTCCAGATACTGGGTATATACAGATAGGCTTTGCAGCAAGGATTCGGCTTCGTCCCTAAATTCAGGCGCGGTTCCGGAAAGAAAGATCGCTTCTGGAAAACGTGGCACAGCTTCTACCCACGCCATGCCTACTTTCGCGCCAGCAGCCTCAGCTTCAGGGCTTACCGCGATAATCCGCGCATCTGTACTTTCGGCATTGATCAGAATTAACTGCGGCTGATCAATGCCGCTGGACTGGGCGATCTGGAAAGCAAATCTGGGGACGAACAAGCACACAATCATGTTGTTGCCGGGTATCACACCATCACAGCGATCACCTGAGACACCAAAGAAACCTCAAGGTGTAACAGAAATTATGTTCTTATTCTGAACGAAATCGTTGTAAAAAGCTATAGGAAGGAAAGATTAAGCGTGGTGAAAATCCCGACTGCCATCATGCGTTAATCACGAAATACTGCTCAATCCCCCGCCTGAAAACTCAAGACCCGCCGCGTAAGCAACTCTATTTCTAAGCGGAGGGCAAGCGTATCACGGCATGTTTGCAATACAGATCGTAAGGGAATATGCTATGCGTTGGGAAACACTTACTATCCCGCTCACCAAGGATAAACTTGATATGAGGCGAATTTTACTGCTTTTGTTGTGCGCCACCCTTTTGCTGACCTCCACCGTCGTTCTGGCGCAGGAAGAAGCCCCAACTAACACGCAGACCGGCGTTGAAATTGCATGGCCTTTCCCGATCTCTGAAGTTTGGCAGGATGTGCCGGTATTTGGAACGGCCAGCGTACAGAATCTTGCCTTCTATTTTTTGGAGGCCGCACCGCTAAACGATGACCAGAGCATCCCTGAAAATGTGATCTGGATTCCGATTTCGCCGATCTATTCAGAACCCGTCGTGAACGATGTGCTGGCGATCATCAGCACGCAAGATTTTGCAGATGGTTTATATGCAATACGGCTGAACGTGGTGACAACCGACCTGCAGCGGTATTACGACACCATCTCACCGATCCGCCTGAATAACGAGCGCTTCGCCATCGAAAGCGAACTATTACGCGAACAAATCCTTACGGAACTGGGGATCACCGCTGAAGAAACACCAGCCCCCACACCTGAAACGCCGACCGATACGACACCGCGTGTAACGCCGCTGGCAGAGCACGCCGCTGTCAACATTCGCCGCTGCGATATTGTGGATAATACGCGCTGCCCGATCACCGGCTCGCTGCCTTCAGGCCAAACAGCGGATGTGCTGGCTTTAAGCGCCAATCGTACAGGCTGGTTCCAGATACGAACGAATACCGGTAATGTGGGCTGGGTTTCGCCGACAGTGGTTCAAAACAGTGGCGACTTCTCCAATTTGCCAACCGTTGCCCCACCAACGCCGCTGCCGCCAGCCACCGCTGTGCCGCAGAGCAATGTTCAAGTCGCTAGCCTAACCGTTACAAGCGGCGTGGTTTGTGCCGTGCCGATCATCGCCAATGTGGTTGTGACCAACCGCGGAAATGCCACTTCTGGCGCGGGCACCATCACCTTGCAGGATATTCACGTGCGAACGGGTACTGTTACGGCGACGGCTTTCGGCAATTTCCCGGCGTTAGCTGCAGGCCAAAGCTTCACTTCGGTAATCCCGATCACCGTCACCACTTTCTACAATGAAGATCACATCTTGAGAGCCAGCGTTGGCAACAGTTCAACCGAATTCCTCTACACGCTGAATCAAGGTAGCTGCGGGCCGCAAGCAACGCCTGCCCCTGATGGAAATATGGTTGACGTAGAGCTGCCGCCGAACAGCTGCATCCTGCTGCTGGATAGAGGAACGCCGTTCTTCAATTTCCCCAATGGCTCGCAAGTTGGAACGCTAGAGGTGAACGGCAGTTTTAATGGCACTCGTATTACGCGGGTGAACGGTGAAATGTGGTATCAGTTCGATAATACGCAAACGGAAATTCGTAATTGGGTGCACCAGCGAAACATCCGTGAGGCGCAAGGGACTTGCACAATCCCCGGAACAGGCATAATGCCGTTCGGCGCGTAGCCCCTCTTTGGCGGTAGGCTCGGTTGAGCCTACCGCTTTTATTTTTCCACTTCTACCCACGCCCCTTCAGGGTTTTTCTCGCCAGCACGAATGTGAACAGCAACTCGATTTTCAGATGGCGTGATCGGGCATGACCAGCCCTCATTATAGGCACAGGTCGGGTTATAGACCTGATTGAAATCCACATGAAAGCGGCCATCCGGAAGCAGTTCGGGTTCTACATAGCGCCCGGCAGGATAGGTTTCACCCGGCGCACCAGCATCCACGAAGGGCAGAAAATAGCCGTGCGGCGAGTCATAAATGGTCAGCGCGACAGGCTGCCCATCTACCGTGAAATCAAAACGAGCGTAGCGCTCATAGATGCGTGTATCGCCGGTAGTGGTTTCAATCTGAATGCGGCGATCATCTTTCACCGGCACCGCCGTCACCACCAGATCAAGATCGGGGTTGTATGGATAATAACTTAGACCGGTGAAGCGATCCTGCTGTTCCGGTTCAAGTGGCGACTGCGGGTGCTGCTTAAAAAACTGATCTTTCTCGCGGCGTATCGCTTCTAGTTCAGCAGGGGTCATGAAACTCTCCAAAATGCATTGAGCCTATAAACACAACGGACGCCTTTTGAGCGCCCGTTTATACATTTAAGTTGAAGAAACAGCCGAAAACTAGGACTGCGCGATTTGCTCCAGCGCAGCTTCATCCTGCTTCAGCGAGCGATATTTCAGCACGAAGCGGGCAATCAGTGCGCCCATGATGACGGTGCTTACGCCCAGTCCAAGTAAAAGATACGCGGTGGTATCGGGAATCAGAGTTTCAGGCATGATTTATTTCTCCGCCACTACTGCACGCAGGGCATTCACGCGCTCAGAAAGGTTTTCGATACGCAGACGCCACCAGATCAACACCCAGGGAATGAACACGCTCCACACAATCATATTGAAGCTCATCGTTGCCAACATGCTGCTGGAAAGCTCAAAGCCGCCTTCAGCATTTTGCGGGCTGGGGCCGATGACTGCGGGATGGATGGTATCCGGACGAATCCGAATGATGACAAAAGTGACGATGACCGTTGTGTAGGCGAGAATGCCGTACACGCTGGAAAGACGGCGCCGGGTTTCCGGGTTTTCGATGCCCGCGCGCAGCATGAAATAGGCGGCATAAGTCAGGATCATGATCGCGGCGCTGGTGAGGCGGGGATCCCATGTCCACCAGGTGTTCCAGATCGGGCGCGCCCATACCATACCGGTAATCAGATTGGTCAGCGCCAGCGCAAAGCCGACTTCAATGCCCGAAAGCGCCAAACGATCCCACTTTGGATTACGCTTCCACAGATACATGATGCCAGCGACCACCGAAACACCTAAGGCCACCGAAGCCCCCGCAAATGCAGATACATGGATGTAGAAAATACGCTGCACATCCCCCTGTGTCACATCCAGGCCGGCATAAAACAGCAGCATCAGCAAGCCAACAACGGTGAGTATTGCGGTTATAACCGTTAGGATAACCAGCAGCGCCGGGCGGCTTTGTGACGATGTAGAGGATACAGGAAGCGGCGCTTGTGTCACCGCGCTCATAGAAACTCCTTCAGCTCATTACTTGTGAAAATTCGGGCAAATCATATCAAAACCTACAAAAATCTACAAAGGTAAATTTAGAAATTCATTCTTCAACGACAAACTCGAACAATACGACGCCCAACACCAGAAAGATGATGTTTAGCACCGTTAGGATGCTCAGCCAGGGCAACCACTCGTCCTGAGCTGCCCCGTTCAGAATATAGGTCGTGCCGCGCACAGCAGCCAAGAGCAGCGGCACGGCCACCGGCAGCATCACAATTGGCAGCAAGGTTTCACGCGCACGGGTTTGCGCGGTCATGGCAGCCAGCAAAGTGCCGATAATCGTAAAACCGGCAGTACCCAGCAGCAAGGCGATCAGCATCCAACCATTAAACAGCGGGACGTTAAAGAGGATGGTGATCACGAAGGCGACGGCCAGACCGACCAGCGCTGTGAACAGGAAATTGCCCAGCAGCTTGCCCGCAAAGATGGCGGAACGCGGCAGCGGCGCTAAGAGCAGCACATCAAGATTGCCCTGATCACGCTCCATTGCCATGCTGCGATTCAAGCCCAGAATGCTGGCGAAGACGATGGTCACCCACAACACCCCGCTTACAGATTCAATTCGCGCTTCACGGTTAAGCTCCAGCGCAAAGCTGAAGATCAGCACGTCCAGCAGCGCGAACAAACCCATCGCGCCGATCAGCTCACGGCTGCGCGATTCGGCGAGCGTATCTTTACGAAAAATGGCTAGCATGGCGGCGAAGAATGGGGTTTTCACGCGCTCACCTGTTCAGCAAAGATAGCTGCCAGCCGCACGGCATCCATCTCAGCAGCAGGTTGATCAATGACCACGCTGCCGCGTTCGAGGATCAGGACGCGGGTTGATACCTGCACCGCATGGTCAAATTCATGAGTTGCCATCAGGATAGTACGGCCTTCGCCACGCGCGCCCATGATCAGGTCATCCAGCAGCGCCGCTCCGCGCTGATCCAACCCCGTATGTGGCTCATCCAGCAGCAGAATATCCGGCTCGTGCAGCATTGCCCTGGCAATGCTTAGCCGCTGCTGCATACCACGCGAAAAGGTACGCACCAGATCATTCGCGCGGCGCGCCAGCCCGACCTGCTCTAGTAACAGGCCGCCGCGTTGTTTACTTTTCGCCGGATCGAGATTGTACAGCCGCCCGAAAAATTGCAGATTTTCAACAGCCGTCAGGTTATCGTACAGAAGCGGCTTATGCGCCACCATACCAATTTGCGCGCGAACAGCGGCGGCTTCACGCGGCAGTTCCCACCCGCCGATGCGGATGCTGCCGCTGGTTGGTTTACTCAGGCTGGAAAGCATCCGCAGTAGTGTACTTTTTCCACTGCCGTTCGCGCCCAGCAGCGCCACCGCTTCGCCGCGTTCAATTCCCAGCGTCAGCCGCTTGATGACCGGCATATAGCCGAAAGATTTGGTCAGGTCTTCAGTTTCAATCAGCGCCATGATCCATCACTTCGGCAAGGCGCGTCTTCAACGCCGCGCGCTGGCGCTGGTAAGCCGCTTCGTCCAGCTTGCCCGCCTCAAAATCGGCATCAAGTTCAGCGATCTGCTTGACCAGCGCATTTATGAGCGCAGGGGAAGCTTCAGTTTCGGCATCGTCATTCAAGCGCGCGCGCCGTCGCGCAAACCAGAAAATCAGGCCGCCAACCAGCAGCACTTCGCCAACCACCACAATCGCAATGATCATGGGCAGACTGTTTTCAGAGACGACATCCGTGCTGCCGCCCACCACCGTTGACGCGCCGCCGCGCCCGGTCAGCGTATAGCCAAGAATATCGCCCGCATTCAGCGCAGCGGTTGATCCATAGCTGGAGTAGATATTTTGCCCCAGCGATTGATCGCCGATGGGCAAGAATAGATCGCCACCATCCACCTGAATATCCGGCGGGCGAACCAATAGCCGCGCTTCGCCATTCAATCCATAGTTAATCTGCTGCTCGATGATGGCGCTGTCTTCGTAGTCAATCAGATAGATCAACTGCACCAGATGCGAGTCGCCGGGAAGCACAGGCGCAGTATCAATCACGGTGTACTGTTCGGCGACATATGCATAGCGCCCCGGTTCACTGAAACCGGGCACAATTGATCCCGGCGGCAGCGAGATCAGCAGCCCTACATGCCGGCCATCAGGGGTAAGCTGGCTGGTCGTGTAGGCGCGGTCAGAATTGTTGCTAAACTGCCACACCTGCGCAATTTCCAAGCCAGTTTGCGTTACATTAACCTGCGTGACCACCGCGTTGATCGAGATCACCGAGGGGTCTTCGGTGAGTTCATAAAGGGTGAGATCGAGCAAGCCACCCTGCACCTCTTCGCCAGTCATGAAATCGGTGGCAAATACGCGATCACGGTAGGCCGAGGTCACTGCGTAAATATAATCCAGAGCAAACGGCACATCAGTAAATGTATAGGCGCCGTCTACAGCGTTAGCCTCAAACTGCTGCGGATTGCCCTCTGTCGGGAATACGAAGAGGGTCATTGGCTGTTCCGGCGGAACCGTACCCCCGGCGCTGCCGTTGCTTAACTGACCAGACAGGGTAAAGGCCGCGCCGGCTTCAACAGTGACTTCAGGCGTAGCTTCAGGCTGCGCGAGGCTGCCGATCTGCTCTGCGCCGATCATCTGTGGCTTTGCCAGCGAAAGCGTGCGCGTGAAGGCGACAACCGCCTGACGCTGCGCTTCGTTCAGATCATCAGCAAACGAGGGCATACCATCTAATGGGCTGCCGATGCCTTCTACAATATCGTTATAAATGACGGTATCGCTGATCAGCGCCATATTGGACTGACCGGTGAGATCGCTCACCGCGCCATCCAGATCGGCAGCATCTGGCCCATCGCCGCGCCCCGTATCGCCATGACAGCGCGCGCAGTGTTCCTGATACAGCGCGCGGCCTTCTTCAATCTGCGCCTGCGTATAGTGCATGGTGTAGGTGTAATAAGCCACCGCCCAGCGTTCAGATTCGCTGAGCGAATCTCCCCAGGGCGGCATTAAGGCTTCAATGCGACCGTTGGTGATGGTATCGAACCATTCAGTCGGGCGCTGGTTAGAGGCGGTTTCAGGAATCGAGAAATTACCGGCATTGGTCACTTGCCCACTTTGCACCAGCACGCCATCACCCGCGCCTGTTTCGCCATGACAATCTACACAGCGCGCGGCAAAAATGGCAGCACCCTGCTCCAAATCTGGCGGCGCGGCGGGATAACCGACATCAGTGGGGGCAGCGGTAGGCTGCGGAACCGTCGCTACGATCTGCGGTTCGCCGGCAAGGCCAGAGCAAGCGGCAAGCAGCAGGAAGACGACTATTAGCCCTGCCAGACGCCGGTATCGCTTACTATTTAGGATGGGGGTTCGCTGATAACTCAAGGCTGTGCCTGTGTGGTGGAAGCGGCTTGTTTTTCGCGCGATTGGGCAACCATCTGCTCGATAACGTCATCTGAACTATCCGCCGGATGCCCGTTCTCTACCGTCAGTTGATCCAACAGTTTCAACGCCTGCGCGCCGCGCTGCGCCCATAATTCGCGATCCTGGCGATAGCTTTCTTCGTTGATTTTACCTAGCGCGTGATCTTCATCCAGATCGCGGATATTTTGCAGCGCGCGTTCATAGTAAGCAATAACACGATCCTGCTGCTTTAACAGCGCCCCATCTGCCGCTGCTTTGCGCCGCGCCGATAAAAAAGGCAAAGCGATGATCAACGCCGCAGCAGTGACCAGCAGGATAGCCGCAATCAACCCGCCCGCGCTCATCCGACTGCCCCATTATTGGCAAGTAAGGGATCAACTTCAGCGCGCAGCACCGCTTCATCTACCGTTGAGAGGATGAATTTAGCCACGTTGCCCTGCTGATCAATGATGAACGTTTCTGGCACGCCCTGAATATGATACAAATCCTGACTAATAGTAGTGCCAACATCAGGACCGGCAGGATATGTCATCCCAAACTCGGCAATGAAAGCCATCGAGTCATCAGGATCATCAGCATAGGCTACCCCAAGCACCATCACACCCTGATCGCGGTATTCCTGCCAGAAAGCTTCCAGCGCGGGCGCTTCAGCGCGGCAAGGACCGCACCAGCTCGCCCAGAAATTTAACACCACTACCTGCCCGCGAAGATCGGAAAGCTGGATAGTTTCGCCATCGAAGGTGGTCAGGGTGAAATCAGGCGCGGTGCCGGTCTCTGGTTGAGTTTCGCGCGAACGCACAAAGGCAATGCCGATCACTACAATCACCGAGACGATGCCCGCGATCAACAGGATAGTGCCAAGGCTTAAACCGCGTTTTGGGGGTTCAGCCGGCTGTTCTTGCGTTAGAAATTCAAGATCGGTCATAGTTTATGCGCCCCCTTGTACTGCCTCTCTCTTAAGCAGAAGAATCAAGGGTGAGGGGTTCATCCTTTCACATCATCTTCCAACGCCGCACGATACGGATCATCCGGCGGCACGCTGGCGGACGGATCATTAACTGTGCCAGTCGGGGCAGCTGTTTTCGCGCCGCGCCAGCGTAAAATCAGAAATATGGCAATCAGTAACGCTACACCGGCAATCAGAAACGGCGTGACCAGCGATACGGTCTGTAAGGTTTGATCGAGCGGCACCGCAGATGCTCGTTCGCCGTACTGTGCCACAAAATTGGCGATGATTTGATCTTTACTTAGCCCGCGCGCCAGTTGTGAGCGAATATCTTCGCGCCAGCGGTAGCAGGCTTCCGTCTGGCAGGTATTCAGCGGCTCATTCGGGCAAACGGGGCAATACAGGCTGCGTGCCACTTCCATGACCTGATCATCGGTGATCTGTGATGGATCAACGGCTGTGCCCGTGTCCTGCGCGGCGGCAAGCATAATTCCGGCAAATAATCCGAACAGCGCAAGCACCACAAGAATCAGCCGCTTCATGCCGCAGCCCCCGCAGGCGCAGCTTTACCACGCCGGGATTTCATGCGCTCTGAGGCTGGTTCTTTTTGTGACGGCCACGATGAAACCAAAGTGCCGATGATCAGAATGATTCCGCCCCACCAGACCAGATTTATCAGCGGGTTGATATATACCTTGAAGGTCACCCGCCCATCTGGCTGCACACCAACCAACAACACATAAAAGTCATTCTCTAAGGTGCTGTGCGCGCCGGGGATATTCATCACCATTGCAGTCTGGCCTTCAGCAGCGGGGAATACATCATGACGGGGGCGAAGGCTTGCCAGCTCACGGCCATCACGGATCACGGTCACATTTGCGATGTCCATCAGGCGGCCATCTTCTGCCACCTGACCGGTATCCACGCCATCAAAGCGCATTTCATAGCCGCCGATACCCAGCGTTTGGCCTAGCGCCAGCGTTTGCTGAGTTTCCTGCTGAAATAGCGTGCTGCCGATCACCCCAAGCCCGATCACCGTGATGCCCAGATGCACGATGAAACCACCATAACGGCGGCGGTTGCGGCTAAAAATGGACTGCACCGCACGCAAATAATTCTCGCCAGTTACGCGGCGGCGTGAAACTACACCGCGATAGATTTCATAGATGGCGACAAAGCCTGCCAGCATCACAATGCTGTAGCCAAAAAGCGCGCCGGGGCTGGTGACGCCGGAAAGGATGAACAAGATCAGACCGACAAGCGTAAGAGCAAGAGGCACTATCAACGCGCGCCCTAACGCCCGCGCAGAAACAGCGCCCCACGCCGAAAGAGGGGCTACGCCCATCAGAATATACATGGCGATAAATAACGGCACCGTCACGGTATAGAAGTAATCCGGCCCCAGCGTAATATCGGTACTCATGAACAATTCGCTGACGATTGGCGCGCCAAAGCTGCCCCAGAAAATAACCAGCGCCAGCGCCACAAAGACCACGTTATTCAGCACGAACAGCGATTCGCGGCTGAGGATTCCAGCAAAAGCATGTTCGCTTTTGAGTTCACCGCGCCCACGACGATACAGGATCAAGATCACCGATATCAGCGTGACTACCGCCCAGAAAATGAACATTGGCGCGCCAATTTCGCTTTGGGCAAAGCTGTGTACGCTGTCAATTAAGCCGCTGCGGGTGGCAAAGGTGCCGAAAATGACCGCCGAGAAGGTGAAGATCACCAACACCATATTCCACACCTTCAACATGCCGCGCTTCTCTTGAATCATCACGCTATGCAGGAAGGCGGTGCCGACTAACCAGGGGATGAAGGCTGCGTTTTCAACAGGATCCCAACCCCAGTAACCACCCCACCCCAGCACGTCATACGCCCATCGCCCGCCAAGCAAAAGACCGAGACTGAGAAACAGCCACGCGACCAATGTCCAGCGGCGGGTAGCTTTAATCCAATTGGTGGATAAATCACCAGAAGCCAGCGCTGCCATCGCAAAGGCGAAAGGAATCACAAAGCCAACAAAGCCGAGATACAACATCGGCGGGTGGATGATCATGCCAAAATGTCTGAGCAGCGGGTTCAAGCCGCGCGCGGTATCAGCTAGCCGTGAAGCATCCGGCGCAACCGCATTTGGCGGAATGAATACGGTTGAAACCACCAGTCCATTGGGGGATGAAGCATCCGGCACGATCCAGTAACGGGCAAATGGATTTTCGAGAAACAGGGAAAGGCCGACGAAGAAAGCCAGCGTGATCATGGTGTAAGCGATCACGTAGGGCATCAGACGGGCATAGCTGCGCCAGTTCACCAGCAGCGCGATAAACGCAAACAGGCTCATCAGCAGGCACCAAAACAGCAGCGATCCCTGCTGGCTGCCCCACAGCGCCGTGATGCGGAAGAACAGCGGCGTGCTAGGGTTGCTGACCTGCCACACGTAGGCGATCTGATATTGTTGAGAGATCAGACCAGCAAGCAGCGCACCCGCAGCCAGTAACAAAAGGGGAAAGGTGAGCAGCGCCGCATTACGGGCGCTGGCAATTAAGGCCGTACTTTGACGGCGGCTTCCGATCAGCGAAACGACAGCCGCATAAATAGCCGCGCCAAACGCCAATGCCAGCGCCGCCAACCCTACTTCCGCCAGCATCAGCTAGGCTCCGGGATGGGCAATCGCCTGATCAGGCTGATTTTCAATGAAGCGGCTAGGGCATTTCAGGTTAAGTTCGCTCACGTGGAAAATGCCATCATTGCCTAACTGCCCGGTCATGATGGCCTGCGCCTCATTTTGCAGCAGTTCCGGCTTGACCTGATTTTCAACGCGCACCTGCAAGCGGGTGGCGTTCGGATCATTGACCGCATCGTGCAGCGCCTGCGCCAGATCATCATACTGCTCTGGCATAGAAACCACCGTGAAGGTGATGATCAGGTTTTCGCTGTCATAAACGATGGTATCACCCAGCACAGCCCCGGCAACGCGAACGTTCTGACCGAGATATTGTGATTGATTATTCAGCAGATCATCTACATTGATGTAATAGCGCGCGCCCGAAAGCATGCCGGAAATGACCAAATAGGCTACCGCGCCGAGAATCAACAACCCACCCAGTAAATACTTCCAACGCCCGCTGGAAGTAAAGCTTTTTGATGGTTGAGTTGAAGCTAATGGTTTTTCCCAGGCTGCCTGTGCCATAACGCAATTTCCAGACTTCTAATTTACGCTGCACTGATTATACAGCGCCTTGTGATGAAAGTCACAAGCGAATCCTATGATTACTCGTCGCTTTGAGGCCGGTTATCCTGATAACGCTCACGCAGCAGCACAATTCCGCCAACCGCTAACACCGCGCCAAGCCCGATCAGCAAAATCAGCGTGCTGGTTCCTTCAGCAGTAACCTCTTCTCCACCTGTTTCGGCGGTAGTGGATGCCCCAGAAGCAGCGGTCGGCGCGGCAGTTGGCGCAGCTTCTACTTCGGTTGGCACTTCAACTGTCGCCTCTTCAGTTGCCTCAGTTGTTTCAGCCGCCTCAGTTGCTTCGGTTACTTCAGTTGCCTCAACCACCGCAGCTTCCGTTGGCTCAATCGCAACAGTAGGTTCAGCGGTCACTTCAGCAGAAGGAAGAGCCGTTGAGGATGCCTGTGCCGGCGTGTTTGCTAACGGGGTGGCGGCTTGCTGCTGCACGCCTGCCGCAAGGGCGGTCGCAGTAGCAGCAAATGGCAAATCAGCCGCCGATCCCCCTCCGGCCAGCGCCGTCGCCGTTAAGGCAAAATTTGTAGTATCAGGAGTCGACTCTTGCGCGGCGATGAGTGCCACAGGAACGGTGAATGACAGGCACGCAACAATACTAAGCCACAAGCGGGCAGATTTTATCCGCATGAGCAAGACGCTCCCTTCAATTTCAGGTCAAAAGCAGGCTTTATTGTAGCGAAGTTGTATGTTGCTGACGAGTCACGGTTCTTAAAAAGCAGCACATCGTTTCATCTTGTCCCAAATAAAAACGGACGGCCTCTTGCAGACCGTCCGTTTGCTGCGTTTTGTCGCTAAGTTTACTCGACCTGATCCTGCGTCTTCAGATAGGCGACGATATCCGCCAACTGCTGATAAGACATGCGATCCCCGAAGGTAGTGGGCATCAAGCCGGGCGCATAGCCGGGCGCTGTGAACGCGCCGGGATGAATGATACTTTCGGCAAGATACTGTTCACCGGTGTAGCCCGCAAACTGCGGATCAAGCAGACGTTCAGTTTCAACCCGCGTCCAGGTACCATCTACAAGCGGCGCAACAACAGCATTGATATGGCAGCCGCTGCATCCGAAAGCGACACCGTGATAAAGCTGATCGCCAGATTGCGGGTCACCAGTTACGTCTTGCAGGCCAACCATAATATCTGCGATGGTGGTGGTAGCGCCTACCGGCGGCTCTTGCGGGCCAGCGCTGACCGTCGCAGGGTTGATTGGATATATGGCGAACTGACGCACCGAATTCAATTCTTCAATCGTCCAGTCATCCCCCTGATCCCAGTTCAAAATGAAGTTGGTCAGGTCTTCCAACTGATCGGGGCGCAGTGAGCCACCGTTTGCCTGTGCCCACGCCGGCATCGGCTGCGACCAGTAGCTTTCACTAACCGGACGACCAGAGGAAATCGTGCTGTATATGAAATTGTGCAGCGTTGAACCCCAGCCAAGATTTACCAGGCGGCTTGGCGATTCAGGATTGTAGCCCAAAGCAACAGCGGGCTGCATTTGCGTAATCAGCGAATCGCGCTGGGTTTGCAGGGTGGCTAGTTCAGCGTCAATTTCGGTGACGCGATCAGTATTGCCCTGCGCCTCCACTTCAGTGCGCTCCAGGTTGAGCGCATCAACCTGCGTGTCAATTTCGGCAAGGAAATTATGTCCAAAGATGTCAGGGTTGTTCAACCCAGGGGCAACACCCAGCGCGCCACGCCCATCAATGCCGTGACAGGTTGAGCAGCTGCTGCCAAAAAGCTCGGCGCCGCGCTCAATTGAGCGTGCAAGATATTGCGATTCAAAGGCTGCCATGCGCGCATTTTCATTGATCCAGATCCAGCCCACCAGCACCATGATGGCTAGAAAGCTGACGGTTCCAACGAGAATGCGATGATCAAGACGTTCGAAAATCAGTCTATTTAATTTCACGGACTACGCCCCCGGTGCTGGGAAGTACTGCGAATCTTCATGAATGAACATGGTATCGCCATTGATTCGCTGGATGCGATTACCATTTTCGTCGAGGACAAAAACCGGATTGCCGCTTTCATCCAATACTGGCACGCCGTCCTCGATCTGCACTTCGTCCCAAACGATCACGACATCTACACGCTTCAACCCGGACTGTGGCTGAGTGATGATCACCGTCGCCCAGGCATTCGGCATTTCGGTAGGATGCTGTGTGATGTCATGAGCCAGGGTGGCAACGCCATCCATAAGCTCAGGCGCATCTGCGGGGAGAGGCACAAAATTGATGCTGCTTACAGACAAATGCAGCGTTGAATTCAAATATGCCAGCAGAATTTCTTCCAGATCGCCTGCAACCGCCTCATTTTGGTGGGCTATGGCTGTGCCGATATCGCCGCCAAATTCTTCAGTTTCAAATTGCGCGGTCGTAAACTGACCAACGACAAGTTGATCGTAGGGGATGGGGCGCAGCGTACCCATGTGGTTATGCGCTGGTTCCATCAGCATTTCGTGCAAAATTTCAGAGTCTGCTGAGGTCTTAACGCCAAACTCAGACAGGCCCATGTAGCTCAGGAAAACCAGCAGCGAGAGCAGAATGAAGGCCACGCTGAAGGCAAAACGACGGTGCGCAAAGCGGCGGCTCTTGGTCACATCAATGTAGGGAATGACGATCAGGAAGATGATCACCAGCGTCGGGAAGATGATCCCCCAGAGCACCTTATCGCCCAGCTTCAACGCGCCTTGAATCCACAAGAAGTACCAGGGCGCAGTCGTCCCTAATGGAGTCACTTGATTGTCAGCATGTGCTTCTAAGGGTGCATGGAAGAACCAGGTGACCAGCACCACCAGCACAAGCGTGGTAACCGCAATCCACATAATTTCGCTGGTCAGAATATCTGGAATGAAGTAGACGCGCTTATCCAGCGGCACGCGCTTGGCGGTATCTTCACCGATATTTTCTTCAGCAGGCGGCAGTGAGTGACCGTGAATGATCACCTTGTAGTAGTGAACGCCTGTGAAAATGAACAGGACAGCAGGCACCGCTAGCACATGCAGCAGATAGAAACGGAGCAAACCGTTGGCGCCAATATCCGGGCCACCGCGCAGCAGCAGGTTCAAATTTGTACCGACCACTGGCGGGGGCGAAGCTTCAACCATCGAAGCGCCGATAGTGACCGCCCACAACGCCAACTGATCCCAGGGAAGCAGGTAGCCACTAAAGCTGAGGAACATCGTACAGATCAGCAAAATCACGCCGCTGAACCATGTAAACTGTCGCGGCTTTTTGTAACTGCCGGTAAAGAAGGTTCTCAGCATGTGGAGAAAGACGATCAGCACCATCGCTTCCGCGCCCAAACGGTGCAGGTCGCGTATAAACTGCCCAAACGGCACATTGCTCATGATGTTCAACATGTTGGCATACGCAACTTCTGGTGAAGGCGTATACCAGATCATCAGGAAAATGCCGGTGATAGTCTCAAAGAAAACAAAATAGGTGGAAAGCCAGCCCAGACGGAACGTGGGATAAATCCCCGTGACCGAGCGGTGAAAATAGCTTGGCCGCATATGCAGCCAGAAACCATCCGCATGAGGCTGAAGGCGGGGATTTGGCTTACGAGAAGCGGGTTCGCCGCGCAGCGCTTCGCGAATATCTTGAACATTCATACCAACCGTGATGCGCTCGACGACTTCATTCACGCCTTCAAGCGCAGCACGCTTCAGCCCTTTTTCCTTGACATCATCAAGGAAAGACGGGAATGGGAGGACTGACATAGAAACTCCTCTTTAACCCACAGCGAACCGACCAGCTAGGTGCGGGCAAACAATAAAATTTAACCTTCCGGCGGCAGACTACGCCCCGGCATCTGGATTTTTTTACCGGTATCAATCGAAACAGACACAATATCCTTGCCAGCGATATCAATCGCCCCGCCGTCGGCTGAAGTGGCCGCTGTTGACCCATCCGCGAACACCACAGTTACCGGGAAACGATCCAAACTGCGCGGCGCCGGGCCTTCAATATACTGACCTGACATTTGGAATTTAGAACCATGGCAAGGGCATTCAAAGCGGGTATTCTGATCAACCCATTTCGGCAAACACCCAAGATGCGTGCAAACGCCATAAAGCACCGCAAGCTTTTCGTCAAAATGGGTAACCCAGAAGCGACCGCTGGGTTCATTGAGCGGCGCGGTGTCGTTTGCCGGAATTTTATCAGGCGTTAAGCTGAAAACGCCGCCAAAAGTGCCTTCTTTGAAGCGCGGCAGCGCAAACCAGATAAACGCGACGCCGGCCTGCCCCAACAGCATCACCAGTGAAGCGCCCCAAATGTAATACAGAAATTCGCGGCGACTGGGAGCTGCCACCTGTACTTTTGGTTCAGATTTGGTCTGAACCGCTGCTTTGGTTTGTTCGGCAGCGATTGATGCCATCTTTCGTGAGCCTCCTAAAGCTTACACAAGGCTAAACCCTATGTACCCCAATAGTTTATTGTTGTCATGGGCGTGTTGCAACCTGAATTATATGTGAGTTTACGCGGGTTAATCATAACTTTCAACCCGGTCTCAGAACAGGGGATGACCAACATAAATTTATGTTCTACTGTGGTTGCACACTTTTCTTGTTAAGAATATCACAATCAAGAACGTGTTGTCAAAAAGAGCGCTTCGGCTATTTTAGGAAAAATGTGGTGTTGCCTGTGACCTATAGTTACGAGGATAATACGACAAATGGCAACCCAGCGCTTCGCTTACAAGAATTTACGTTGGCACGATATCACCGACCCGACAATTCATGATATTGCCGGGTTAAGGCGCGCATTTCCACAGCTTAGCGAACTCAATCTTGAAGACGCGCTCAGCAATATTGAACGCCCCAAGCTGGATCAGGAAGACACTTATCTGTTCGTCGTCCTCATGTTTCCACTGTTTGACCCAACAACGCGCCTTACGCGCAGCAGCGAAGTGGACTTTTTCGTAGGCAAGGATTTCGTCATCACAGTTCACGATGGGGTTTTGAAACCGCTGCTGCGTACCGCCCAAAACTGCGCTGAAGAATCAGATACGCGCAGCAGCTTAATGGGCAGTTCAGCGGCACACTTTTTCTATGTGCTGCTAGACCGGATGGTAGACTATATGTTTCCCATCCTGTATAAAGTGGAAAGTAAAATTCACGCTATCGAAGAACAGATCTTCGATCCTAAAAGTGAAAAAGAGCTGATCCGCGAGATTGCCCTTGTGCGCCGTGATGCGATTGCGCTGCGCCGCATCATCCACCACATGCTGCCAATTCTTTCGCAAATTGATCACCGCATCTCCAATTATGTTGAGGGAGAGCTGGAAGATTACTTTGGCGATCTGGTGGATCACGCGCAGAAAGCCAAAGACATGATAGACGAGGAATTTGAGGTTATCAGCGCGCTTTCAGATACGGCTGACCGTTTGCTAACGCACCGTTTGAACTCAGTGATCCGCGTTCTTACGGTGATCTCGGTGATCATGCTGCCGCTCACGCTGGTTTCAGGCATCTTCGGCATGAATGTCAATTTGCCAATTGCCGAGCACGTATATGCTTTTGCCATTATTGTATTCATTATGCTTGCTATCACCATCGGCATGCTCGTAATTTTCCGACTTCGGCACTGGATATGACCAAAGAACTTCACCCTATCCTCCCCAAGCCTATCCTAGTCCGAACCAGCGCCCAGCTTCGCGAGATGATGGCGCGGTTACGAAGCGAGCTGGCGCATGATCCCCTGCTGGCTGTGGATACTGAAGCCAACAGTATGTATGCCTATCGCGAGCGCGTATGCCTGATCCAGTTTTCAACACGGCTAACCGACTACATTGTTGATCCGATCTCGGGGATTGATGTCACTCCGATTGGCGAGCTTTTTGCTGATCCCGCCATTGAGAAAGTATTTCATGCCGCCGAATACGATCTGATCTGCATGAAGCGCGAGTTTCATTTCACGTTTACGAACCTGTTCGACACCATGATTGCCGCGCGTATCACCGGCATGAAAAATTACGGGTTGGGGGCACTGCTGGAAACGTTGATACAGGTAGAAGTGGATAAAAGCCATCAGCGTGACGACTGGGGGCATCGCCCTTTGCCTAAAGACAGCCTGATCTACGCCCAGCGGGATACGCATTACTTGCCCGCGCTTCGGGATTACTTTGCGGAACGGCTGACTGAACTGAACTACTGGGAAGATGCCCGTGAAACATTCACTGAACTGGCTGAAGTAACCGGCGCAGTTCGCGCCTTTGATCCTGAAGGCTACTGGCGATTAGCCATACCCAACCACCTGAACCGTCGGCAAACGGCCATTCTGCGCGAGCTGTATCTGCTGCGCGAGGAAATCGCAAAGAGCCGCGACGTACCCCCTTTCAAGGTGATGCAGGATAAATCAATGGTGGCGCTGGCGCAGGCCGCGCCTGAATCGTTGGGTGAAATGGAACGTGCCAATGGCGTCCCCTTTTCTATAACCCGACGCTACGGGCTGGAGATGCTTGAAGCGATTGAGCGCGGCAAAGCTGCCCGCGTTCCGGTGCCGCCGCGCCCCGAACCGCCTACAGACCCGGTGATCGTTGAGTGCTACACAGCGCTGCGCGAATGGCGCAAAAACGCGGGCATTGGAGCGCGGCGTAGAATCAGATGTGATCATTTCGCGAGAAACATTGTGGACGCTGGCAGAGCGCAGGCCAAAAACACTGGACGAAATGCGTTCAATTCGCGGTTTAGGCGAGTGGCGTTTAGGGCAGTATGGGAAGGAAATTCTTGCTGTAACCAGCCGCTATCAAGGAAAAACGATTTAGCTCATCATCTGATGCGATTTAGAAAGCAAAAGACGGATGTTTTGAACACCCGTCTTTTATTTTGAACAGAGGAATAAAGCGAACGCTGGTATTAGCCAACTTCCTCAAAGTACAGATCGCCGTCAAAGCGCGGGCCATACAACTTGAGTTGGGCGCCGATGCCAGTGAGGGCTAATACCCCGATGACAATGATGCGGATGGCGGTTCCAAATATCGTTTGCGGGTTTTCCAGAAACTCAAGGAACGGCAAAATCGTCACAATGCCAAAGACCACCGCTGAAGCCCCGGCCAACGCCATGACCACCACCACCAGCAAATCTTTCAGCAGCAGCGCCAGCACCAACCCGATCACCAGCCCAACCACCGCAAAGGCAATCGTAATCAGACCATCAGGACGGGCATTGATCGCCAGCGCCAAGCCGGCGCCACCCGCCGCGCCAAACACAGCGCCTGCCAGCACGATGCTGATGCTCCACAGGAAATAGGCGAGCAAACCAACGACCAACGAGAACGCGATACCGAGCAATAAAGCAAGGAACCACTGGCTTTCCCACGTATCAATAATGAGCGCGTGGCCGATCTCGTAACCGAGGATGAAACCGCCGATGACCAGCGCGATGCGCCAAACACCGTAGCCCGAATAGCAGCAAATCAGTCCAATAAGGATTGCTGCGAGACCCAGAATCAAAGCTTGTATCATCTCTCCATTCCTCCACTTGCTTGCCGATCATGCATTACATGATGCAATAATTACCGGCGTTGAGTGTGTACACCCGAAAATTGTAGAGAAGGTTGAAGCATCTGGCAATGATAACTATGGCGCACAAGATGATAAGCAGCTTGAACCTCACTACAACAATTTGAACCCTTACCTTGACGAACGGTTACGCTTCGTGGGTAAACTTACCTAAAAGCGGAACACAGCAACTTACAGCTAGCAAGCGTGTTCCAGCGCTTTAAGTGAAAGATGTTAAACATGAGTTATAGCAAATTGCAGGATGCCCGCCGGCGTTGGCGTGAAAATGTACTGAGCAAAGTGATCGCAAAGGTTGCCGAGCGCCAAACGCTCTTTACGACCTCATCCGGCATTCCACTGGAGGCGGCCTTTACGCCCGACGATGCGCCTTCCAGCCAGCCCGATGGCTACGAACAGGCGCTTGGCTTTCCCGGTGAATACCCCTTCACGCGCGGCATTCAGCCTGCTATGTACCGCAGCCGCTTCTGGACGATGCGCCAATATGCCGGTTACGCTACCGCCGAAGAATCAAACGCGCGTTACCGTTACCTGCTGGAACAGGGGCAAAGCGGGCTTTCGGTAGCCTTTGATCTGCCTACGCAGATCGGCTATGACGCAGATGATCCGATGGCGCTTGGCGAAGTCGGCAAAGTTGGCGTGAGCATCAGCAGCATTCGCGACATGGAGCAGCTTTTTGCGGGCATTCCACTGGATAAAGTGTCCACCAGCATGACCATCAACGCCCCTGCTGCCGTGCTGCTGGCGATGTATATCGTGGTCGGCAAGCGGCAAGGGGTGGCTGAAAACCTGCTGCGCGGCACCATTCAGAATGATATTTTGAAAGAATACATTGCGCGCGGCACCTACATTTTTCCACCAAAGCCGTCCATGCGCCTGATCACCGATATTTTTGCTTATTGCAAAGAGCAGGTACCCAATTGGAATACGATCAGCATCAGCGGCTATCACATTCGCGAGGCGGGCAGCACCGCCGTTCAGGAAGTGGCCTTCACGCTGGCAAACGGGATCGCTTATGTGCAGGCGGCGCTGGATGCGGGGCTGGATGTTGATGATTTCGCGCCGCAGCTTTCGTTCTTCTTCAATGCTCACAACCAGTTCCTTGAGGAAGTCGCTAAATTCAGGGCTGCCCGGCGCTTATGGGCGCAAATTATGCGCGAACGCTTCAGCGCGAAAAAGCCGGATAGCTGGAAACTGCGCTTTCACACCCAAACCGGCGGCAGTACCCTCACCGCCCAACAGCCAATGAACAACATTGTACGGGTATCCCTGCAAGCGCTGTCGGCGGTGCTGGGCGGCACACAATCGCTGCATACCAACAGCATGGATGAGGCGCTGGCGCTGCCTACTGAAAGCGCGGTACAGGTGGCACTACGCACACAGCAGATCATCGCCTATGAAACCGGCGTGGTGGACACGGTTGATCCGCTGGCAGGCAGCTATGCAATTGAATATCTGACCGATGAAATTGCCAGACTCGCCGCCGAAAAAATTGCGGATATTGATGCGCTTGGCGGGGCATTAGCAGCAATTGAAGCGGGCTATATGCAGGCAGAAATTCAGCAAGCGGCCTATGACTATCAACGCGCGGTAGAACGCGGCGATCAGGTGATCGTGGGCATGAATAAATTTATCACCCATGAGCCGCAACCTGAAGATTTACTGCGCGTAAACCCGGCGATTGAAGCATCACAACGCGAGCGATTGGCGGAACTAAGAGCTTCGCGCAATAACGCACTCGTGGCTGAATTACGCGCCAAACTTGAAGCCGCCGCCGTGAAAGGCGACAACCTGATGCCGGTCATCATCGAGTGCGTAGAAAACGAGATGACGCTTGGCGAAATCTGTCACAGCCTACGTATGGTATTTGGCGAGTACCAGCAGCATATAACGGTATAAAACGCTATGAAATCACAGAGACAGCGCAGAGGGGCGATCCTGAGCATCGCCAGTACAGGCAGTATTCTAAGCATTGGCAGCGTGGGCAGCATCCTGAGCATCGGTAGTGCCGGCAGCATTTTAAGCGTGGGCAGTGCGGGCAGTATGCTCTCAGCCTTCAGCACGCTCAGTTTTTTCAGTGTGGGCAGCCTGCTGTCAATCTTCAGCATCTTTAGCGTGCTGAGTATTTACGGGTTTGCCCGATACTGTAAGCGAGGAACAGGGATCACTCAGACAGATCGCCTTCTTAAATCTCGAAACTGAAAAACCGCGCCTACAATCGTCAGCGTCAGCCATGCTGCCAGCGCAAGAGTCGTGGCGCCTGCTTCCAGCGGATAAGCCAGCCAATTCAACAAGGGAATCATGCCCGCGCCGGTCAGTAAAGCGCCTGCGCCGCCTGCTGCTGCCGCTAAAATCTCAACCCGTTCGCCAAAACGCAGCGCCAGCAGCATCATCGCCGCTGCCATAAGCATGACCATCAGCAGGATCACCACAATATGGCCTGCGCCGATGTAACGAGCAAGCTGAATCATTTTCACGCCGACTAAACCGCCGCATAAAAATGGAAGCAGGCGCGGTGCGAATTCTGCGCTAAAAGCCGGGAGAAGCGCCGCCGCAACAGCGGTCACAATGCCAGCCGCCAGCATAACGATGATGGCACGATCTAAAGCGCCAACGATCAACCAGCCAAGCAGGAATGCAGCCGTAATACGCGAGATTGAGAGTTTTCGGCGGCTGTAAAAGCACAGCCATATTGCTGGCAAGGCGGTAATCAGCGCCAGAAACAAGGTTTGCAAGTTGAGCAACGCCGTTTAGTCGCCCGCTTCAGCCGCAGCCGCCAACGGAATATCGAAGCTGAAGGTCGTACCCTTTCCCAGCTCGCTTTTCACCAGCACATCGCCACCATGCTGCTGAATGATGCCTCGCGTAATCGCCATGCCCAACCCGGTGCCGGGTTGTTCCTGCGCCAGCGGGTTCTCGCTGCGGAAATACGGCGTAAACAACTTCGATAAATCTTCGCTGCTCATGCCGATGCCGGTATCAGCCACCCGAATCACCATCTTCGGCACTTTCTCATCCAGCGTCGCGCCCAGCGTAATGGTGCCATCTTGCGGCGTATATTTGTTGGCGTTACTAAGCAGATTTGTCAACACCTGAATCATGCGGCCTTCATCAGCAAGAATTGGCGGTAGATCATCCGCCATTTCCAGCACCAGTTTCTGATTCTTCGCGTCAAGCTGGTTTTGCAGCGGGCGCACCGTTTCTTCGACCACGTAGCGGAAATCAACGGGCGCAACCGCGATACGCATGTTGTTTGTTTGCAGCTTGGTCACGTCGTTCAAGTCGCTCACCAGCGTATTCATACGTTCGGCGTTATTGCGAATAGTGCCAATGAAATTGCGCTGGGTATCGTTTAAGCCGCCCATTTGCCCACCCAGCAAGAAATCTGAAAAGCCGCGAATAGAGGTAAGCGGATTCTTCAATTCATGCGCCACAAAAGACACAAACTCACTCTTGCTGGCGTTAGCGAGTTCCAACTCGTTATAAAGGCGCGCGTTGGCAATAGCGATGCTGGCATGTTCGGCAAGACGCTGTAGGAAAGGCATATCTGCCAAACGCAAGCGCGGTTCACGATTGGTTTCCAGCACCAGCAGCGCGTTGATGCTTCCGCCCGAAAGCATCGGGATAGTGACCTGACTGAGCGCCCCTTGTAAGCTGGGAATATAGTCACGATCCATGCTCACGTCATATACGAGTTCAGGCTGCTTGCTGCGCATCACGCGGGAAACCACGCCGCGATCCAGCGGGATATGATCCCCTTCCGCGCCTTCAGGCCAATCGCCTTCGCCATAGCCCTCGCTGTAAATAACCTGCAACACCGGCGGCTCACTCGTGATCACGCCGATTAACCCGCTGGTGGCAGTGCTATTTTCCAACGCCCATTCCACCGTAATACGCGCCACTTTGGTCAGGTCAAGCGAACGGTTCAGCTCAACGTCAATGCGCTCCAGCGTCTCCAATTCGGAAACACGCATACTCAACTGCTGATCGGTCAACTGAAACAGGCGCGCGTTTTCAATGGCGACTGCCGCCTGACCAGCAAAGGTGTTCAGCAGATCAGCATCGTCGCGGTCAAAGCCAACCCCGCGTTTGTTCAGAACTTCCAGCACGCCAGTAACGTGATTCTGGCTAACCAGCGGCACCGCGATCACGCTGCGCGTTTGGAATGGCCCCTTACCAAGCTCGCCAGCCCAGCGCGGATCGCTCATCACGTCGGAAACGATCACAGGCGTGCCCGTGCTGGCAACCTCACCGACCAGCCCTTTACCCGCTGGCACGCGCAAACCGATGATATCACTGCCAGAGCCGCCAATGGCTACGCGAAAAATCAGATCGCCAGAGCCATCGTCGGAAGTCAGCAGCAGCGAGCCAGCTTCAGCATCCAGAATATCGGTAGCGCTGGCAGTGATCAGCCGCAGCAGCTCTTCAAGATTCACTTCGGAAGCCACCAACTGGCGACTCACGTCATTCAACACTGAAAGCTGGCGGGCGCGCACATTGGTTTCACGGAACAGGCGAGTACGCTCAATCGAAGTCGCCGCCAGAGCCGCGATATCGTTGAAGATTTCGAGCTGATCATCGGTGTACTGGCGGTTCGGCTGAGACGTTCCCGCCGCAATCACCCCCAGCACATCAGAGCCTGCGATCAGCGGCACCGCCATCCAGCCCCGCAGCGCATCATCTTCTGCTGCATCCAGCCCACGAGCTTGCATTTCCCGCGTAAAGTTTGCGATACGCAGCGATTGGCCGGTGCGAATCACTTCACTGTACAGGTCGCGCCCCATCGGCCAGCGCGTCTCTTCGCGCTCACGATAGCGTTCTTCATCTTCGAGGAAAAAGGCATAGTAGAGGTCGTTAGTACGCGGGTCTTTCAGCACAATATAAAAATGGCTGGCTTCGATCAGCTTGTCTGACTGAGTGCTGATCAATTCCAACAAATCGTCAAATTCCAGCGTGAAGTTCACCGCCTGCGAAACCTGCCCCAGCACGTCCAGTTCACGCACGCGCCGTTCTAGCGAGGCCACCACCTGCGCACGCTCAACTGAAATACTCATTTGCGCAGTCAGGTTTTCAATGTAACGCAGTTCTTCAAACGCATAGCGTCCAGTATTCGACTGTGGCGCACCAATCACAGCAATGCCATTTAAGCCGCCAGAGCCGCGAAAACCAACCAGCACCAGCGCCTTTAAGATATGCAATCGCGCACGTTCAGCCAGTAACGGCGCATCCCAGGGTTTTCCCGGCTCAAGGTAAATAAGCGGCTGTGCGCCATCACGTAGCGCGGCGATCAACGGGCTGTCTTTGGAAAAGCGAATATCGGTGCCGGGTTTGCCTGCACACACGTAATCGCCCGTTTGAATATCGGGGTAGAAAACGAACGTGTAATCCGGCTGTAACCCATCATCCAGCGCGCTTTTATAAGCCGCATTGACGGTTTCCAGTTCACTTGCGCTGGAAAGCGTGCGCGAAAAATCTTCCACCATCTGCGTATAGTTTGCGCGTTTACGGAAGTACAGGCGGTCAACCCGCGCCTGAATACGCGTGCGCACCGGAACAAACAGCACCGCCACCAGAAAGATGGCGACGGCAACCAGCACCGGGTTATTTGCCCCGACAACGCTCTGTGTCACCAAGCTTGCACCGAACACCAGCAGAAAATAGCCAATGATCAGCGTGCCCAGCATAATGCTGTAGGTGATACCAACGCTGATGATGCGGTCACTCTGATAAGCGCGATATTGCAGCACCGCATAGGCAAAGCTAAGCGCGGGTATCACGAAGAATGGCGATGCCGCAGACATATTCAGCGGGATCGGCGCGCTGCCAGCTAAACCACGCGCAATTACATTCAGCATCCAGATCGCGGCAATGGCGAAGCACAGCGCTACACCGATGAATACCGTGTTGATCTGGTCACGCGCCAGCGCCGAAATAGCCCTGCGACGACGCACGATCAACGCTACTACCAGCAAAAGCAGGCCGAGCAGCGCAATTCCTGCGGCGGCCATTTGGGTGATCACCGGCATTTCCAGCGCAGTCGGGTTGATGTTGAAATACGCCAGCACTGCCCCGGCAATACCGGCAAGAATCACAGGCAAAAAGCGCAGCGCCGGTTGGCGATAGGCAATAGATGAGCGCGTAGGGAATACGAAAGCCAGTGAGATCAACACCCCGCCGAGTAACGCAGCCACCACAATCCACACCCACGAAAAGGTGAACGTAGTATTCAGGCTGAAAAGGCCGGTCAAAAAGATGCTCAACCCCATCAGGCCGATGGTCACGGTGCGCGCCGAAGCCTGATTCGGGCGCATCACAAATACAGCCGCGCCAAGAAGCAGCACCGCCAGCCCGGAACCCCAGGGCACAGCGAAATAGGTGATAAAGTCTTCCGGAGGGAACGAGGTCAAACGGTAAGTCACATCACAGCGGTCTGGTGATGCGGTGACAGGCGCACACTGCTCAGGGGTAGTACGCGCCAGGTCAGAATTACGCAGAAATTCGATTTCGATCTGCTGCCCAACGCGAAGCGTTCGTAGAATGGTTTGATAGCTTTGTAACGATGTGTGGAAATCGCTGGCGCGGCCTAAAGACACGCCACCAATCGAAGCAATCTGGTCACCGCGCATCAACCCGGCATCCAGCCCCGGCCATGCGGTTTCGCCAGTGGCGGTGCTGCCATCTACCATCAGGGTGCGCGTAAGCAGCGCGCCAATAAAAACAGAATCACGCCAGCTAAACGCGGAAACAATAGCGGCAATCGCAAAAATGATAGCAGTGGCTACAGTGGCTATGGTAAGCAAAATACCAAGCCGATTTTCCAGGCTGGAGGTGCCCTGCTTTATGCGCGATCTATCCTGCGAACCGGCCAGGCCATTATCCGAATTGGTCGTCCCCGTCACTGCGCCCATATGCCACCCGGCTGCTTTTCAGACGTTCTCCTCTTGCGATTGTAGCATGAGAAGCGTTTAACTTTTCACAAGTATTCGGTCACTGTGCGGCATCCCGTTCAATTAAGGCTTTCAGATTTTCCTCAACCGTTCTGGCGGCAACAATGGTAAGCACGTCGTTTCCCTGCAAAACTGTTTCTCCATGCGGGATGAGTATCCGTCCATCGCGTTCAATCGAGGCCACAATTGAATTTACAGGCCAGTTGACCTCACGAACATGCTTATTGTTCACCGCTGAATGCGCGCTAACACGATACTCTTTAGAAAGCCCCCCGGTCAGCGTGTTCAGGCGTATCCGCTCGGCAGTCTGCTGATCTTGCATCCGGCGGGTTGTCGCGGTTTGGTAGGCTTGAATAATCTCTCGCCTGCCCACCACGCCAAGCAGTTTACCGGTGTCAAAATCAATCACAGGTAACTGGCGAATATCATTGCGGTTCATCAGGCGAATAGCCCTCCATGCCGGTTCCCCGGGGGTGATGGTGATCACCCCTTGCGAGGCGATCTGCCCAACGGTCGTCCCCGGTTCCGCTTGTGCTTCATAGGCCTTTTGCAAGTCTACCAATGTGACGATGCCCCGCAGATTTCCGGCCTCATCCACTACGCACAACGCCCCAGATTCATACGCACGCAGCTTGTCGCGCAGTTCGCGCAGCTCTGCCGTAGGTTGGATAGTCGGCGCTGGTCTTTGCATCACATCTTCAACCAACACGCCTTGCATCAGGTCAACTTCGCGCCCTTCTGGCAAAAACACGCCTTTCGCGCGCAGACCGAACACATAAACGCCGAAAGGTTCAAAGCGTTCTGCCACCATCAGGCAGACAATCGTCACCAGCATCAAAGGGACGATCAGCGTGAAATCATTGGTCAGTTCAAAGACCAGCAAGATCGCGGTGATCGGTGCGCGAATCACCGCCGCAACCATCGCAGCCATTCCGGCAATACCATAAGCACGTGGATCAGCAGAGTTAATACCCGGCAGCGCCGCGATCACATGTCCATAAGCGCTGCCCAGCATGGTGCCAATAAATATTGACGGCGCAAACAGGCCGCCAACAAACCCACCCCCCAGGCTGATACCCGTCACGATGATCTTGACCAGCCCGATCACCACCAGCATCAGGATGCTAAATTGCAGATCGCCCATCAACACATGATCGACAATATCATGCCCCTGCCCCAGCACTTCTGGCAGAAAGATACCCACCACGCCAACCACAACGCCCACCAGCGCGGTCTTCACCGGACGCGATAACTTCACCCGATGCCATAAGCGATGCTGCCAGCGGCTGTGACGCAAAAACAACACGGCGCTCAAGGCGATCAACAAACCAAGCGGCGCGAAAGCCAAAATTTCCAGCGCACCGCTGAGCGAGAAAGCAAACGGCCCCATGTCATAACCCGGTTCAATCGCCTGCGTCGTGGCAAACGACATCACAGCAGCCAGCACAACCACGCTCAAAGAGCGGGCTTCCATGCTGTTATTCAATATCGCCTCAACGGCAAAAAATACGCCAGCAAATGGCGCTTTGAAAGCTGCCGAGATAGCTGCCGCGCTGCCTGCCGCCACCAGGATAGCTACATGTTCTTCAGACTGCCGCGCAAGCTGCCCCAACCAGGAACCGATATTGCCGCCAATTTGCACGCTGGGGTCTTCTGGCCCAACAGAAGCGCCTGCCCCGTTAGAGATTGCTGAAGCCAGTGCCTTAAATGGCATTCGCTTATACCGCAGCCGCCCGCCAGCCAGCGCGACCGCTTCAATCACCCCACCTACCCCGTGATGCCTTTCTTCACCGATACAGTGCTGCATGATCCAGCCTACGATGAAGCCCCCAAGAGCGAGGCTGATCACCACAGCCAGCACGCCGACTATGGGGCTTAGCAGTTGATCTACCAATACGCCGAAAAACAACTGGCGGAAGAAGATTATTGCTTCGCGAAACAACCAGACGCCCAGCGCAGTCACCACGCCAACGGCAATCGCAAGCGCCACCAACCGATTTTTCTCGGCGCGCAGCGGAGCAGTAAACGCATCAAACCATGAGCCTGATTGCCTGGAGAAGATTTTTTGCATTGGTATTTCCGTCATTCAATACGGGTAGGATTAAGTCCGTTGGTTATACCCTACTCGTCAAATGTGTGCTGAAAAACACCCCTAACCCCCGTGAAATGTTATAATCGCTACAGCACAACGCGCGCGCTTAAGGAATACAAATGGCTGAGCAAACTATACGCGTACTGATCGCCAAACCCGGCCTTGACGGACATGATCGCGGCGCAAAAGTGATCGCCCGCGCCTTGCGCGATGCCGGCATGGAGGTTGTGTATACCGGCTTGCGGCAAACCCCGGAAATGATCGCTGAAGCTGCGCTGCAAGAAGATGTGGATGTTGTCGGTCTGAGCATCCTAAGCGGCGCGCACATGGCGTTAGTGCCGCGCATCCGCGAAGTGATGAACAATCAGGGGCTGGACGATATTCCGCTGCTCATTGGCGGCATTATCCCTGACGATGACCGGGGCGAACTGGAAAAGTACGGCGTGCGCGGTGTTTTCGGCCCTGGCGCTAATACTGAAGATATCGTTCGTTTCATTCACGGGCTGATGGATGCAAATGAAGGAACGGCAGAATGAAGCTGGCCGCAACTGAGCTGGCCGATGCAGCGATAGCAGGAAATCGTCGCGCGCTGGCGCGTCTGCTCACCCTGATCGAAAACCGCGCTGAACAGGCCGGAGCGATCATGATCCGCCTATACCCGCATAGGGCACGCGCATATCATCGGCGTGACCGGCGCGCCGGGAACAGGCAAAAGTACGCTGGTGGCGGCGCTGGCAAAAGCATGGCGAGCAGAAGGCAAAACGGTTGGCATCCTCGCGGTAGACCCGACCAGCCCGTTCACCGGGGGCGCAATCCTCGGTGATCGCATTCGCATGCGCGATCTCAGCGGCGATGCTGGCGTATTCATCCGCAGCAGCGCAACGCGCGGGGCGTTGGGCGGGTTGGCCGCCGTCACACTGGATCAGGCGCGGGCGCTGGATGCGGTTGGCTTTGATCTCGTGCTGATCGAAACTGTTGGCGCCGGGCAAAATGAGGTAGCTATCGCCCGTATGGCGCAGACAACAGTTGTTGTAGAAGCGCCGGGACTTGGCGATGAAGTACAGGCGATCAAGGCCGGTATTCTCGAAATTGCCGATGTGCTGGTGGTCAACAAAGCGGATCGCCCTGGCGCAACCCAGACCGTGCGCGCGCTGCGTACCATGATTGAAACCGGACACCCCGCGCTAAAAACGCGTTGGATGCATCATGGTCAGATGGTCGGCGTGGATGATCGCGGCGTATCAAACAATCATGATCCGGCAGTCTGGATTCCGCCGATTGTTGAAACCGTCGCGGCAGATGGCAAAGGAGTTGATCTGCTTATCAGCAAAATCGAAGAACACCAGCGTTATTTGGAAGGCGCGGGGCTGCGCGATCAGATCGAGCGTGCCCGCCTTGAAGCCGAGTTGATGGATCGGCTGCAAGCATCATTACTTCGGCGGCTGCTGGGTGGGCTGCCAGAAAACGCGCTTGCGGAAGCGGTTGCCAGCGTACAAAAACGCATAAACACGCCAGATCAGGCAATTGAAGCATTAATTTTGCAGGCCGAAGCGCTGCCGGTTGAGTCTTAAAAACGAGAGTGCATTTTGAGTAATGCAGATGAGGAAGTAGGGGTTTTGAAAGATCGTATACCCGGCACAACTTACGTGCCACAACCTGAGAAAGACGAAGCTCCCTACAATCCGTTAGGGAGGATCATGCTCTTTTCCGGCTCAGCTTCGCAGGAACTGGGAGCCGAAATCGCCGCTGAACTGGGTATTCCGGTCGGCAAATATACGCGCACCATCTTCCCCAACGAAAATATCTTCATCAGGTTGAATGAAAGTGTTCGCGGGCAGGATGTGTACATCGTTCAAACCATGTCCCCGCCTGTACATGAAAACATCTTTGAGCTGCTGATCATGATTGATACGCTTAAGCGGGACTCTGCGGGGCGCATCAATGTGGTCATTCCTTATCTGGCCTATGCCCGCTCAGATAAAAAAGATCAGCCCCGTGTAGGCATCACCGCCCGCTTGCTCGCCAATATGCTGGAAGTTGCGGGAACTGACCGCTATATGACTATTGATCTGCACGCCGGGCAAATTCAAGGATTCTTCAATATTCCCGGCGATGCGCTCAAAGCCTTCCACCTGATGAGCGATTACGTGATCCGGCAAAATATCCCTGATCTGGTAGTCTGTTCGGCTGATCTTGGTTTCGCCAAAAAAGCGCGTGACTGGGCAGAAAAACTAAACACCCAGTTGGTGATCATCGAAAAGCGCCGCACCAGCAACGACAGCACCAGCGAAGCGCTCTCACTGATCGGGGATGTTAAAGACAAGAATGTGCTGCTGGTTGATGACGAAGTGCTAACCGGAGGATCGGTTGAAAACGCGGTGAATGTCATCCGTCAGGAAGGCGCACGCGATGTTTATCTCGCCTTTTCGCATCCGTTTTTAGCGAGAAACGCCGTCCAAAAGTTATCAAATCTCAACCTGAAGGAAATTATCACCACCAATACGCTGCCCATCCCGCCAGAAAAACACACATCCAATATGACCGTATTATCCGTTGCGCCAATGCTGGCCGCCGTGATCAAACGGGCGCATAAAGGCATGAGCGTGGGCGAATTATTTAACGAGTAGGGGCTGCTGCGCTTCCGGAGGGGCGGGTGTGGGCTACCCCGCCCTTGCTGGGTATCAAGAGAGCCAGCATCGCGCTCAGGGGATTGGCGTAAGCGTTAACGCCCTAGAGGAAACGGCTCAACAAAATAGCCGTTGGTCGAATCCCCTTCAGCCACCCAACCTTCAAGCTGACTACTGCTGGAGTGGTACTCTACCAAATACCACGTGTAACGCGTGGTGCAGATCGGGCCATCCAGCACAAAGAACACACCGCCTGCCGGTATCTCACCAAGAATGTCCCCACTGGTACCTACACTTGCCCGAACATTCAATGGAGAAGGATCGCTATAGGCAACGCGAGCGCGCTCATGCAGCACTACACGGCTGGGCAGCGTGCCTACGCATACAGGCGTCGCGGTTGCTGGCAGCGGCGTTGGCTGTTGGGCGTTGACGACGCTTTTCTGCCCCGGCAGCGTGGTTAACAACAACGCCAGCGCCAGCGCGCACAAAACGCCCAGCAAGGCATAGCCGCGCTTAGCCCCTGGCATGGCGCATCACCCAGATATCGCGAACGCCCCACAGGGCAACCATACCAAAAGCAAAAGCATACATGAGCAGGTAAGGCACGATGGTTGGTGATAAACGCAAGGCGACGCTTGCGCCCCACAGCGCATATCCACACAGGAACATTTCAAAGTAGATATTGCGGTTCATGGTTAGCGCATATTTATTGCCGCTGCGCTTCTGCGCGTATTTCGGCGTGCGCTTGAACTCGCCTTTACGCCCGAACAGGCCGCTGATCACGGCATTCGAGTTTGTCCATGCGATGCCAGTGCCGAAGGCAACCAGCGCGGGCAGTTCCAGCACGCGGCGCTTCCAATCACGATATAGCGCCTGTTGACTTAAGACAAAGACCAGCGGCGGGGCAATCCACGCAAAACCAAGCGGCCCCATCGGAAGCGATTGCAAACTGCGCGTCATAAGCAGGATTGGGGTGATCAGCAGCATGGCGATGATCAATGGGTGTACCAGATACTGGCACAGGTGCATCGTCGCCATCATACGCTGGCTCAGCGTCACCCGGCGGCAGCGCCAGATCTGCGGCAGCAGCATGACCATACATTGAATACTGCCCTTCGCCCAACGCGCCTGCTGCTGCTTAAAGGCTGCGATATGCGGCGGCAATTCCCCCGGCACAACCACATCTGGCAGGTACAGGAAACGCCAACCCTCAAGCTGGGCGCGGTAGCTTAAATCAAGGTCTTCGGTCAGCGTGTCATCATGCCAACCGCCAGCGCCGTCAATGGCGGCAATACGCCATACGCCGCCCGTGCCATTGAAATTCATCAGGAAGCCAGCCCGGTTGCGCGCAGTTTGTTCAACCACAAAATGGCCGTCTACAGCTACTGCCTGCCAGCGCGTCAGAATACTATCATCACGGTTCAGATGCCCCCAACGCGCCTGCACCATTCCCAATCTGGAATCAGCGATCAGGAAAGGCACAGTCTGGCGTAGAAAATCTTTTTGAGGGACGAAATCGGCGTCGAAGATAGTGACCAGTTCAACATCTTGTTCACGCAGCAGGTCTAAACCGTAGGCCAGAGCGCCGGCTTTGTAGCCTTTACGCTCAGGGCGGCGTACATGCTGGATATTGATGCCTTGTGCTTGCAGCGCCTCAATTTTTCGCGCCACAAGTTCAACCGTTTCATCGTTGGAATCGTCCAGCACCTGAATTAGCAGGCGGTCTCGCGGGTAATCCAACGCAGCGCAAGCGTCAATCAACCGCTCTACAACATACATTTCGTTGTATATCGGAAGTTGAACAGCCGCTTTAGGCAGATCAGACTCGTGAATAGGCGGCGGGACTAACCTGACATGGCGGTGACGTAAATAGATCACCAATAAACCAAGTGTTCCTAACGCGTATAGGCTGAGTAAAACGGCACAGACCACATAAACAACGGTTAGGAGGTTCAGGATCACCGTCATAAGTTGTGAAGATCCTCTTTGGGTAGCGTCAGGAGTCTATCAAGGCACCTTAAGAGAAACAAGGGTAGCACAATCTAATCCAAAGGCACGCCGTCAGCGTCAGAGTATTACTGGCGTCTTGATCACGAACAATGGAAAGGATACACTGATTTCAAGATTCTCACTTTTGGTGTGCTGTGGTCACACTTACCGCAACCGCGTCCGCCACAAGCGGTCTGCGCCCTGTCAACCTAAAGACTGACCTTGCCCCACTGGCAGACCTTATGGAAATTGCCTTCGCCGATAGTATGGATAGCGGCGGGCGGGCAGCGATCCGGGAAATGCGCGCGCTTAGCCGTTTTGGGTCGGGGGTCAACCTGCTGTCTGGCGTCAATGATCTGGTGCTGGGTATCGGGCTTGGTTACGTGTGGGTTGAAGATGGCAAGCTCATCGGCAATGTATCCATCTACCCATCCAATTTACCTTCGCATCTTCCCCGTTCATGGGTGATCGCCAATGTCGCCGTCCATCCCGATTTTCGCGGGCGCGGCATCGCCCGTAATCTCATGGAAGCCAGCCTGGAAGCGATTGGCAAACGCGGTGATATATTGCTTCAGGTTGAGGAACGCAACGATATCGCCAGGCATCTATACGACTCTTTGGATTTTCGCGACGAAGGCACATTCACTATTTGGAAGCGCCCCGCTTCTACACGAAAACCGCTGCCTTCAGAGCAGCAAATCTATATCACCCGGCGAACGCGCAGCGAATGGAAAGAAGAATTTGCGCTTGCCCAACGCAGCCGCGCCATCGGGAATGGCATAGGCTGGCTGCGGCCTATGGACGCTTATTACTTTCACAAACCGCTGCTGAAAGCGCTGCTGGATGTTTTAAGCCTGCGCTCGGATGAACGGCTGATTATTCGCTCGCAAAAAGATCGCAATTTGCTGGCGAGTTTGTGGGTGGAGCGTGCTTTTGGCTCTACTACCACCCAACTCACCCTGCTAGTAGACGAAGATTACGCCGCGCTTTACGGGGAAGCCATGCTGCATCTGGCATGCCGCCGTTTCGATGGCGAAACTCTGACTATTGAGCACCCCACCTTCGACGCAATAACTTCGTTCCTGCTTCAAAAACTATCATTTCAGCCGCAGCGCACCCTTGTGCATATGCGACATAAGGCGTAAGTATCCCTCACCCCTTCACGCTGCCAGCCAGTAAGCCGCGAATGAAATAGCGTCCCAACAGCACATAAACAATCAGCGTTGGCACAGCGGCAAGGAAAGCTGCCGCCATTTGCACATTCCACTGCACGATCTGGCTTCCAGACAGATTTTGCAGCGCCACTGTGACCATTGGCGTATTCTGCGCCACCGTGACCGCGAACAAAAACTCGTTCCAGATTTGTGTAAACTGCCAGATGATCACCACCACAAAACCGGGCAAGCTGATCGGCAGCACAATTTTCATATACAGCCCGAAGAACCCCGCCCCGTCAATCGCTGCCGCTTCAAGCAGTTCATCTGGCACTTCCGCGTAATAGTTGCGGAAAATCAGCGTGGTAATCGGCAGGCCATACACCACATGCACCAGTATCAGACCCGGCAGGCTGTTGAACAGGCCTACGCTGCTCATGAACTGCACCAGTGGGATCAAAATTGCCTGATAAGGAATGAACATCCCGAACAACATCAACGGGAAAATGATATTGGCACCGGGAAATTTCCACTTTGACAGCACATAGCCGTTTAGCGAGCCGAGAACTGCCGAGATCACAGTTGCTGGAACCACCAGCAGGAAGCTGTTGGTCAAACCGGGCGCAAGGCGTTCGTATGCAGTGCGCCATGCATCGAATGAGAGCGCCTGCGGAAACTGCCACATCGTGGAAATGTTAACTTCAGCCGTCCCTTTGAAGCTGGTCACAATCACCATGTACACCGGCAGCAAGAACAGCACCGAGAAGAAAACGAGCAGCGCATAGACCAGAATTCGACTCCACAGCCGATTCGTTGGGCGGCGCGCAGGTACAGAGGCAGCGGTTGCGGTCATGAGCGTTTCGCCTCCGATCTAAAGCTATTCACAAGATAAGGCACGATCACCACAGCAACCAGCAGCAGCATCACCATCGCGATTGCCGCGCCACGCCCGAAGTTTTGCCCCCGAAATGTCTCAAAGAACATATTCAGGCCGGGCATGTCTATGCGTAAATTGTCACCGCCGCCCATCACATAAACCAGGTCGAAGATTTTCAACGATATATGCCCTAGAATGATGATCGCGCTTAGCGTAATCGGCGCAAGCAGCGGAAACACCACGTGGCGGTAAACACCAAACTCGCTGGCGCCGTCCACACGCGCCGCTTCCCTAAGTTCTTCGGAAACACCGCGCAACCCCGCCAGATACATAGCCATTGTATAGCCGCACATCTGCCACCCGGCAGCGACGACCACCGCGATCAAAGCCAGATTGAACCCGTGCTGCTCCGGGTTCGGCAGCGCGTTCATAGAGCCGGTCGCGCCGCTAAAAATGAGGAAGCTCAGGATCATGACGATCACAAAGCCATAGATTGCAGGCCGTGATTTGCGTTTCACGGCAAACCACAAGGTAAACATCGCCGCCGCGCTCAGCGCGATCACAGCCAGAATAGTCGGTAAATCCTGCCAGTTAAACTCAAGTATTCGATCTTCAGAAATAAACCAGCGAAATTGCGCCGGTGGCAGCCCGATCACCGTAGGTAAATAATTGATGCCTGAATTTGGGTTAAATAGCCATTTCCAGACCACGCCGGTGACCACAAAAGATAACGCCATCGGGAAGAGGAAGATGGTTCTAAACACGCTTTCGCCGCGAATTTTTTGATCTAGCAGCACCGCCAGGAGCATGCCCAGCACCAGACAAACGGTGATGAAGATGGCGGTGAAAAAGACCGTGTTCACAATACCCACACGGAAACGGGTATCCAGTGGGCCAGAGAAGAGATCAGTATAATTCTGCAACCCGATGAAGTTCGCAGGTAAGCGGCTCAACCGCTGCATGGCGTTTGAGTCCGTCATCGAGGTTTGTGCGGTAATCGCGATAAACCCGTAGACGAAGATCGCCAGCAAGACAATCGAGGGCAGCACCATTAAAACTGCGATCAGGCGATCGCGCCTGTTATGCATAAGAACTCCTCTCCTTTGTAAAAAGTCCTGCGAGGCAGTGCCCCGCAGGACTTTTCATTCCCTGCCTATCCATTCGCAGCAGTTCGCTACAGAAGGCAGCGCTGCTTAACGAAGAGTCTGTAGTGCCAGCGTCGCGGCGGTAACAGCGGCGTTATTGGCATCACGGTCACTCTGGAATGTGGCGATAATGTTTGAGAAACCATTGCTGAATGCAGGCGATGCAACCAAACCATGCGCCAGGCTGCCTACGATTTCATTGGTTGTCCAGTCTTCATAAGCGCTCTGGAAGTAGGCGTTATACAGATCGGGGTTGCTGATGTCTGCGGTCGTATTCGCCGGCAGTGAACCCTTGACCGGGTTGAACAGGTCTTGCGCTTCAGCAGAACCCAGGAAGCTCAACCATGCTTCAACTGCGCCGGGGTTGGGCGCGCCAACAGGCAGGCCGAAGGTGTCAGACAGCATCATGAAAACGCCGTCAGTGCCCGGGCTGGGTGCCCATGCAAAGCCGGTGCCGGGCTCCAGCGCCAGATCAACGAGGAAGTAACCCGCTGCCCAGTCGCCCATGATATTGAAGGCGGCTTCGCCATTGGCGACGCGCTGGCTGGCATCCTGCCACGTCAGGGCGTTCATATCATCATTGGCGCAGTCATAAACCTGACCCAGAACTTCAAATGTATGAACCACTTCCGGGCTAGTCCAGTTGGTGGTGCCATCCCACAGGCCGTTGTAGGCTTCCACGCCCAGCGTACCCAGGGCGATTGATTCCCATAGGTGAACCTGCGTCCAGTTTTCACCAATGCTGATCGGGGTAATATCTGCTGCTTGCAGCGCCGGGCAAGTGGTGTTCACAAATTCATCCCAGGAAGTAGGAACGGTAACGCCCCACGCTTCGAGGTTGGCAGGCACATACCACATCACATTTGAGCGGTGAATGTTCACCGGCACAACGTAAATGTTCCCCGCGTCGTCAGAGATCAGATCAAGCAGACCCTGCGGGAATTGTTCCATCCAGCCATTGGCTTCGTAGATGTCGTTCAACGGCTGCATCAAGCCTGCGGCTACCCAAAGGGCGTTCAGCTCTTCACCGGCGTGTACCTGGAAGGTGTCCGGCGGGTCGCCACCGAGCATACGGGTGGTCAGCACTGCGCGGGCATTTACGCCCGAACCGCCAGCGACCGCAGCATTGATCACGTTAATATCGGGATACATTTCCGAGAAACGTGCAATCAATGCTTCCAGACCAGCAGCTTCACCGCCGCCCGTCCACCACGAGAAAATCTCGAGATCGCCGCTCGGTGCTGCATCCTGTGCAGATGCAAGGCCGGCGAACCCAAGTGCTAGCACCGCTATAAGCAGCAGCGCCAAAATGCTTGAGCGTTTCATTACAAACTCCTCATAACACTAAACTAACTTTTCTGCGAAGAAGTCGCAGTTTCGTTACTGATTTTACCTTTTCCTGTCATACGGCGGCTAGTGAGGTATGTCACACAATTATGTAAAGTGAATGATTGAGACGCCAGCGCTCTCGTGTGCCGGCAAGTCACAAATTCATGTTTCTTGAATAACGAGCCTGCAAAGGGGGAACCAACATTGTGTAATTTGCACGAGCAAAGCCTTAAGCAAATGTGGCTGCGCTTACAGCAACATCCAGCCGCACGATATATCCGGGCTTTATATTGCTCTGCCCATCACAGGTTATAATCACCGGAAAACTGCCCTAAAGGAAAATTTCTGATGTCCACACGTCGTTTAACGATGGCGCAAGCCCTCATACAATATCTTTTCAATCAGTTTGTCGAGCGTGACGGCGTTGAAACCCCGTTTTTCGCCGGATGCTGGGGCATTTTCGGGCATGGGAATGTCGCGGGGATTGGTCAGGCTTTACAGCAGTATGCGGATCAGTTTCGCTACTATCAGGCGCGTAATGAGCAGGCGATGGTTCATGCTTCTATCGCCTATACCAAGACGAAAAATCGCTTGCAAACCTTCGCCTGTACCAGCTCCATCGGCCCCGGCGCGCTGAATATGGTGACTGCCGCCGCCGTCGCCACCGTCAACCGGCTGCCGGTCTTGCTGCTGCCCGGCGATATTTTCGCTGAACGCGCCCAAGCGCCAGTTTTGCAGCAGTTGGAAAGCGAATGGTCGCAGGATGTTTCGGTCAATGACTGCTTCAAGCCGGTATCGCGCTACTGGGATCGTATCAACCGCCCGGAACAACTCATCGCGTCCCTTCAGGAAACGATGCGGGTGCTCACGTCGCCAGCGAATACCGGCGCGGTCACGCTTTCGCTGCCGCAGGACGTGCAGACCATTGCCTACGATTACCCCGCCGCAATGTTCGGCAAGCGGGTGTGGCGAATCCCGCGCAATCGCCCCGATCTTGGCGCGCTGCTGCAAGCGGTTGAACTGATCAAAGGCAGCAAGCAGCCGGTGATCGTCGCAGGTGGGGGCGTGCATTACAGCGATGCCTATGATGCGCTGCGGCTGTTCGCAGAAAGCGCGGGCGTTCCGGTGTGCGAAACGCAGGCGGGGAAAGGCGCTTTGCCCTACAATCACCCCTTGAATTTAGGCGCGGCAGGGGTCACTGGAACACCCGGCGCGAACATCCTTCTACGCGAAGCCGATCTGATCATCGGGATCGGCACCCGCTACAGCGATTTCACAACCATGAGCAACGCCGCTTTCCAAAATCCGCACGTTCAGTTTGTGAACATCAACGTCGCTGAATTTGATGCTTTCAAGCGCGATGCAGTTCCCCTGATCGGCGATGCGCGCGCGGCATTAGAAGAACTGGCGAGCGCGATGCAGGGTTGGCGCACGAGCGAAGCCTATCAGGGGCGCGCGAAAACTTATAATCTGGAATGGGATGCTGAAGTTTCACGCATTTATAACCTTGAGCATGAGCCGCTGCTCTCTCAGGGAGAGGTGATCGGCGTGGTGAATACGCTCTCGAAACCGCATGATGTGGTCGTCAACGCGGCGGGAAGCATGCCCGGCGATCTGCATAAACTGTGGCGCACCCGCGATCCTAAGGGCTATCACATGGAGTATGGTTTCTCGACGATGGGCTATGAGATCGCCGGCGGGTTAGGCGTCAAAATGGCCGCCCCTGAGCGCGAAGTGTATGTGATGGTGGGCGATGCATCTTACCTGATGCTGAATTCAGAAATACCCACCACCGTACAGGAAGGGGTGAAGATCATTATCGTGCTGGTTGATAATCACGGCTATGCCAGCATCGGTGGATTGAGCAAATCGGTGGGCAGCGACGGCTTCGGCACAAAATACCGCTACCGCACCGGAAGCGGCCAGCTAGATGGCAACGTACTGCCGATAGATTATGCGGCCAACGCCGCCAGCTTAGGTGCCGTGGTGTTTCGCGCGGCTAACCGGGATGAACTGGCGAATGCGCTTTTACAGGCACAGGCGTTAGAACAGACGGCCTGTATCGTGGTTGAAACTGACCGCAGCCAGCGCGTAGGCGGCTATGAAAGCTGGTGGGATGTGGCGGTAGCCGAAGTTAGCGAAAATCCTGCCGTTCAAAGCGCGCGCGCAAACTATGAGGAAGCTAAAGAAAAACAACGGCATTTTGTGTAGGGAAACGGCCAAACGGGTGAATTAACGATTCACCCGTTTCTTTTTTGTGAAATGTGGCAGCTAGATTAAAGGCAGCAGTATGAACGAGATCGCTTACAAAACAGGCTCTTTCAAAACATCCGACAATCTCACCTTACATACGGCGCGCTGGCTGCCAGATTCCCCGCGTGCCGCCGTGATCCTTGTGCATGGCTACGGCGAACACAGCGGGCGCTATGAGCATGTAGCGCAGGCATTGGCAGCCAATGGCTATGCCGTGTTTGCCCTGGATCATCGGGCGCATGGCAAGAGCGAAGGCACGCCCCGCGCCTTAATTCAATCAATTGATACTGTGGTCGCTGATCTAAAACAGTATGTGGATGCCGTAAGCGTAGAATTTCCTCATCTGCGCCGCTTCATGCTTGGCCACAGCATGGGGGGGCTGATCACATGGGGCTTTATCGTTCGTCATCAGGAAGATTTGTCGGGCGCAGTCATCAGCGGCGCGCCGGTAGACGCAGATGCCAACGTCTCGCCACTGCTGGTAACGTTTGCAAATCTGGTCAACCGCGTTTCCCCAGCTATCGCGCTGATTGACCTGACTCCCCTTGATGAACTCAGTCACAACCCGCAAAACAAAGAGCAGTTCGCGGCTGATCCGCTGAATTATCACGGCAAGCTGCCGATAGGCACAGGCGTGGCGATTAACGAAGAAGCTAAATATGTGCGCGCTAAACTGCCCGAAGTTACCCTGCCTGTGCTGCTTCTTTACGGCGAAGATGACATGATCGTGAATCCATCCGGCAGCCATACCGCCTATGAATTGATCGCCTCACCAGATAAAACGAAAAAAGGCTACTCCGCCATGAAGCACGAAATTATGAATGAGCTTGAAAAAGCGACGGTGATCGCTGACATCATCGCGTGGTTGGATGCGCATCAATAGCCTTGCAGAATCAAAAAGACGCGGTGAGCAAGATAGCTTCCGCGTCTTCAATCTATTTTGTAGCGAGACAATTCTATGTACAGCGCGGGCATTCTTCCGGCATTTGCATGCCTAGCGCGGCTACTACATCGGGCAGCAGCAGAATTCGATTGCCCAGCGGCAGCGCCATGCCAAAATTGGAGTCGTAATCCCACATCGCCCAACCGACGCCGTTCGCTTCCAGTATCTCGCGCGCGTCCCGAATCCACCGCGCACGATCTTCAGGGGGGGCATAGCTGATGCACGCCAAATTCGGTGTTGATCATCCGTACCCCGTGTTCCTGCGCCCAGTCAAAGGCAGGTTGCATGTAATCGGCCATCCGCTGGCGATCCCAGCGTTCTTGCCCGTAATCTACCAGCATACTACGCTGAGATGCACTATCCGCCCTCTCAACAAATGGTGCTAAGGCTTCAGGGGATGATGGGTATGGAATGTCTCGAAGCGATACCACTTCATCCATTGACCAGGTTGCGCCCTGATGGGTGAACGGAAACGGCTCGTAAAAGTGAAAGTCGTAGATGATATTCGGATCATCCAGCGGGGTTAGCGCAGTCAGGGTGTCAATTGATGACCAGTGGGCGGTATCTGCGATGAGTGTATGTTCGGGCGCGCCTTCGCGGGCGGCGGCGGCTATTTCGGTCAGGATTGGCACCCAGGCATCGGGATCATCGTAAAAGACAGGCTCATTCATCAACTGCAAAAATGTCATGTCGGGATCGTATTGGCTGAGATGAGCGGCAAAATTGCGCCAGAAAGCCGTGAATACTTCGACAAAGGCGGGGTCTTCAAGCGCGCCAGAATAATTCGCGGCATCACTATCAGCAAGCGAGGTGCTGTGAAGGTCAATGACCACCGCTAAACCGGCATCGTGAAGCTGGCGGATGCCCTGATCCAACAGCGTGAGATTTGCCGCATCCAGCATATCTTCCGACTCATCGAGCAAAAAGCCAAGATCAATCGGGACGCGCATGAAGGTGAAGCCCATATCATGCAGCATCTCAAACTCACCATCGGCAAAACGAGTCATCGGGTTTGGCGGGGCATACCAGAACCATGAGGTCAAATTCAGCCCGCGCGCCAGATTTGCGTAGCGCTCGTCGCTTACCCCCATTTGATTATCCTGCGCGTTCAATGTGCCTGTAGCCAGCGCCAGGCCCAAAACGAGCAATATAACTATCCGCATTTGTCGTTCACCTGGAACTCAACGGTATAGGGTTAAACCGGCTTAATTCCACGCAACTGCTCTTCCAGTTCGGTGCGGTCAAAATACACGCGCTCACCGTCAAACAATTGGTGGTCAGGATTCCATGGAAAATGAATCACAATCAGCGTATCCACTTTCATGCCGGTTGGGGGGATGCCCGCCCATTCGTTACGATGCGTGCCGGTCATTCGCGTCACTTCAATCACCCCTTGCGGGCCGATCACGATGTCCTGAAGATCAAAATGCACGTCGGGGAAAGCGAACAGGAAGGTGGTGTAAAACATGCGCGCGCCATCGTGCCCCTCAAAGCGCTGGCCTGTCGGGATGATTTCGTACACGCAGGTAGGCGCCAAAGTGGCAATCAGCCCGTCAAGATCGCGGTTATCCTCAGCAATTGAGTGGTTAATCCAGATGCGCCGAATTTTGTCGTAAAGCTCAGGAGTCACCGGCCACGCTAATCTTTCGCGAATCGAGGCATTAGCAGAAGGTTCTGTCGTCATAATCTTAATTCTCCAATTTAATAAGGAACGAGTGCCACTTTAACGCCGGTCGCGGGCTTACGCAAAGCGGGCAACCTGATAAATTGAACAATCCCCTCTCCTCAGCCATGCAGCGGAAAGGGGATTGTGAGGTGAGGACCTGCTTATTTCTGCAAGTTAACGGTCACTTCAACATCGCCAATATCGCCGCCACCAGCAAAGCCAATTTCGATAAAATACATGCCGTCTTCAGGCAGCGGGAAGCCATCAATGATCGCATCCAGTTCGGCAATGCCGCCACCCCCATCGTCATCTACAGCTATCGGCTGGCGGCTGGCATCAAGCAGCACAATCGCTGGATCAAGCGTGTCTGTAAGCGCTGCGGCGCGCGCCGTCAATCTATCGCCCGCGTCCCCGGAGATCGGTAGCAGATAGCGCGTTTCCCCGTCCATTGTCAGCACAAATGGCTCGGCGGCCATATCAGCATCCAGGGTTTCAATCAGCGGCGCTTCTATTTCTAACCACGTATGATAATCACGGGCGGCAGCGGCAAAGTCGTATAAATTCCAGAGGGCGAAGCCCCGCCCAAGATATGGGCTGCTCCATTCAGGGTCTAGTTCGATGACACGACCGTAATCTTCAATCGCCGCTTGATGATCGCCTGCATCCTGTGCCAGCGCGCCGCGCAAATAATAACCGTCTGCCGCGCTGCCAGAGTCGTCATTAATCAGATATTCCGCCTCTGCTAACGCCAGTTCCGGTTGCTCATTTACCCAGTAAGCGTAGCCCCGATTCACTCTGGCTGTAGCGTAATCCGGGTTCACGCTCAGCGCTCTGGTGTAATCAGCAATAGCTTGCTCATACTGTTCAAGTTGATAGTAGGCATAGCCGCGATTGTTATAGGCATATTCATCATGCTGGTCGAAAAACAGCACTTTGCTGTAATCAATGATGGCCTCTTGGTATCTACCCAGTTCAGCTTGCACAAATGCGCGCACAAAATAGGCATAGGTATTTGCAGGTTCAAGCTCCAACAAGGCGGTACAGGCTTCAATCACCCGTTCTTTGTCAGGGTTCGCGTCATCACAGTAATCAACATCTACCCCGACCTGTGCATAAGCTGTAGCGGGAATAGCTAAGGCCAGTATTAGCAATAGAAGCAGTCGTTTCACCGTTTTCATCTCCTGAATTCACACGCATTTAGACAATATGGATACACCACACGCTCTACTTTCACTATACAGTGAAATGGGGGTATCTGCTTATAGATTAGCGCGGCCACCACGAGGCAAAGCTAGCGTCAATTTCGTTCCCGCCGGGCGTCAGCTCATAGGCTGGGGCGCTTAACGGCTTGTTATACAATGACCAACGTCCCGTCACATAAGACATGAAGATCACCCCATCGCTTTCCGGCGTCCAGAGCGGCGCAGTATCGAAAATGATATGGGTGTACAACCGTCGGCCGTCCGTTTCCACTACCGCTTCCCCGCCTATGCTGATAATCACCACATCCCCATTCATCCCAACTGGCCCCACAAACGCGATCTGGCGTCCGTCGGGCGACCATGCGGGCGGGCTGTAGTAGTGCGCTGTGCGCGCGCGGTCAAAATAGGTCAACTGCTCGGTTTCGCCAGAATCCAAACTCAGCAGGTAAAGCTCACGCGCCCCGCTGCGATCCGAATAAAAGATGATCCGCCGCCCATCAGGCGACCATACAGGCGTAGTGTCCCAGCCTTCTGACTGCGTGATATTCTGCGTCTCGCCCGTCGCGAAGGTATGCAGGAAAATCTCGGCATCGCCTTCGCTCCACGTAACGTAAGCAAGCTGGCGTCCATCTGGCGACCACGCGGGAAAACGGCTGTCTACCGGCGCATCGGTCAACCGCAGCGGATTGTTCTCGCCCTCCGGCGCAAGCAGATCGTACACCGCGATTTGCAGCGCCCGCCCATCATCAACTTCAAAGGCGATATGCGTCCCATCTGGCGACCACACTGGCCGCCATCCTACGCCAATGCTGCCCGTCGGGATCACCGTCAATCCGCGCGGATATGCCAGCGACATAATGAACAATTCGCGCATGCCCCGCCGCGTAGAGATAAACGCCAGTTGGCGTCCATCTGGCGACCACGCGCCGCCTTCATCCGTTGCCCGGGATTGATAGGTGATGTTATACGTCATCAAGCGGGTCAGATCGCGCACCACCAAATCGGCGTTCGTATTGGCAACATAGGTATAAAGCAGGCTTTCTCCGGGCAGCGCCAGCGCCAGCGCTTCACTGGCTATTGCCATCGCGCTGAACAGAAGCAGAAAAACAGGGGCAATTCGGACTATGACCTGCAGCATCGTTTTATCACACCTAACGATTCAACTTCGCTTGCGGCGTGCTGCGTACTTTGGGCAGGGATGAGAGCGTCATCGCCACACCGCGAAAATATCATCAGCATCGTTGTCCGTCAAATTCACGGGCACCGCATCTGCCGACCCGGCATAATAAATTTCCCAGTCGCTGCCGTCATGCGCCATGTAGATACTGCTGCTGCCGTCTCGCGAGTAAATGACGCTCGCCATGCTGTTCTCTGGCACGGCGCTTAAACGCTCAGGCGCGGCGTTTGCCCCTTGCATATCCAGCATATACAGCACTACTTGCCCGCCGTCAAAGCTGCCATCGCGCTCGGAATAAAACAGGATATGCCGCCCGTCTGCCATCCACACCGGATACATATCGTCAGTTCTTTCATCAGTAATCCGCCGAAGATTTTCGCCGTCTGTGCCGGCCGTATAAATCTCTTGATTACCGTCTCGATCGCTGGTGAAGGCGATCTGGCTGCCGTCCGGACTAAGTGAAGCAAACCAGTCAATCGCGCCATTCTGCGAGAGATTGGATTCGCCGCCCTCACTTATGCCATAAACCTCAAGATTCAAATCGCGCAGCGAGATGAACAAACCGTTCCCGCCAACACCATAACGGTAATCCCAGTTGAAGCGGCCTGTGCCTACAATGTTCAGGATCGTCGCCAGATCGTTCACCACCCGCCGCTGATCGCTTCCGTCGGCATTCATCATGTAGGCGGTCAATTCATTGGTTTCAGCGCGATCACGGCTGCTCACAAACGTGATCGCCCCTCCATCCGCCGAATACGATGGAAATGCGTCATCGCCCGCGTTATTCGTCAGGTTACGCTCGGCGCGTGTGCCCAGCATCAGTTCATAAATTTCCCAGTTGCCATCGCGATTGCTCATAAAAGCGATCTGCCGCGTATCTTCCGGCGAAAGCTGTGCTGAAGGGGCAATCGTGGGTGTCGGAAAGGCGCAGCAAACGCTGACCAGCTTGACGATCACGATAATGATGATGCAGGCAAATAACCCGACCGCCAGCAGTCCGAGGCTGAAAAAAGCAGGATGGATACGGCGGGTAGGGCGTTCGCTGCCAGACATAATCACATCCTGAAATGCGAATAGAGGGCTTGATTATAGAATAGGGGTTTAGACCAGAATGACTGCATATTCTGTATTCATTTCTATCCACCGGTCACACGCGGGCAAGGTAGATGGCGGACTCTTCGGTTGTAGCTGCTTTGTGGCATGGGTTGACCAAAGCGACAATCCATTATTGTCTTATTCAAGAAGTTTATGGTGAAAATAGTCGACTCATCTATTCCATTCCTCAAACCTGAAATCCTGAAAAACGCTGCCGCGCTGTTTCTGCGCCTGATCCGTTATGGGATCATTGACGGCGACAAGAATTTCTTTTTCGTCACCGCCGCTGCCGCCATTTCCGTGTTACAATCGCCGCGTTTTGAAGGCTAAAATCACAGGGAACTTCCATGCCGCAGAATGACTTTCTGTTTCGGGGCGAACTAAGCGAACTCGACCCCGATATTGCCGAGTTGATTCACCACGAAACTGCCCGCCAGGAGCGTAATATCATCCTCATCCCTTCAGAAAGCACGATTCCTGAAGCGGTGCGAGAAGCCTTGATGTCGCCTTTCACCAATATCTACGCGGAAGGCTACCCGCTGGATGAAACCCGCGCCATGACCCAGCAGCAGATTCTGGATTACAACGCCCGTCTGCCCGAATACCGGCGCATGGCTGATAAGCGCTATTACAAAGGCACTGAATATGCCGATGTGGTCGAAGCGCTTGCCCGCCGCCGCGCTGCTGAGCTTTTCGCTACGCCGCAGTATCCCGCCGAAAAGTTGTTTGTAAATGTGCAACCGCTTTCTGGCGCACCCGCCAACAGCGCCATTTTCAGCGGTTTACTGAATGTTGGCGATCCGATTATGGGCATGGACTTGCTGCAAGGCGGCCATCTGACGCATGGCAGCCCGGTTGCGCGCAGCGGCAAGCAATATCAGGCTTTCAGTTATGGTGTTGATCCTGAAACCGAGCGGCTGAATTATGACCTGATTCGCGCATTGGCGCTGGAACACCGCCCACGCATCATCATTGGCGGCTATACCAGCTATCCTTTTGCGCCAGATTGGGCGGCGCTTAAAGCTATCGCCGATGAAGTTGGCGCTTACTTAATGGCGGATGTTTCTCATGTGGCTGGCTTGATCATCGCCGACGTGTTCCCCACGCCAATTGGCATTGCCGATGTGGTTAGCTTCACCAGTCACAAAACTTTAGGCGGCCCGCGCGGCGCGGTCATCGTCACCCATCGCAGCGACGTGGCCGGAAAAGTGGATCGCGCAGTATTCCCCGGCGAGCAGGGCGGGCCACACGTCAACCAGATGGCAGCGCTCGCGGTTTCGCTGCGACTGGCGGCAACTGATCAGTTTAAAGAATTACAACGCCAAACGGTGGAGAATGCCGCGCGGTTGGCGCAAAAGCTGGAATCGCGTGGGCTGCGCATCCCCTATGGCGGCACCGATACCCATCTTCTGCTCGTTGATTGTAAGAGTGTGGTCGGGCCAGATGGCACCACCCTCAGCGGCGATCAGGCGGCGCGCATTCTCGATCTGGTCGGCATCACCTGCAACCGCAACACAATTCCCGGCGATCCTTCAGCCCTGCGCGCATCCGGCATCCGCATCGGCACGCCCTGGATCACCCAACGCGGCTTCAAGGAAGTAGAAATTGATCGCCTTGGCGACATCATCGCCGATGTGCTTACCGCCTGTGTGCCCTTCAGCTATACCGGCAAGCGCCGCGCCGAACCCCGCGCCAAGCTGCCCTTTGCAGTGCTGGAAGCAGCCAAAGCTGCTGTGCGCGAACTCACATCTCAAGCAGGCATTGATACCGACAGCGGCGGCGACGATTACCCGCATGTTTCTTATCCTGATGAACACGATACGGCTGCTTACACCCTTTCCATTCGCGACATCGGCTATGCTGATCCGGCAGCCTTCCTTGACGTGGTGCTGACCAGCGATGTGTATGCGCTTTCAGCCGGTCAAAGCCAGCCCACTGCCCTGCTCAACCCTGATGGCTCGCTGCTGGCGCGCGGTATGCTTCAGCGTACCGGCAACGGCGGTTGGCTGCTGCATGTTGAGAACGGTCGTCTGGTCGCTAACTGGCTGCGCGCGGTTTCAGACGGTTTCGTGCTGATTGATGATACCGATCCCTACGCTAAAGCCCCCGGCCCGGTGGATGTGCAGCTGCTTAGCAAGAGCAGCGCTCCGATTGCTGATGACGCCGCCGCGTTTTCCAGTAAAGCCTACGCCATCGGCCTGAACGGCGCACAGTACAGCGAGGCGAGTGAAGCCCTGCCTGCTTTTTCGTGGGCAGACGCAGAATCTGCCGAACTGAAGCGCACGCCGATTCACCCGCTTCATATCGGCCTAAACGCCAAAATGGCGCCGTTCGCGGGGTATGACATGCCGCTGTGGTACAGCACCGTCAGCGAAGAACACGCCGCTGTACGCAAAAATGCCGGTGTGTTTGACGTCACCCATATGGGGGTGTTTGATGCGCGTGGCGCGGGTGCGGAAACATTCCTCGATCTCGTCACCACCAATGATCTGCGTGGTCTTGCCATCGGCGACTCTCACTACACTTACTTTCTTGACGTGTACGGTGTCCCCTTCGATGACCTAATGATCTATCGTCTGGCACAGGATCATTTCCTGGTTGTGGTCAACGCCTCGAACAACGATAAAAACTGGGCGTGGCTGAACGCGGTCAAAAATGGCGAAGTCCAGATTGACGCCGCCCATCCATCTCGCCGCTTTACCGGTGGCGAAACCTTTGAACTACGCGATCTGCGCAGCCCGGTCAACGGCGCTGACTGCCGTTTGGATATCGCCCTACAAGGCCCCAACAGCAAGAATATTCTGCTGACCATGACTGACGATGTGGGCAAAGGGGTCATCAACAAGCTGCAATGGGCAAATGTCGGCCGCGTGAAGCTGCGCGGTACTGATGTGATCATTTCGCGCACGGGCTACACTGGCGAACGCATTGCCTATGAACTTTTCGTGCATCCCAATGATGCCCTTGAACTGTTCCGCGACCTGATTGATGCCGGGGCTGCGCCTGCTGGCCTCGCTGCTCGCGACAGCCTGCGCACCGAAGCAGGTTTACCGCTTTACGGCCACGAACTTGGCGAAATTCTGGACGGCGCTTACATGCTCAACCCTGCTGATGCCGGGTTTGGTAACTACGTCAAACTGTGGAAGTCATTCTTCGTTGGCAAAGCTGCCTTCATCGCCCACGAAGCCGAACGTGATGCCGAGATTACTCGCTTCCGGTTGGTCAATAAAGGCTCGCGCCCGCCGCATCCCGGCGATCCGATTGTAGATGCGCGCGGCCGCGTGGTCGGGCTGGTCACTTCGTGCAGCATAGACAGCGAAGGCTACCAGCTTGGTCAGGCGCTGTTGAAAGACGATGCCCGCGCCGAAGGCACAACATTAGCCGTCTTTTGCAGCGCCGCACGCACCCGCCAGGACAAGCCGCTTTCCGCGCTTGGCCTCGGAGATCGCGCCCCTGTACCCGAACCCGCCGTCGTGCTCAGCCGTTTCCCGAAGAAATAGCCTGAACCCTCATCTCCCTGAAGCTGTAAGGGCGGTTTGTGAACCGCCCTTTGGCAGAGGGAAATTGTAGAAGCGAGCCACTCATTCGCTTATAGCAGGGAATGTAGAACGTATTCAACCGCGTAGAAGGTGCAGCGTGAAAGGACTTTCATGAATAGCCCATCAAAAGCGCCAACCACCCACGATGAATATATCGCCGCATGGCCAGAGGCTGTACAAGCGTTGCTTCAAGCCATGCGTAAAACCATCCATGAAGCCGCGCCGTCTGCAACCGAAGACATTCGCTACGCTATACCCACCTTCCGGCTAAACAACCAAAATCTGGTGCATTTTGCGGCTTTCAAAAACCATATCGGCTTTTATCCCGCGCCTCAGGGGCTTGAAGCCTTCAAAGAGCGCCTATCCGCCTATAAAGGCTCTAAAGGCGCGGTGCAGTTTCCGCTGAACAAGCCGCTGCCTTTAGATTTGGTGGCCGACATCGTGAAATATCGCGTTGAGGAAGTATCCAGGAAGAAGCCGTAATCGAGCTGTCAGTGCTTCCGATTTTCCCTTTTGCCGCCCTCGCGCTATAGTTTGCTGTAGAGCAGAGTTATATTTCCAAGGGCAAATGCCGTGTTCCCACAAAACTCCAACGATCCCAATCGCCCTGATCGCGTTGAAGAACTTGGCACCTATGAGATGATCTGGGATTGCAAGTTTTGCGGTAACAAGAACCTACCCGCCAAAACTCATAAGTTCTGCCCAACATGCGGCGCAGCGCAAGACCCACAAAGCCGCCGCTTCCCTTCAGATGAAGAGAAGATCGCTGTCAAAGAACACGTCTCTAAAGGCGCCAGCTTGATTTGCCCTGCCTGCGGCACGCCCAATGATGGCGACAGTCAGTTCTGTATGCAGTGCGGCGCGCCGCTAGATCAAGCCGCGCGCGCTAAGACGGTTGGCAGCGAAGTACGCGCTGAAAATCAGTCGTTTGCCGCCGGCCAGGAGCGTGATCTGGCGCAAGAACGGCTGGCTGAAGACCTGCCTAAAGCGCCGGTTACCGCCGGCAAACCCAATCCCCTGATCTTTATTATTGGCGCAATCGTGCTGCTGCTGATCTGCGGCGGCATCATTTTGGCGCTCACCGCTAAGCGCGACGCCACCGCTACCGTTGTAGGTCACGATTGGCAGCGCATCATCTATGTGGATCGCTTCACCAGCGTGCGCGATAATGCGTGGGATGATCAGGTTCCGGCAGATGCGTATAGCGTCAGTTGCAGCGAACGCCAGCGCAGCAGCCGTCAGGTACCCGATGGTGAAGAATGCGCTGTGCGCCGCGTAGATAACGGCGATGGCACCTTCAGCGAGCGCCGCGAATGTAATACTGTGTATCGTGATGAGCCAGTTTATGATGATTACTGCTCTTTCACTGTGAACCGCTGGGTTCCTGACCGCGAAATACAGTCTTCAAGCGCTCAGGCCGCAGCCCCCTTCTGGCCGAGTGCTGATCTGACCTCTGGCAGTTCGCTAGGCGCAGAGCGTGAAAATAGACGCAGTGAAAGCTATATCGTGTTGCTGGATGTTGATGGGCAGCGGTATGAATGTGCCGTTAACCAGAGCGCATGGCAAGAGGCTGAAGAAGGCAGAACCTTCAACATCAGCATCGGCGTGATCACTAACGCGCCAGACTGCTCAGCGCTGGAACAGTAGGCACATCTGCCCGCCGAAGCTGCGAAAACCACATCGAACGGGATAAACTCGCCCTCTACGCTAGAGGTACGGCTTAAACTTCTTTCTGGGCGTGACTGCGACGCGGGCGCTTTTGCAGTTCCTCATAAGAGAGAACTTGCCATTTTCTGTTCCGCAGCCCGCGCCGGATGAACGGGTTCGCGATAACAGACATCAACGCTTCCTCATCACCCCGCTGCAAAAAGGCGTGGTAAATCACCACTAACCGGGTGCCTGCATGCCAGACGTGTTCCTCATAAATAGGCTCGGTTAGCCGCCAGCCCGCTTGAAGCGCGGTGATCAGGGCATCACAACCCGTATAGGTTTCAGAATTTGGGTGCCAGTGGCGATGCAGATCGGAATAATCAACATGAAAGTCTGAACTTTTTATTTCAGTCATCGCATATCCTCTTCTTTACAAATGAAACATCTATATTTTACAAATACTAATGTTAACCATGGCTAAGTTATGATGAAGAACCAGCTACAGTTTTATCACTTCTACTGTAGCACAGGGTATCGAGGGCAAGTCAAGCACCCACATAACCCAATTAGACTTGAGATTTTTGTATACTTCTCTCAAAAACGGGTTGTGTGATTGGGAAACGAGCAGATTTAGCGATCACCGGGGCGTGGCATCGGCGTGGCTGAAAGCTGGGCTTGCAGCGCTTCTAGCTGCGCCTGCTGAGCAGCAACCTGCGTTTGCAAGGCTTCAACATGCGGCTTTGGTCTATAGAACAAGTTTTCATCAATATCGGTGGCGATGAAAAGTAGCAGCATCAGTAGAACTACAATGATCGCCGCATCCATCCCGTCTAGCCGCAGCGGCAGTCCGAAAAATACCCGCGACCACGCTGGCGCTTTGGGGATGGGCGTAAGTTTCACATCGGCGGTACGCACAAACCCACGCAAAACACGCGAGGTTCTAACTTCAACCGCCGCCCAACCGGGGGCAATATTGGGAATATAGCGTATTCGCTTAAATAAACGACGTTGCGCATTTGCCAGCACCAGCACCCGCATCGCCAAAAATGGCTGTGAGTGATAGATTTCCAGATCGCCCTTCACCGAATATATTCCGTCTTGCCAGCGGCGATCATCCACCGAAGGCAGCGGCACGCGCGGCGGCATTGAAGCCTGTGAAGAGGGGGGCTGCGAAAAGGGCGATGAAGCCGGGCCCGAATTAAAGCGTGAAGGCGGAGAACTCCCCATGCCCGAGGGGCTAGGGCGAGACAAAAATACGCCAAATGATGAAGGCGGGCGCGCTCTTCCTAACGGGTCTCCATCATCGCCGGTTTCATCATCTTCAGAGTCATCATCGAAAATATTCGGATCTCTGGTGGAGGCACGATCGCCTTCCCCATCAAAATCAAGCTGGCTGTTGACGAAATCATCGAATGCGCTCAGATCGTCCGAGTCGTCGTCTCCAGTTGGCGGGATGCTATTTTCAGGCACACTCGCTCCCCTCAAACTCACCTATGCGCGGCAGATTGCGGCTGTCCCGCATAGTATTGGTCATTATGGGTCAGACTCTCCAAAGAATCAATACATCCACCTGATCGCTTTTGCTGGTTTAAGGCGAATTGCCCAAAGGCGCTATAATCCACTCAGGTTACAAAATGTTATACCGAAACATTCAGCCCCTTGATAACCAACGCTGTTGATGCCACACTCTGAGGTATCAACAACTTTTGTAAGTGCGCCCTGCCCTGCAAGGGACGCGATCAAGTTCAGCCGGATAATCCTGTGACCTACATTCTTGGCATCGAAACTTCATGCGACGAAACTGCCGCCGCTGTGGTGATTGACGGCACCACCATCGCTTCTAATATCATCGCCTCGCAAATTGACTTACACGCGCAATATGGCGGCGTGTTCCCTGAAGCGGCATCACGCGCGCATGTTGAAGCTATCGGGCTGGTGGTTGAAGAATCCATGCGCGACGCGGGCATTGATTTCAACCGCGTAGATGCTATTGCAGTAACGCGGGGGCCGGGGCTGGTAGGGTCGCTGCTGGTGGGTATCAACTACGCTAAGGGGCTGGCGCTGGCAAGCGGCAAACCGCTGCTGGGCATCAATCACCTTGAAGGTCATGTATATTCCCTGTGGCTTACCCAACCTTACCGCGAAGTCCGATTTCCGGTGGTGGTGCTGCTGGTTAGCGGCGGGCACACAGAACTGCTGCTGATGCGCGATCATGGCGACTATGAACGGTTGGGTGGCACGCTGGACGATGCTGCTGGAGAAGCCTTCGACAAAGTTGGGCGAATGCTGGGGCTGCCCTTCCCCGGCGGCCCCAATATTGAACGCGCCGCCATGCACGGCAATTCTGCCGCCTACGACTTTCCACGCGCCATGCTGCGCGACGACAGCTATGATTTCAGCTTCAGCGGGCTGAAGACGGCGGTGATGCGCGAAGCTACTGTTAGCTCTGGTCTGCGTCGCGGCGAAAAAGGGATGCAGGTACGCAGCGATATTTCGGTCAACGATGTAGCAGCAAGTTTCCAGCGCGCGGTCATTTCGGTGCTGGCTGAAAAGACGGTGCGCGCGGCTAACGAGCACAAAGCCACAGAAATTTTGCTGGCAGGCGGCGTCAGTGCCAATCAAGCATTACGCCTCGCCATCCGTCAATCCAGCGAGCTGCCAGTACGCTACCCGCCGCTGAACCTGTGTACCGATAATGGCGCAATGATTGCCGCCGCCGCTTATTACCGCCTGCAAAATGGCCTGAAAGATGATCTCTTCGCGCTGGACGCAAGACCGATGTGGCCTTTGAATAACGAAACCTACATGGGTTAGCGATGCCCCCACAATACCGCATTCTGGTCACTGATTACGCGTGGGATACACTGGACATAGAGCGCTCAATCTTTGACCCGATTGGCGCTGAAATTATCGCCGCCAAAACAGGCGAAGAAGCTGAACTGCTCGCGCTTGCCCCGCCTATAGACGCGATCATGACCAACTGGAAACGCGTTTCAGCAGATGTCCTCAAAGCCGCGCCAAAATGCGTGACCGTCGCTCGTTACGGCGTCGGCGTGGATAATATCGCTGTGGATGCCGCCACCGAACTGGGCATGATCGTCTCTAATGTGCCTGATTACTGCGTTGAGGAAGTTTCAGATCATGCGATGGCGCTGCTGCTGGCCTGCGCGCGCAGCATCACCACCTTTGACCGCGACACGCAGCTAGGCAAATGGGATTTAGCCGCAGGCCGCCCGATGTTTCGCTTGCGCGGTAAAACGCTGCTGCTGATCGGTTACGGCAATATCGCGCGAACGCTTGCTCCGAAGGCGCTTGGCTTTGGCATGAAAGTGATCGCCTTCCAGCGCAGTCGGGAAGGGATTGAAGACGGCATTGTCCTTACCCGCGATCTCGCGCCTGCGCTTGCTGCTGCCGATTACGTATCACTGCATCTGCCCCTCACCCCGACTACACGCGGGATGGTGAACAGCGACTTTTTGAACCAGATGCGGCGTGGAGCATTCTTGATCAACACCGCGCGCGGGGCGATTATTGATGAACTCGCATTACGCGAAGCCCTGCAAACTCATGTGATTCGCGGCGCAGCGCTGGATGTGCTTTCACAGGAACCACCACCAGATGATCACCCGCTGTTAGGGCTGCCCAATTGCATCATCACCCCACATGCAGGCTTCAATTCGGTGGAATCGGTTGAAGAGCTTCAGGAGCGCACCGCCCGCCACGTAATTATGGCGCTTCAAGGAAAAATCCCGCCATTTGTGGTCAATCCACAAGTTTTGAATGCTGCTCATTTACGCCTGCGCGCGTAACCTCCCCAAAAGTTTAGGGCGTTAAAGCGAAACTTTTTTAGCAGAATTATCGTAATAGGTAATGTCATCACACACGTGATTGTGTTGGGAGTGTACTGTTATGCACAATGGTTTGGGCGGCAATAGATACGACGAGCGCAAATTCAGTCCCCTGATTATTCTAGTCATCGGGATCGTTGTGCTTTCAGCGCTGCGTGTTCCATGGCCGATCTGGATGTTGTTCTTTATATTCGGCATACCCACAATCACGCGCCTGCTGAATAAGGTAACCGAAGCAGCCCAGCGCGGGAACTGGCAGCAGCATCGCGGAAATCGCTATCACACGCCGCATCATGAGCGCGCGCCATGGGGCGCTGAGCCGCACGAGAAGCGCAAAAATGGCTACACCCCGCAGCGGGTTGATGACATTGACGACATGTTCAACCATCTGGATGACGAATACGCCTATGAAAAGCCGAAACGCCGCCCTATCTATATCGTCGGTGATGATGGCGAGCTGGTTGAAGTGATGGATGAACCGCCATTTGAGCAGCCAAAGGCTAAACGCGCGGGCGGCAATGAAGATGGCTACGAATACGTCTAGAAGCGTTGCTGGATGCTGCCACGACGCTGCCTGTTTAGCGCTAGCGCGCAGAATTCGGGTGACCATTACACGCAGATAATGCCAGCTTTCGCCGCCCACTAATGGCATCGTTACCGCTTCAAGCGCCATATTCGTGATCAAGTACAGCACAATCAGCAACTAGCGTTTGTCCCTGCTTCGGCTGTCCATGACTTCGATCATTCTGAATATGCCGATTGCGATGCTGTTTCACTAAATGATGATGGCAGACTGGCTTACCAAGCCGTATGACCTTCGATGAAAAGCGCACGCACTGAACGAACACAGCGTTCATATGATCCGGCTTTCCGGTACAATTGGAGTGAATAGATGATGACCTCACTAGCCGTTGGAGGCTATAGGATGGCGCTTGCCGAAGGTCAGCAGCTCGGACAATACAAGATCATCGGCCAGATCGGTCATGGCGGTATGGCGACGATCTACCAAGCCTATCATGCGCGGCTGGATCGCTATGTCGCGATCAAAGTGCTGCATCAAGGCTTTCTACAAGACCCGAACTTTCTTGCCCGCTTTGAACGCGAAGCGCAGATCGTCGCCAAGTTGGAACACCCGAATATCGTGCCGATCTACGATTTTGCCGATGTGAACGGGCAGCCCTATCTGGTGATGAAATATGTTGCCGGGCAAACGTTAAAAGCCATTAACACCCAACACGGCGTTTCTCTCAACGAAATTTTGCGCATCATGCCGCCGATTGCTTCAGCGCTGGATTATGCCCATCGCAGCGGCGTGCTGCACCGCGATATTAAGCCTTCAAACATCATCATTGGCGATGACGGCACCCCCTACCTGACCGATTTCGGCCTTGCGCGCATGGCGCAGTTGGGCGAAAGCACGCTCAGCGCCGATGTCATGCTAGGCACGCCAAATTACATCTCACCGGAACAGGCGATGGGGCGCAAAGATGTTGATGCCCGCACCGATCTGTATTCATTGGGCGTGGTGCTGTACGAGTTGGTCACCGGGCAAGTGCCATTTAGCGCTGATACGCCCTATGCGGTGATCCATGATCACATCTATAGCCAGCTGCCTGCGCCAAGCAGCATCAACCCGGAAATCCCGCCGCAAGTGGAAGCGGTGCTGATCAAGTCGCTGGCAAAAAACCCTGATGACCGTTATAGCAGCGCTGGCGAGATGATGACCGCCTTCGCGACAGCGGTGCGTAGTTCCGGCTTGCAATCGCTGCATGTTCAACCTCAAGCTGCACCTGATGAAGTGGAAACACCGAATGCTTCATCTTTCGATCCTTTTGATGCAGTGATTGACCAGATAGATGAAGAAGAGCAGCGTGATACGGTGGTATTGGATATGCCACCCTTGCCGCAAAAGCCTCAGCCGTCGGGCAAACACAACGTCAGCTTCAATGTGGATCAGGGCAAGATCGAGGCGCAGTTGCAGTGGGGCAACACGCAAAAATCATGGCAGATTGCGACGGATAAGATAAATCAGCAGCTCAGCGATGCCGGAAAAATGGTGAGCGATGCGCTGCAAAACGCGGCTAGCAGCAGCCGTGAACCGGGCGAAAAACCCAAGAACAAGCCCAATCCCTGGAAAGAAGCGGGCGCGGCGCTGAAAGATGCCATCGAAGAAAATGTCGAGAGTTTGACCGGAGAAGATGGCCTGTATCTGGACACGCCTGAATCTGCGCGCAAACGCGCTGAAAAACAGGTCAATAAGCGCAAAGAGTTTGGCGCCCATCTGGCAGCGTTTGTGGCAGTCAATGCGCTGCTCTGGGTGATTTATGCGGTGACTATGGGCGGGGGATTCCCATGGCCGCTGCTGGTGCTGTTCGGTTGGGGTTCCGGGTTACTGGCGCACAGCATCGAAACCTACTATGAAACTGGCAAGCGGGCTGCAAAAAAAACGCAGTCTATTTTCGATGCCTATTACCGGGCTTACGGGCCAAACTGGAATCGTCAA
>LMZS01000029.1 GCA_001567085.1 Chloroflexi bacterium OLB15
GGTTGGTGAGCGCCTGTGTGGACATACAAAAGCCTCAAAAATAGACAGTGAATGAAAGACTGTGTAATGCAAGTTGAGCGGGATTATAGTGGGATGCAGGCAATAAATACAGTCGTGATTTACTCCCACTGCCGCCCATAGTTCGTCTGTAGTTTCTGCATCACTGCCTCGCCGATGTCAATCTCGCAAATGCTGGCAAGTTGCAGCAGATACAGCATCACATCCGCTAATTCTCCAGCAATCGCTGCCTTATCCAGGCTGCCGTCATGCCATTGAAAGTGTTCCAGCACCTCACTGGCCTCCAGCGAAAGTGAGATTGCCAGGTTGCGCGGCGTCTGCGGACGCTTACTATCCGGCGCGTACCAGCCTTTGCTCTCCACAAATTCATGCATTGCGGCGGTCAAATCTTCAATTGTCATCACATATCCATGTGTATTCGCAGGAATAGTCACCGTACATTTAGAATACTAAATGCTTTATTTCGCAACGAGATCATTTATGACTCCTTTAGGCATCGTCATCACCAATTACAACCGGCTGAACAATCTTCGCTTTACCCTTCGTGCCTTAAAGGAACAAACCTGTCAGGCTTTCCATGTGATTGTTGCCGATGATGGTTCTACAGATGGTTCTGTTCAGGAAGTTGAACGCCTCATGAGCGCTGAAGATTGGCAGGGGCGTCTCCAGTTTGTTTCCGGGGGGCCGCATCAGGGGGCGCGTATCGCCCATTTACGTAATCTTGCGCTGGCTAATCTGCCTTCAGTGTGTTCTTTTGCGCTAATTCTCGATGGCGATATTTGCCTGATGCCTGACGCCTTAGAACAGATTGCTTCATTACACACTCAATTTCCTGAAGCGGTGACGATTTCGCGCCTTGATTGGCTGCCGCCACTTGAGCATGACACTATCAGTCAATTCTGGGATCAGGGAGGAATACCTGCTTTGCTTGCGCAGGTGCCTGATTACCCGATGCGCTTGTATAGGCAGACCCCGACGGGTGCGGAATTTCGTGAATTATCCTTCACACCGGCGCCAGTACCCCTGAACTATCAACTGTTTCACCCCGTGTATGGGATTCCCACAGCCCTTTTCTGGCGTACAGGCGGCTTTGATGAGCAAATGCGCGATTATGGCCTCCACGAACATGAATATGCGCTGCGTATGGCGGCGGCGGGCGCGTCAATGCTGGTCAGGCCGGAAATTCGCGCGGTCCATATCTGGCATCCAAAAGATGCTAAAATTGAGGCAAAAGTTCACTGGCAGCGCCAGCGCAATATTGCTTACCTGTTGCGTAAACATGGCGCGCAGGCTTACATCAATTTGGGTCGCGATTGGCGGTATTGGCGGCATTACCGCGTTTCAGGCAGCCGCGTTGTCGCTTCCTCTGAAGGCAGCAACCGTGTCCTCTGCGTGGTGAACGCCGAAAACTCGCACCGGCTAACGCTGCCAGACGAGCACTGGTTGTTTGTATTGGGCTTTAGCAATCATGATGTCGAAGCTGTTGATCCCAAACGCCTAAACCAATGGCAAGATGCAGGCATCGCTCAGGATTATCTGGATGAGATTGAATTTCCTTCACATTTGCCAGTTGTAGAACCTGCATCACAGCCTGTCCCTGCAATTTCTATGCAGCAGGAAATTCAAAATTTCCGACTCCAGGAACTGCTCTATCAATTTGATCGGGAGCGTACCCGTTTTGACCATTCCCGTTGGTCGCATATTCCGCTCATTGGCACTATTTATCGTCATATCGGTCGTATGCTTTGGAGCGGGCATGTATGGGCGCGTGAGTCAGCATTGTTGCAGGAAATCAACGAACGCATCACCGCGCTTCCGGGCAACCCCAATATATCTGCTTGATAGCACCCTCAATTTTTAGCGCGCTATGATGGATCATTTCCGGGTGTTTATGGCGTTCGGAAGGCAAAATTGTGGCTAATACGCGTTCTCGCCGCGCCCGGTGATCGCCCCGAACGCTGTGCGGATGATGATTTTCACGTCCAGCCACAGTGACCAGTTTTCCACGTACCACAGGTCATATGCCGTGCGTTCAGCAATTGAGGTGTCGCCTCGCAATCCATTCACCTGCGCCCAGCCAGTCATGCCCGCTTTTTCGC
>LMZS01000030.1 GCA_001567085.1 Chloroflexi bacterium OLB15
CCCCAGAATTGGGGGAGGCGGGGAGGGGGCGACTACGGTGGCGGGCTGGGATAACCAAGTGGTGTTTTGCAATCTGCCCAGCGTGTTCTACCCACCGATTTCTTTCCGCATTTTGAAATGCGGGATGCTCACTTCTTCGAACCTATCGCCGATTATTTCATAGCCTAAATTCAGATAAAACGGGACGGCTGTTTCCCGTGCGTGCATGGTGATTTCGCTGAAGCCATGCTCCCGTGCAAAATGTTCGCTGAAATCCACCATTGCTTTCCCAATCCCGCTCCGTTGCGCCGATTCGGCCACCGCTACCTGCCGCATTTTTAGCTCACCTCCGTTGCGCGGAACAAGAAGTAAGCAGCCAACAAGCTCGTTATTTCGGTAGCAAGCAATGTGAAATTCGTCCACTTCGCTGGCCAGCATTTCTGGCGTGAAAGCAAGGCCCAGCGGGCGGCGAAGCACGTCGTTGCGAAGCGCGACGGTCTCTTCATACTCCGCCGTGCCGTGATGAATTTGTTGGATAATCAGCATGGGGTATCAGCCTTGTGATAAACGTTTTGTTGGCGAATTACGAAGGAGCATCCATCCTGCCGACAGGAGCGCGCCAGCGGTGGCCAATGCCATATCTTTTTGGGCATCCCACATGTCGCCTTGCTGGCCGTTGTAAGCATCGGCGGTTTCGTTGGCAAAAAGTAGTGTGATAAGCCATTCAGCAACCTCGTAGATCATGCTGGTGGCCATGATAAATTCCACGGCGAAAAATATTGAAGCACGGCGCGGCAACCTGGCGTAGCGTTCCAGAACTTCCTGGGCTACCGGAGCCAATAGCAGGCCGTAGCATAAATGCACCAAACGGTCGTAATGATTTCTTGACCAGCCAGCAAGCTGCGAAATTGATTCCCCAAGCAGCCAGGCTGACCAATCATCATAAGGGACGTAGCTGTAGCTGTACCGGGCACCAAGAATATGCAGCAATAAAAAACCAAACAACAATGCCAAACTGGAATGGCTGATTGGAAATCGCTTTGATGTGAACATCACCAAAGCCAGCACCGCTACGGTAGGGAGATGTTGCAAGAAAATATATTCAGGGAAGGGAGGGGCGATGCAGCTTGCAAGGGCAACAATGGCCACAACGCCGGTTGCCCAGCATGTGCGTGATTTCATCTTTTCAGATTCACAGCATATTCCGATTTCTTGCCGTTCGTGTCATCATCAGTCCATCTTTTAGGGAACGAGCCTGCAGGCCAATTAATGATTTTGCTTTCAGCGTTATCAGCCCTGATCGCATCGGGCGTGGCGCGGTGCGGCCCAGCTCATCAGCGGTTACGGAATGGATAAATGTTGAATCTAACTCGAATGCCTCGGCCACCGCCATGGCAAGCTCCAACCGCGACATCCGCTCCGTTCCGGCAACATTGATAATCCCGCTGATATTTTTTTCGATAATCTGAAAAACAGCGTAGGCCAGGTCTTCCATCAGTGTGGGATTGCCAAACTCATCGTTGATGACATCAATGTGAGTTTCGTTCGATAACCTGTCGCGGACCCATTCAGGAAAATTCATTTTCAGGCCGTCGGTGTAGCCATACAGCCACATGGTTCTGACGATTGCAGCATGGACCCCACTGTGGGCGCAGATATTTTCGGCAGCTAATTTTGTTCTGCCGTAATAATTGATGGGGTTCGGTTTATGTTCTTCCGTGTAGGGGCCGGCAACGCCATCAAATACGTAATCGGTGGATATCTGAACCACCCGTGCGTCGAAAATTCGCGCCACTTGGGTTACTGTTTCGGCAAGCTGGGCGTTGCTTTGCCAGGCTTCCTCGCGGTGGGTTTCGCAATGGTTCACGTTCGTCATGGCGGCGGCGTTGATGATAACATCGGGGTGCCACCCCGTGGTGGCAAGTGCTTCGCGCCATGAGGCCTTGGAAAGTGGATTAATCGAAGACATGGTCCCCAAGGTGAAAAAATGGCTGCGGGTCATCGCCGATAGTGCCCAGTCCGTCTCCCGCCGCAACACACGAAGCAGCGTTTGCCCAAGCTGCCCTTTTGCACCAGTTACTATAACATTCATGCCAAAAATTGGGGGTTGGTTGATGGAAGGATGAGGTTCCTGCGGATGCGGAACCTTGTTGTTGTTGCTCTGTTCATGTTTTGTGCAAGAAAATTCCTTGCGCCAGTGTGCCACGCACGCCTTTTAATCTTCCTCTTCGGCCCGGATTTTCATCCGCTCAATCTCGATCCGCTTGCCAAGCGATTCCAGAGCTTGGCGAAGCAGCTGCTGAAGCTCTTCGTCCTCGGGGATGGTTACCAGTGCGCGGCGCAGCACCGCTTCCGCGCTGGCTGCATCCCCCGCCAGCAATAGCCCCCGGCCAACACGCATTGCCGTTGTTCGGATGCGGTTCTCCAAATCCTCACGCGCGGCCTCGAAGAACGTTTCGTACAGCGTCGGGAACGGGACGCGGTTGCCAAAAATATCCAAGGCGGCAATCAGCGGACCGCGCGCGCGCATCCATGCCGACTCGCGCATGGCGGCGATTGCTTCCGTTAGCAGCGCGTGGGCTTCAAGCAGGTCCACATGGACCCGGCTAAGATCAAGCTCCGGAGTTTCCCCATCGGTCAGGATTGCGTCGGGGCCGACGATTTCCTTCAAGCGGTGCATGGCCGAATAGACGGTGGTGCGTGCTGTCTCCAGATCGTCGTCGCCGGCGGCAATGCAGTAAAATTCGCGGTTGGTTAGCCGTTTCTCCAGCATCCGATCGGCAGTAAGCAGCCCCAAAATGATTTTTAGGCGTGCCCCGCGCGGGCGCGCTGGCTCCTGGTTCGGGCGGCGGAACTCAATGGACCCCAGCATTGACAGCGATTCTTGGCGCGTGGCGGGCTTGCCGCTTTGCCCCTCGTGCTGGCGTTCCAACGCTGTTATTCGCCCTCTCCATTTCGCCAATTCTTTCTGATTGAGCATTCCCGGAAATCGGTTCAACACCCCTTTCATGTATCCGAACAACTCCCGTTCCTCCAGCCATTCCACCATGGCAATCAGCGTGTGATGGATAGATTTTCGCAGCAGGGCAATCTGGCTTTCGCCCAGAAATTGCGGCAGGATTGTTTCGGCAAACCGAATGGCGGCGCAGAGTTCGGTGATGTGGTCGCGGCGCAGAATTGGCTGGCGGAGCAAGTGCTCCATCTGCTCAGCAATCTGCGCCGAATCTTCCCCGTTCATGGCCGCCTCGAACAGCCGCCACAGGTCGGTTCCGTCGGCATGGCTCTGTTGGTGCAAGCCCTTGATTGCCGTCAGCGTTGGCGAATCCAGCAACCCAAGCAGCAGCCGCAGTGCGAAGGGGAGGACCAGCGCGTCGTCCGAATATTTCCGGAAGATCTGCGCGGCCCATTGGTCGGCACCGTGCAACATTGCCGAATCGCACAGGTGGATGCTGATGCTTCGGCGAAGGATTTGCTGGAATTCGGTGGGGAATTGCGAACGCAGCTTCTCAAGCTGTTCTTCGATGCCGGCAACGCCGCCGCCAAGCCCTAACTCCACGCAGATCATCAGCAGCTGGGCTTGGCAGTAATTGCCGTACAGCCCACGCTCAAGCAGCCGTGGGCTGATGTTGGGCAGCAGTTGAAGAACATCTTGGAATTGCCCAAGCTCGTACAGCAGAATCGTCTTCAGCCAGGGAAGGCCAACGTCGAACTCTAGCGACTCCCTCTCCAACTCGTGCAGCAGTTGCAGCCGCCGGTCCAGCTCTGCCTGGGTGGTGAAAATATCGAGCAGATAGGGGCCAACAATCCGGCGTGCGTGTTTCCAGATGCGCTCATGTTCGGCTCCATCATTCAACGCGTTCAGCCGGTCCTCTACCACGTTGAAGATTGCTTCGTCGGTGTTTGCCCGTGCCGAAATGATGATGCCGCGCAGGTGGTGGACGTAAGCCTCGGTGAAGCGAACGCTGGGATAGCGTTCGGCGATTCCTTCCACCTCGTTCCAGATTTCCAACGCCTGCTGGTGGTTGCTTCGGATGATCGCAAGCTGCTTGTGGGCAAGGGCGTTCAGCCGCATCGGGGCAAGCTCTTCATCGTTGGCGAACGATTCGGTTAGGGCATCTATCTGCGCGGTGATTGCGTTCCGTTCTTGGGTTGGCTTGCGGATTAGCCGCAGGCGGTTATGCAGCAAGTTGGCTTGCAGGATGCTCCGTTCCCGCTCGGTGCGCTCGTCGTTGCGGAAGCGGCTTAGGGCGAACGCTGCGTTCCAGACGGCTGTTCCCAACGGCCAATCGGCGCTCCGGTTCAGCACCACAATGGCCGCAAATGCTTGCCCGATGGCGATGTCAAGATCGGCCAACGGAGCTTCGATTGTGCCATGATAATCGGCAAGCAGCTGGAACGGAACAACGGAGTAAAGGGGGATTGTTTGCACCAGCAGATCAACCACCCGGGCCGCATCGAACCGCGCACGCTCAACAAAATTTCGGTGAAGAAGGCTGTGGGTGAACGTTAGCAGCGGGCGGCGGCTGGGGGGGCCATTTAACGGGGAAACGGTGGAACGCGCCTGGGCGATGATCCCTTTGAACATCAAGATGTCCAGCATCCGCACCGCCTCCGGCAGCAATGCTTCGGCGGCCTCGCGCGCGAACACTTCCCCCAGCGTTGCCAACTGCTCGGCAGCCTCCTGCTCGGTTGCCGAAAACGTGCGCCGCCAACCCTTCCGAAAGCAATCGCACGCTGCGGCCAAGCGATTCCGCAAAAAGGGAAGGGGGGACCATCAGCCGCCATGCGTTGCGCGTGGGGTCGTGGGCCAGTGCTCCCGATTTTAACGCCCCGCGAAGCCCCGAACGGAGCGCCAGCGGATTCCCCAACGTCACCTCATGCAAGATTCGGGCG
>LMZS01000031.1 GCA_001567085.1 Chloroflexi bacterium OLB15
CTGGTATTTTTGGTGATCATGCCTGCCAGCATACCACGCTCATCAATCAGCGGCCCGCCGCCCTCATCCTTAATTTGCTTGATCGTCGTCGGAATCCAGTGAGCGGCTAACACCCGTTGAGTGGGGCGCTGGCTGCCGCGCACCGCTTCGCCCGTGTAGTGAAAGGCGAACAGCGGCGTTTCATCGGCGACGCGCGGCTCTGGCACAATCGGCATCAGAAACGGCGGCGATGCGTCTACATGGATCAGCGAAAGATCGAGTTCGGGATATGAACGCATGACCGTTCCGGCAAGCTGGCGGCCATCGTGCAGATCAATCGTCAAGCGTTCTTTAGCGCCCGTTACGCGCCGGGTGGTTGCAATCAGCCCATCTTGCGACACAAAAAAGCCCGTCCCCGCGCCGCGCGTTCCGCCAACAACGCTGGCAACGTGTTCAGCAAGGTTGACGGCCTGCCCCGGCTGGCGAGCGGCGGGCTGCGCGGTCGCAGCGGCGGGCGCAGATGGGGTAGATGCTGCGCCGGGCGACATCAACCGGGTTAGCCGGGTTCGCGCGTCAGCGTTAGTGGGATCGGCAGCCACCGCCTGATGGTAATAATCGCGCTTCCTGATCGGATCGGGCTGCGTTTCAGCCAGCCACATCAGGGCAATCGCCTTCATGTCTGCCGGAAGATCATCGTGCTTGAGGGCGATACGAATCAGGCGGGCGCCTTCGCTGCTGCTGCCTGCCTGAATGGCATCAATGCCGAGTTGTAGCGTTCGTAAAGGCATCTCTACCCTCATATCCCGTAAGGACGGAAATGCGGGGCGTTCTACAGCCCTAACTTGCTCTCATATAACGAGCGGTGCTTCACCGCTTCGCCGAAAAAAGCCACGCCGGAATTAAGGACGATCAGGCCAAATAGGCCGGCGAAAAACCAGAACCAGATCGGTTTGCCATTGGCGCGCAGGGTTGCCGCCCACGCGACGATTGATGCGCCCGCGCCGATCAATAACATGCCGCGCGGCGCCAGTTCACTCCATTGTTGGTAATGCTGATCCATGTGTTACATCCCTGTACAACGGTGGGTGTAAATAATACCAAGTTAAAAGGCGAAAGTTAAAAGAGAAGCGCCGCCAGTTCTTTTGGCGTTTAGCTTGCCTTTTACGGATATTTCCGGCTCAGCATACGCGCATAGGGTATGGTTTCGCGAACGTGCGGCAGACCGCAAATCCAGGCGACGGTGCGCTCAATGCCGATGCCAAAGCCAGCGTGCGGCACGCTGCCGAATTTACGCAGATCAAGATACCAGGCATAAGCCTCTCGCCCGATGCCCATTGTCTCTACGCGCTCTTCCATCAAGGCGGGATTCCAGATACGCTCGCTGCCGCCAGTGATTTCGCCGTAACCTTCGGGCGCTAACAGGTCAACACTGCGGCAAACTTCTGGCCTGCCTTCCACGGGCTGCATATAAAAGGCCTTAACCGCGCTGGGGTAGTGATACACAAACACCGGCTTATCGAACATTTCAGCAATCGCGGTTTCATGCGGGCTGCCAAAATCTTCGCCCCAGGTGATCTTCAGGTCGTCTTTTGCTTCGCCTTCTGGCAGTTCCGCCCACTTCTTTTGCAGGCGTTCGATGGCTTCATCATACGAAATACGGGCAAACGGCGCGGTAATCGCTTCCAATTTGCTCACATCACGCTCAATGAGCGCCAATTCGTTCTGGTGCTTCTCCAGCACCTGCCTGACGATGTAACTGACGAGCCGCTCCTCAAAAGCCATCAGCTCTTCAAGGCTCAGAAATGCCGCTTCCGGCTCCATCATCCAAAATTCCTGCAAATGACGGCGGGTTTTGCTCTTTTCGGCGCGGAACGTTGGTCCAAAGCAGTACACCTTGCCGAAAGCCATCATGTTGGCTTCATTGTATAGCTGGCCGGTCTGCGCGAGATACGCGGGTTCGCCGTGATAGTCAATTTCGAACAGCGCGGTGGTATTCTCGCCTGCGGCTGGTGTCAAAATCGGAGTGTCCACCAATAAATAACCTTCTTCATCCATGAAATTACGCATAGCGTGGATGATGGTGGCGCGGATACGGGTGATCGCCCACTGGCGGCTGGAACGCAGCCACAGGTGGCGGTTATCCATCAAAAATTCGACGCCATGTTCCTTCGGCGTGATTGGGTAATCTTCGGCAATTTGCAGCACTTCCAGCGTTTGCAGGCTGATTTCGTAGCCTTCGGGGATGCTCTTTCTGGCTTTCGGGTTTTCTTTCACGATGCCGGTCACCAGCAGCGAAGACTCCTGGGTTAACTTGCCCGCTTGCTCAAAGACTTCCGGGGGCAGTTCAGGCCCGTAGGCGACCACCTGGACGATGCCGCTGCCGTCACGCATCTGAATAAATTGCAGTTTGCCTTTATCGGTGCGGTCATACACCCAACCGCGCACGGTCACGGTTTGCCCGATGTAATTTCCAATATCGCGAATACTGATCACTTCAGCCATGAGGGTTGCTCGCTTAAACTGCTAAATTGGCGCAATTAGCGGAAATTATAGCATAGGGCGGCGCAGGCAAGGCAGATCGCCAGCGGCGCCGCTGACGGCCAAATTGCTAACGAATTACTTATGCAGAGGCGATTGACTCTCAATATAATTCGCAGTACGATTTATTCGTACAACGAACTATAAGGAGAGCGAAGTAAATGGGAAGCGAAAATGCGCATGAACTTGCGCGGCTGATGATGGAGTTGACCCCGGTGATGGGGCGCACGCTGGCGATGCGCTTACGCAAACCGCCGGGAATGGATCGGATGCTGCCGCCGCATATGATGTTGATGCGCCGCTTGCAGTATGGCCCGGCTTCGCAGCAGGAACTGGCCGCGCAGCTTCGTGTTGCGCCATCTACCATGTCGGCAACTATTGATGCGCTGGAAAAGCGTGGCTGGGTTATCCGTGAGCGCGATGAGAATGACCGCCGCGCGGTGCGGATCAGCCTGACGGATGCAGGCCGCAAGATGCTGGAAACAACGGACGATTTTACCGCCAGCGCACTCGATAACCTGATCAGTATGCTCAGCGAAGAAGAAATCAATCAGGCGCTGCAAGGGCTGCGGGTACTGCGCGGGCTGTTCATCAAGGCGCAGGAAGCGCAGCACGATGAACACGGCGCCAAGCATGGTTCCTGGGGCAGGCGCGGCGGCGGAATGCGTGGGATGCGCGGCGGTTTTGGGCGCGGGCCACGCGGCGGCTTCAGAGCAGGCGGGCGGATGCCGTTCGTGATGCCGCTGCCGCCGGATTTCCCTGCGGGTGATTTTTTCTTCTTTGAGGAAGATGAAATTGAAGATGATGCGCCGGATGAACCAACCGAGACGCTGTAAGCGGCACAGACTTGAAGAAATGCGGGCGACTAAGGTCGTCCGTTTCTCATTTCTGGCTACGCAGGTTTTACCGCCCGCAAAATGATGTACACATGGTCAAAAGAGGCATCTTCTGTACCCGCGCAGCAGATATTCAACCAGTCGCGCACAGCCGCTGGCGCTTGTACCATCAGGATTTGCAGGTGCTGAATCGCGGCATCGTCGCAGCCCTGCATCTTTGCCCATTCGATCATGCTGGCAGCATGGTGCTGAATCTCTGTATGCTCGACGGCTAATTCGGCATCCAGGCACATCCCCCCGCCACTCGTATTCAGCATACATACGGGCATGGCTAGGATCGCGCAGACGCTCAAACGAATTGATGAAGCGTGCCGCTTGTTCATCGTCTGGAACGGTCAAATCTTGCAAGATGAACACGCCGCCGGGTTTCAGGCAGCGGGCGACTTCCTGCACAAACCTGAATGGTTCAGGGAAATGATGCGGGGCAATCCGGCAGGTGATCAGATCAAAGCTGTTCTCAACAAAGGGCAGGTTTTCGGCGTCGCCGTCAGAAAACAGGATATTTGTGGCTTCAGGGGCGATGCGCGACCGCGCCGCCTCCAGCATTTTCGGCGTGAGATCAGTGGCGATCACCTGTTTGACGTGCGGCGCGAAAGTGAGCGCCGTAGCGCCGCCGCCTGTCGCCACATCCAGCGCCAGCCAATCTGGTTTTGGAGCAGCAAGCTCGACCAGATGGCTGAGTTCCGCACCCTTGAAGTGCCGGGGCGAGTTGGTGTAGCTGTTTGCGTACTGCCCAAAACGCTGCTGGCTGAGGCCTTTAGGGTCTTTCGGGATCATGTGATCCTCACCGCGCCAGGAATTTCGCCATTTCGAAATAGCTCTCGCTGATCGGGCGAAGCTGGCTGATCGCATCTTCAAGCGGGATCAGTTCCATCTTGCGGCCATTTAGCGCCACCATTTTGCCGCTTTCACCCGCAGTTAAAGACTGTACGGCTTTCACGCCCATACGGGTTGCCAGCAGGCGGTCAAAGGCTGTCGGGCTGCCGCCGCGCTGGATATGCCCCAGAATGGTGACGCGAATTTCAAAGCCAACTTTGGATTGTTTTGCCAGGAAATGCTCAAGCTCTGTGACGCGGAAAGGCGCGCCTTCGGCAACCACGCAAATAGCATGAGACTTGCCGCGCACATAGGCATCTTGCAGGGAGTCGGCTACTTCTTGCATGGTAAATGGGCGTTCTGGCGTCACCACAATTTCCGCGCCGCCAAGAATGCTTGCCGTCAACGCCAGATAACCGCAGTTGCGCCCCATCACTTCAATGACAAAGGCGCGCTGGTGCGATGAAGCGGTATCTCGCAAACGGTCAATAGCATCGAGGATGATATTCAGCGCCGAATCTACCCCGATAGACATATCGGTGCCGAAGATATCGTTATCAATGCTGCCGGGAATGCCGATGACCGGGAAGCCCGCTTTATGAAGGACATTCGCCCCCGTCAGGCTGCCGTTGCCACCGATCACGATCAGGCCTTCAATCTGGTGTTCGTTCAGGCGGCGCAAGCCTTTGGCCTGCCCTTGCGCGGTTTTAAATTCTTCATTACGGGCGGTCTGTAAAATAGTGCCGCCGCGCTGCAAAATGCCGCTGACTTCAACGCTGGTCATTAGCTCGAAATCACCCGCCATCAAACCGGCATACGCCTGACGGATGCCATAAGTTTCGATATTGTATTCCAGCCCCGTGCGCACAACGGCGCGGATAGCGGCATTCATGCCGGGCGAATCGCCGCCGCTAGTCATGACTGCGATACGTTTCATGGCGAAAAGCTCCCTCGTATGCGCGCATGATTCTATCGGTTTGCGCTATCTTCGCTAGTATGGAGATTTAAGAATTTGATTACAGGTTTTAAGTTACGCTTAGCGCTTCCACATTGACGATTTCCACGCCGCTGATCTTTTTGAGTTCGTCCGCCAGCGCGTCGCACCACTGGGTCGTCAAATGCTCAAACGTGAAAATATCTTCCTCTTCGCTGTTTTCTCCCTCATGCGCCGAGAGGATGATCTCAAATCTATCGTTGCCGGGGAACTCCGTCAGCTTGCCCACCACCCGGCGCATCCGCAGCACGTCTTTTTTAGAATCGCCATTGCGCCAGAAACGCAGCGTGACAATCACTGGCGGTTGAACAGGGATTTCGTCATCAAAATAAACGTCGTCATTTGACGCTGCGACAGGGGTAGGCTCGTCATCCCATAAGGGGGGTTCTACGGCGCTTGCCAGCACGCCACCGTCGCTTTGCCAGATCGGCTCAACCGGGGCGGTCTTGAGCGCAGCTATTGGCTCAGGATCGTCCATAACGGCCTGTATTTGTGGCGGCTGATCGCTCTGTTTTTGATCGGCAATGATCATGTCGAATTTGGTGGTGACAGAGTCAACTATAATTTGCGGATCGCCACGTTTCATGTCCAGCGTGCCGTAAACCAGCACCACCGCGCCTTCGGTCAGCAATTCTTCAAACCGCGACCATATGCGCGGGAAAAGCACAGCGTTCACCGTACCGTGCTTATCTTCCAGCGCAATAATCGCCATCATGTCCTTGTTTTTAGTCACGGTTTTACGCAGCCCGCTAACCAGACCCACCATGCTGACAGGGCGATCCTGCGCTTCTGGTTGTGCATTGCTGATATCAACGCTGTTCCAAATCTGGCTGGTATCCAGCAGTTCGATGATCGGGTCAATCGGATGGCTGGAGAGATAGATGCCGAGTAATTCTTTTTCCCAGTCCAGCACATCACGGCGGCTGACTTCAGCCTGTGCGGGTAAGTTCAACAGCAAGTCAGAGGATGCGTCTGCCGTGCCGCCGAACATACTCACCTGACCGGATTCGGTAATCTTGTGGATGCTGGTGCTGTGCTGAACGATGCGATCCAGCGCGTTGATCAGCGTGGCGCGGGTGCCAAATTCGTCTAGCGCACCGACTTTGATCAGCGATTCCAGCGGGCGCTTGCCCACCACGCGCAAATCTACGCGGCGGCATAAATCATCAAGGCTGGTAAATTTGCCATTGGCATCGCGTTCGTTGAGGATCAGGCTCAGCGCGCCGATGCCAGCGTTCTTGATGGCGGCCAGCCCGAAGCGAATGGCGCGGGTTCTGTCCTGCAAATACTCGATGTCAAAATCCAGCGCGCTGGCATTGATGCTGGGCGGCAGAATTGGGATGGACAGCCGCATACATTCGGCAAGATAGGTGGTCACTTTGTCGGCAGCATCAAAATACACGGTCAGCAGCGCCGCCATGTATTCCGGCGCATAGTGCGCTTTCAGGAAGGCGCTTTGAACCGTGATAACCGCGTAGTCTGCGGCATGAGACTTGTTGAATCCATAGTTAGCGAAAAATTCGATGTCTTCAAAAATGCGCTCGGCAATTTCCGATGTCACGGTCGGATCAAGTTTAGGGCCCTGCTCAATGAAAATTTCCTTATGCTTCAGCAGGTCTTCCTTCTTCTTCTTAGACACTGCGCGGCGCATCAGGTCGGCTTCACTTAGTGAGTAGCCAAACAAACCGCTGGCGACCTGCATGATTTGCTCTTGATAAACCATGATTCCGTAGGTTTCGGCGAGGATCGATTCCAACCGCTGATGGTGATATTTCACCACCTCTTCGCCATGCATACGGGCGTTATAGGTGGGGATGTAATCCATCGGGCCGGGGCGGTACAACGCCACCGCCGCCACAATATTTTCAAACTTGGTCGGGCGCATTTCGCGCAGCATTTGCTGCATGCCTGTACTTTCAACTTGAAACACGCCGACGGTGTCGCCCTTACTTAACAGGTGGAATGCCGCTTCCAGCATTTCATCCTGTAGGGCATTCCCTGTTGGGCGATAGGGGATGTTGTCCATCGTGTAAGTAAGGCCGTGATGCTTCTGGATCAGGTCGCTGGCGCGGCGCATGATGGTGAGCGTGGAAAGCCCTAAAAAGTCCACTTTAAGCAGGCCGATACTTTCGCAGGTTTCCATCGGGAACTGGGTCACCTGCTTCAAACTGGTCGAGTCGTCGTCTTTCGCCTGACGGCTTAACGGGATGTATTCCACCAGCGGCTTATCTGCCACGATCACGCCAGCGGCATGCACCGACGCGTGACGGCTCACCCCTTGTAACGATGCCGCCACATCCATAATCTGCTTGATCTCTTCATTTTGTTTATAGAGCTTGTTGAGTTCTGGGTTATCTTCGATATAGGTGTGGATCGGCTTCGGTTTCGGCTCGGTGGGGATTAAACCTGCTGCCTGATTCACGAGCGCCAGATCAACGCCATAAGCGCGGCCAACATCGCGCACGGCCGCTTTCGCGCCCAGCGTTCCAAAGGTGATGATCGCCGCGACTTTATCTTCGCCGTATTTGCGTACCGTGTAATCAATCATGTCGCGCGCC
>LMZS01000032.1 GCA_001567085.1 Chloroflexi bacterium OLB15
TGTTGGATGACACTGTCCAGTTGGTAGCGGATGGCGCGGTGCAGGCGACGATTGATCAAGCCCCTGAGCGCCAAGGGTTTGAAGCGGTGAACTTGCTGGTACAGTTTTTGAATGGCGAAACCATCTCCAACCTGGATACCGGCGTGGGCATTTACACGCAGGAGAACATCGGCGAGGTTATGGGTTCGTAGGTAATCAGAGCTAAATGAGGCGGCGTCGTAGCGCCGCCTCATCTGATGTATTTCTAAAATACCGTTTTAATGAAAGCTGATTTTATCGCGACATTCGTATGAACTATTTGGTTGCGAAAGCGAAGCCCTGATTATGGATCAACTTTTACCTGTAATTGAGCTGCGGAATATTTCCAGGCAGTTTCCCGGTGTTTTGGCGCTGGATAACGTCAGTATGAATTTTTTGCCCGGTGAAATTCATGCGGTGCTGGGCGAGAATGGCGCTGGCAAAAGTACGCTGATGAATGTTCTTGCTGGGGAGTTGCATCCAGATCGAGGTGAGATTTTTCTAGACGGCAAACCGATCGCGTTAAGCTCGCCCGCCGTTAGTCAGCGCGCCGGGATTAAAGTTGTGTATCAGGAACTGGCGTTGTGCATGAATTTGAGCGTAGCCGAAAATATTATGCTCAATAGTGCGGCTAATAAGTCTCCATTCTCTTTTGTGAAGCGTAACCAGATGCGGACGGTGGCGCAGGAGGCCTTAGCACGTCTTGGTATGCAGCATATTGACCCGAAAATTAAGGTTGGGCGGCTATCTGTTGCTCAGCAGCAGCTTGTTGAAATTGCGCGGGCAATTTCGCAGCAGGTACGGGTACTTATTCTTGATGAACCCAATTCTGCATTGACCAATGAGGAGACCGCTCACCTTTTTGAAGTGATTCAGCAGCTTCGGGGGGATGGCGTCACTATTATTTACGTCTCGCATCGTCTGGAAGAGGTGTTGAGTATTGCTGACCGTATCTCTGTGATGCGCGATGGGCGCTATATCAGCACTATGAACAACGATGAGACGGTGACGCTGGATATGCTGATTACACAAATGGTGGGGCGCTCGATTGACTATTTCAAGCGGCATACGCCGGCAGTAACACAGGATGTTCATGAAACCACACTTGAAGTTGAGGGGATGGGTAGTTTGCCTGCGCTGAAAGAAGTGTCGTTTCAGGCGCGCAAGGGTGAAATACTTGGTGTTGCTGGCTTGCCTGACTCTGGGAAGGATGAACTGGTCTCAGCGATTTTTGGGCTGGTGCCTAGAACGGGTCATGTGCGTGTACATGGCCAACAGGTTAAGCCCCATTCAACATCGTCAGCAATCGAAAATGGCCTCGCGTTAGTGCCGGCAGATCGGCGTGGCGCAGGCGCGCTTTTAACCATGAGCGTAGAAAAGAATACGGTGGCATCTTCATTACGGCTGATTAGCCGCTTCTCCTATTTGCAAGCTGGGCGTATACGTAAGACCAGTGAATACTACGTCAAGAAATTCCATACGCGCATCGCTAACCATCAACAAAAGATACGCACGTTGAGCGGCGGCAATCAGCAAAAAGTTATTTTGGCGCGCGGATTGGCGACCAAGCCGCAAGTCCTGCTCTTGCATGAGCCGACGCGCGGCATAGACGTAGGCGCCAAACGCGAAATTTACGAGATCATGCAGCAGCTTGCTTCTGAATCGATGACAATTGTGATCGTATCTTCGGAATTGCCGGAATTGATCGGGCAGTGTGATCGGATTCTGGTGCTTTATCAGGGGAGAATTAGCGGAGAGTTTAAAGGCAGCGAAGCAACTGAGGAAATGATTCTTGCCTGCGCGATGGGGCAATCACAGACATCAGTAACAGAACAAGAGGCGGTGATATGATGACTTCGCCAAAGATTACCGTTGTCGGCAGTTTTGCTGTAGGCATGACTATTCGCACGCCGCAGCTTCCGATCTTCGGGGAAACACTGATTGGTGGCGATTTTGATATGGGCGCGGGTGGCAAAGGCTCAAATCAGGCTATTGGCACAGCCCGATTAGGTGCCCAGTCTTCTCTGGTTGCTATTATTGGCGAAGATAAATTGGCAGAGATCGCCCTCGATTTGTATGCTGCTGAAGGTATTGACGCCAAGTATTTACGGCAAACGGCTGACAGCCCAACTGGCGTTGGTTTTATCATCCTGAACCCAAGAGGTGAAAACTTCATTATATTAGATATGGGCGCAAACAATTTAATGGATGCGTCCTATGTAGATCTGGCAGAGCCACAAATTGCGAGTAGTGACGTGGTGATGGCGGTGCTGGAAATTCCTGTTAGTGCCGCCGCTCGCGGGGTTGAATTAGGCCGGAAGCATGGCGCGATTACTATTCTGAATCCAGCGCCAGCGCAGAGATTACCCCCTGAAATTTTCCAGTTCATTGACTACTTAACGCCGAATGAAAGCGAACTGCGTATCCTGTTAGGATTAGCGCCTGATGATTCAACCCCAACGCGCGAGCTAGCCGGCCAATTGCGCGGCTTAGGCGTCAAAAACGTAGTCGTCACTATGGGATCACAGGGTGTGCTGGTGTTGACCGATACTGTGGATGAATTTATGCCAGCATTTAAGGTTGAGGTCGTAGATACAACTGGCGCAGGGGATTCCTTTAATTCTGGGTTGGCCGTGGCGTTGGGTGAAGGGCAGCCGCTGCTTGAAGCGGTGCGTTTTGGCGCAGCCTGCGGCGCGCTTGCTTGTACGCGCTTAGGTGTGATTCCATCCCTCGCCCGCCGGGACGCCGTTGAACAACTGCTTTTACAACAACCATTAGCCTCAAAGTTTTGATGGAGAGATAACATGAATCGCGGTAAATCACTTAATGCAGAGCTGAACTATGCTATCAGCCAAATGGGGCATGGCGACTTGATGATCGTTTGCGATGCCGGATTTCCAATTCCGTCCAGCGCGTGGCGTGTTGATCTGGCGATTTTGCCAGACCTGCCCGATTTACAGACCGTACTTTCGCTGATCAACGAAAACCTCATTGCTGAAAAAGTGTCTTATGCGGATGCGCTGCCTGTACATAATCAGCCGTTACTGGAAAAGGTGAAAGCGCTGTTTCCAGATGCCGAACATGCCATGATCGCACATGAAACAATTCTGGGTGAAATGGCGGCTAAAGCTAAGGTCATCGTTCGTACTGGCGCATTTGATCCGTGGGGAAATATCCTGCTTTACAGCGGCGTGAATCCGGCGCAGTGGTTCAATAAGCCCGGTGTAGTGCCGACCGAGTACTACGCGAAGAAATTGGGCCGATGAGCGGGTTTTCTGTTCCTGCGGTTGTTCTGGAACAGATTGGTTCGCTGCCAACCTTACAGACTGTTACAGTCACCCCGCCAGCGCGGGGTGATGTGCTTGTGCGCATGGTAGCCAGTGGTATTTGCCATACTGATATTAGCTATATGCGTGATGCACGGGTAACGCCGGTTGTTTTGGGGCATGAGGGCGCTGGGATTGTGGAGCAAGTTGGCGAAGGCGTCACCCATGTTCAACCGGGCGATCATGTGGTGATCAATTGGCAGGCCAAGTGTAACCAATGCCGTCACTGTCTGACCGGGCGATCTGATTTGTGTGAAAATATTCAAACGACAGCGGAGCCAAGGGTTTTTCGAGGGCAATCTCCACTGGCGGTGATGTTAAATGCTGGCACCTTTTGCAATCTGGCAGTAGTTCCAGCGGGTGGCGCCGTTCCGATCCGTAAGGATATTCCGCTTACAAAGGCGGCGATGTTAGGCTGCGCGGTAGCAACGGGTGTTGGAGCGGCGCTGTATACGGCGCATATTGCCCCCGGTGACGATGTGGTAATTATTGGCGCGGGCGGTATCGGACTGAATATTGTGCAAGGCGCGCGTATCGCCAATGCCGGGCAAATCATTGTTATTGATTTGAATCAAGCACGTCTTGATCTTGCCCAACAGTACGGGGCAACACATATCTTTTCCGGACAGCAGCAAGACCTCGTTTCCGAAGTAAGGAAATTGACCAGCGGGCGGGGTGTTGACCATGTGTTTGAAGCGGTTGGCACCCCTTCCTTAATGCTTACCGGAATTGAGATGTTGGCGCGGGGCGGCAGCCTAATTCTGGTGGGTGCGGCAGCGCGGGATTCTGTGCTGCCATTTCATCCCCGCCGTTTCATGAGCCAGCAGCAGCAGATCATAGGCTGTATTTATGGCAATATTCGCCCGCAGGTGGATTTGCCATTGTTTGCTGACTGGTATGCAGAAGGGAAACTCAGGTTGAACGAGATGCATACCGCCTCTGTACGATTAGAAGAGGTACCGGAAGTATTTTCGTCACTCGATAAAGATCGAGGAATTCGCCCTATTATCGAATTTGAGGCGTAGGGATGCCAGCATATCACTTTGAAAAATTGTTTCCGGTTGAAATTGAAGCCCGGTTGAAGGCGATGCCTGTGCTGGTTTTAGGTTTCGGAACTTTAGAATGGCATAGCCATCATTTGCCGCTTGGATTGGATGGGTTAGTTGCGCAGGCTGTAAGCGAAAGAATTGCCGAACGGGTGGAGGCGGTGGTTTCACCTGTCTCTTATTGGGCGGCGGGCGGTGTACCCTATCCTTATACGCTAAAACTCCCCATTAGCGTGATTGAGCCGCTGCTAATTTCTCTGTTTGAGCAATTCGGCGAGATGGGCTTTCGGGTCATTACGGTATTTACCGGGCATTTCGGGATTGAACAAACGTTAATTTTGAAACGAGCAGCGCATACCGTCATGAGCCGTTCACCTGTGACCATTTTGCCGATCACCACCTACGATCTTATCAGTGATGTTTATACGGGTGATCATGCAGCATTGGGAGAAACCTCACTGCTGATGGCATTACACCCTGATCTGGTCAGGCTTGATGCTATACCTGCTGACGTGAAATTAGATGGCATCATTGGCACAGAGCCACGCGGTTCAGCCATTGCTTCAAAAGGCGTGATGATGCTAAATCAAATCGTCTCCGCAGCGGAAGTGACGATTAAGCGGATGCTTCAGCAAAATAGCGTAGAACGTGCCCGCTACCATGAGGTGAGTGGATTATTGGCGCGGGTGCTGCAAAAGACGTTTGAGCAGAGACAGCAGCTTCCCAAAGCATTAGTCCCCTCGATAACAACGCCTGCATATCTGCAATGCTGCCAGGCATTATATAACGATGGGGACTATGTGCAGGCAAAACAACTTGCCGAAAAGAAATTGGCTGACCTGAGCGCCTGAGTTTAGTAAGCGGTATGGTCAACGGCCTGGCCTTCCACAATAGCCACCGCCGCGCTGGTACCTAGTAGCTCAGCACCTGCTGCGATCAATGCCAGCACCTGCTCTTTTGTCTTGATACCACCGGAAGCCTTTACATGAGTTTCGGGGCGAAGATTCTGACGAAGTAGACGAACATCTTCAGGTGTAGCAATTCCTGGGACAGGCCCGCCGCCGCTGGAATTCTTAACCCAAGGCACGCCAGCGCTTTCCAGCAGCTGCGCCGCATGAATTTTGCCTTCGTTAGTGTCAATATACCCGAGTTCAAGCATCGCTTTCAGCGTTAAATCCCCGGCAGCTTGTACCAGTAATGCGCTTTCCTCAGCAAAAGCTTCATATTCCCCTGAGAGAAATAGTGTCATGTGTGGCTCGTAGTCAACTTCGTCTGCGCCAAGCGCAAGGCATTCACGGAGCAGCGCGATTTTGGCAAACACCGTTTCATTGCCTGTGCCGAAACAAATAGTGGTGGCAACCTTTACGTCCGTTCCTTGCAGAATGTTACGCGCAAGTGGAACATAAGCCATCGGAATCATAGCTGCGTTGAAATTATATTCCGCGGTGGTTTCGATATGCTGGATGAGTTGTTCGCGTGTGCAGTTTGGACGAACGAGCGTTGCTTGAAGTTTAGAGGCAAGACTCTTTTGTTCAGGTGAAAGCGTGGGGGAGGTCATCATTATTTTCCTTTAATTTTGCTAAACGCTACTGATCTTAAGTGTAGTCAAGATGTATATCAATGTCTACATACATATGTTAAATAAACTACAGATTCTGAGATCAGAAATTTTTAGCATGTCCCAACGCTCAGATTTATGTGATAAATGCCAATGACAGAAAATCATCGCACGCCTTTCGACAGGCTGGTTTTGAGTTTGCGGCGCAAATGAGGGAGAGTTTCATCTCCCCCATTGCACATTGAAGTATCGTCGCGGAACAGCACCCCTGACCGACTTGACTGGTCTTCAGACAGATTTAGATGGTTACGGGCTATAGAAGCTTCTGTTATTGATGCTTAGATACGTGAGACTTTCATGCCGGTTGAACCTAAACGAGCGTATTCCTTACGCTTTTCCTTTCATATCCTTCAGTTTTGCGATATCCGTGCCGGTTAGGTGTTCTTTCCCGGATGCTTTACGCGGACGGTACCAGTTTCCGTGTTGTTGCCCGCGCCTGTGGGGCGATCATTGGGGGAATATAAGCCGCGCCGTATTTTCCGTATTTCGATTGATAAGCCGCATCAACTTTGTTATTGAGCGCCTCATCCGCGCTTGTGTCCAACAAGGTCACGTCCCGGGCTACCCCGCCTGCGGCAATGTGCGCTTCTGGGCGCTGTTGGATATGCCGGAACCAGGAGCCTGCGCGCCCACGCCAGGAGCGGACATAGAGATCATCGCCGACGCGGACGACCCAAACCGTCACCGGATTTCGCGGCGTGCCGTCGTCTCGAAGCGAGGCAATTTCCACTTCTTCTGCGTTTCCAATCCTTGTCAGCTCGTCGTTAGTCCATGTGTTCATTGCTGTGCCATCCTTATCAGAACTCGATCATTACTTTGATAGCTTCGCGTTCATCCATTGCTCGGTAGCCATCAGGCACCTCATTCAGGCTGACAACACGGTCAAAGACACGGCCAGGCTGAATTTTGCCTTCCAGAACATCCGGGATGAGACCTTCGATGTAGGCGCGAACCGGCGCGGGCCCTCCGCTGATCGTGAGGTTGCTATAGAAGGTCGGATCTGCCGCCGGAATCGTGACATCATGGGGAGCACCCACACGCCCAATCGCGCCACCCGGACGGGCAATTTGAATCGAGGTTTGCATCGCTGAGTCCGTACCAACGCATTCAAGGATGGCATGAACCCCATAGCCGCCGGTGAGTTCGCGGACATGCTCAATCGCAGCATCATCGCGCTCGCTCACGACATCGGTTGCCCCAAATTCTTTTGCCAGAGCAATTCGATCCGGGTGACGACCCATGATGATGATCTGCTCCGCGCCAAACCGCTTCGCCGCGATCACGCCACACAGCCCGACAGCTCCATCACCCACGATCGCCGCGATTTTTCCGGGGGCAACCCGCGCAGTGACCGCCGCATGATGCCCGGTTGCCATCACATCCGTGAG
>LMZS01000033.1 GCA_001567085.1 Chloroflexi bacterium OLB15
TGCCGATACAAATGAACCATAAGCCGGCAAGTAAAACGCGGTGGGTGAGGGGCGCAGCGGGGTTATTCCGGGCTTAGCTATGGGAGGCGGTGCTGGCGGGAAACACTGAGTTAGCCGGGCGCTACGAGCGTTTAGCCGCTCATCTTGCGAACCCGCCGCGTTCAGGGCAAACGCGCTTTATGATTACCTACAACAATAACGGCCATGACCGCGCTCGCTTTATTCAGGAATTGCAAAACTTGGGGGTCAGCCTCAGCGACGCGCGGCGTATGGTGGAGGCTCAATACACATTCACGCGAAACGATTACTCAATCATGCGAAAGATGCAGCGTTGGGAGCGCGGCGTCATTCCCCAACGCCCTCAGTTTACCGACAGTCATTTGCGACAGGGGAATGATGCTTCTGAAATGATTGAGGCCTTGCAAAACAATCGCTACGCGGGCGCGGTGAGGCGCGGCATAGAGCTAAGGCATAACGGCGCCGTCGCTCAATTACTGGCAAGCGATAACGTGATTAATGGCTACTGGCTGAGAACGCTACAACGTCCTATTCCTACAATCCCCGATACAATACCGGATTTCTGGTGAGCGTTGACACTATTATTGAGGTGCTTAACGTCCAGTCTCAAGGGGTATTGGTTGAGCGCAATTCACGATACTCAACCGAAATGGAGGTGCTGATGAGCGCGGAGCATCGTTTCAGGGTGATACGCGCGGTTAGGGTGGGCGACTTGCCCGCCGATGACCCGCGCCATATCGCTTACAGCCACAGACCCGATATTGTCTTTATTGAGGTTGTGGATGAGGCAAACTATGACGGTGAGGGACGTAGGGGCGTTTTAGACTAAAGGAGAGAACAATGACCGTAGAACAGATATTAAGTGAAATGGACGCGGTTGAGCCTGAGGTTTCGCGATTTTTAAGGGGGTTGTTACAAGACGCGGGCTACGCGCCCGCTGTCGTGGGGCAAGTACCATACTTTTACGGCAAGTATGGGTTAGCGGGCGTGGGGCTGGTCGCCAGCCGGTTACTTAGCGATAACGACAACCTGACTGGTTGGCCTGAACTGTATGCCGCGCTAAAGAGAGTACAGACCCCTAAAAAATAGGGGTATGACCTTTTTGACATACTAACTATTGACACGTATGTCAAAACGAAAAACGGATAAACCCGCATCGTTGTAAAGGATTTCCCTTGTTGAAGCAAATTCGCGGCTGGTCACGGCGGCGTAAAATGATTACCGGTATCGGGCTGCTGGCGGTTATGGCTTTCGCGGCTTTCGCCGTGTGGCTGCTGTGGGACTTGCCGCCGATTGACCGCCTGCAAGCCGGAATGACCCTGCCTTCCACCCGCATCTATGACCGTAACAACCGCCTGATCTATGAGATACTTTCGGACAGCGACACTGGCGGCTTAAATACCGCCATCCCCCTTGAAACTATACCGCTCTACTGCCGTCAGGCGACTATTGCGGTAGAAGACGCTAATTTCTACAGCCATCCCGGCG
>LMZS01000034.1 GCA_001567085.1 Chloroflexi bacterium OLB15
CACGCGCCGAGCCAAAAGCCAGCGAGAGGACGGTGACGGCAGTCAGAATGATCACGATTGCCGGGCCGGTGGGAAGCTGCTCAACGGTGGCGCTGGCGATTGCCCCTGCCGCCCCGCTGAACACGCCGATGATCATCGAGATGCCGATCATCACGCTTAAGCGATTCGTCCACTGGCGGGCAGCGGCAGCCGGGGCGATCAGCATGGCTGACATCAGCACCACGCCCACCGTTTGCAAGCCGATCACAATGGCGATCACGATCAACGTGGTCAACACCACATCCAGCAGCCGCGAAGGGAAGCCGAGAATTGAAAGATAATCGGGATCGAACGAGAGCAGCTTGAATTCCTTGAACAGCAGCAAAGTGACGCCCAGCGCCACCAGCGCCAGAAACGCCATCGTATCCACGTCGCTTTGCAGCATGGATGATGCGCGCCCAAACAGGTAGCGATCCAGCCCTGCTTGCCCCGCGCCAGCGCTGGCCTGAAGCCGCGACAGGATCACGTAGCCGAAGCCGAAAAATACCACCAGCACAATGCCCATCGCCGCATCGGATTTAATCCGCGTGCTGCGGGTGATCACGGTGATGAAGATCGCGCCCAGCCATGCTGAAGCCATCGCGCCGAGCAAAAGCACCAGCGGCGATTTCAACTGCCCGCTAAGGATGAAGGCGATACAGATGCCAGGCAGGGCGGCATGAGAAAGCGCATCGCCAAGCAAACTTTGGCGGCGCAAAAGCGCGAAGCATCCGAGTACGCCGCTGGCAATGCCCAGAATAGCCGAGCCGAGCACCACCGTGCGTAAGGTGTAGTCAAAAAAGAGTTGGTTAAGCAGCGTTCCAATATCCATGAGCCTGCCCCTAATCTCCGGCCAGCGCAAACGGCAGGTTCACGCCGCCGCGCGCGCCATAAGCCTTGCGCAGGTTTTCAGGCGTCAGCGTGTCTTTCATCGGGCCGCTGGCGATACGCTGCACATTCAGAATGGTCACGCTGTCAAAGTAAGCGGATACCGTATCGAGGTCGTGATGCACCACCATGATGGTTTTGCCCTGATTTTGCAGGTCACGCATCAACGTGAGGATGGCGTGTTCGGTGGTGGCATCTACGCCAGCAAATGGCTCGTCCATCAAATACACTTCGGCCTGCTGCATCAGCGCCCGCGCTAAAAACACGCGCTGCTGCTGGCCGCCCGAAAGCTGGCTGATCTGGCGGTTGGCAAAATCGGCCATGCTCACTTTGTTCAGGCATTCTATCGCCTGTTCGCGTTCGGCTTTTCCGGGACGGCGTATCCAACCCAACCGCCCGTAACTGCCCATCATCACCACGTCCAGCGCGTTGGTGGGAAAATCCCAATCCACGCTGCCGCGTTGAGGCACATACGCCACTAAACGCCGCTGCTGGGCATAAGGCGCCCCAAAAACGCGCACTTCGCCGGATGCTGGTTTGATCAATCCGAGAGTCGTTTTGATCAGCGTGCTTTTGCCTGCGCCGTTCGGCCCAACAACGGCCATCAGGCTGCCAGCAGGCACATCAAGGTCAATATCCCACAGCACCGGCTTGTCCTGATACGCAACGGTCAGGTCGTTTACGCTGATGGCGGGATAGTTCTTATTGATACTCATCATTCAATTCCTATCGCTCATGTTTGCTGCGGTTCTATGTGGGGGCAAGATACGCCCCGCCCCCTCAGGGAAAATTGGCACCATATACTTCACGCGCTTACTGCGCGGTCAATCACATCCTGATAATCAGCCAATTCAGCCGGAAGCGCGGGAATATTGCCGCCCAATCCGCTGGTAATCGCCGCCACATTGTGTAATACCATGCCGACATACGTGCCTTCGCCAGTGCCGGCGTTGCCTAATGCGTCGCTGAAAAGCTGCGCCGGAATGTGGACATCCCAACCGCGCGCCCGCGCCGCTTCCTGCACCGCCTCCAACGTGCGCGCTGGCACGCTCGACTCTACGAAGATGGCCGGGATCTGCCGGTCAACAATGAAGCTGACCAGATTCTGCACATCCTGTACGCCCGCTTCGGCTTCGGTACTGATGCCCTGCAAGCCGGTAACCTCAATATCGTAGCGGCGGCCAAAATACTGGAAGGCGTCGTGCGCGGTAATCATCACCCGCTGTTCTTCGGGGATGGTCTGGATGGTTTCTGCCACGTAGGCATCTAACGCCACCAGTTGTTGTAAATAATCAGCAGCATTTGCGGCGTAATCTTCAGCATGTTCGGGATCAAGTTCAGCCAGCGCATCGGCAATCGTACTCACGCCCATAGACCACAGGCTGACATCGAACCAGATATGCGGGTCGAAATGACCGGGATATGCGGGGAAATCCAGCAGTTCGCTTTCGGGAATATCTTCAGACATGGCGATCACAGGGATGCGCTCAGACAGGCGGTCAAAAATTTCGCCCATCTTGCCTTCAAGGTTCAGCCCGCCGCGAAAGATGATGTCAGCGTTTTGCAGGGTTTGTACGTTGCGCGCTGTCGGGCGGTACAGGTGCGGGTCAACACCCGGCCCCATCAGCCCGGTCACGCTCACGTAATCGCCGCCAATTTGCTGGACAATGTCAGTAATCATGCCCACGGTGGTCACGGCATTGATTTTGCCGTCGTCAACGCTTTGCCCACCGCCTAACGATTCACAGCCGACTAGCGCGAGTAATGCCAGCACAGCCAGCAGAATAAACGGTTGATGTTTCATGAAATTCGGCTTTGCAACTCATACTTTATCCGATATAAGCCAAATTTTAGACCAGTCTAAATTTTGTGTCAAGGGGGTCAAATCCATTTACGCTATCGCAAAATAAATAATGGGGATATAACAAAGTAAAGTTGTGGTTAGTTCGTAGCGCACGGCAGGTGCTCATCAGGCCGATTTTCACCCGGCAATAATTTTGCGGAGCAAGCTGATGTTTCCTACCCGGCAACTGCCTGATTTCCCCTTGCGCGGCTTGCATGGCGAGCGTGCCGCTGACTGGATGCGCGATAATGGCGTGCGCGGGTGGGCGGTGGAAACGATCTACGCGCAGGGGGATTTACGGACGACGCGCGGGGTTGATTTTTCCAGCCACGCGGCGGCAGGTGTGCGCGTGCTGGTACGCTGGAATTACAGCTATGCCAGCACTGATGGCGGGGGCGGCACGTATCCCCGCCGCGAGCGCTACGCCGAATTTGCCGATTGGTGCAGGCGCAGCATCGCCGCCAGCAAAGGTATCTGGGGGCATATCATCGGCAACGAACCGAACCGGCGCGGGGAACGCCCTGATCTGGGCGATCCGATCACCGCGATTGATGTTGCCAGCGTCTTCAATCTGGTCTGGAATGGGCGGCCGGCAGGGGCGCGGTTAAGCCCGCCAGCAATTGACCCCACCAATATCGAAACCGCAGAGCCGCGCGGCTACTGGCGGCAGATTCTGGAACGTATTGACGGCGCCGATTTCTTCGCCGTACATGCCTACTCGTATGGCAGCGAGCAGCATCCCGAAAGCGAAGATCGCTTTGGCGATTTCCCGCTGC
>LMZS01000035.1 GCA_001567085.1 Chloroflexi bacterium OLB15
GCGCGCTGGCGCATCGCTTCAGCATCGGCGCTGAGCAGGCTCGATCAGTTCGATTTGGGGGTCATCATCGTTCCGAAAAGAGCGCCAAAGGCATCACGATACGGTAAGTTCTGCTCTAAGCGGGTGGTCATCGTCAGCCAGAATCGCTGCGCAACGGTGCCAGCTGGCAGCTTTTCGACCACGTTATCCGTCTCTGCGGCCATCTGCTGATAAAGTGACAGCACTAAAGCCTCTTTGCTATCAAAATAGCGATATGCAAGCCCTAAAGAGACTTTCGCTTCTGCGGCAATCTCGCGCATCGTCGCCGCTTCATAGCCTTTTCGAATGAACAGATCCAGCGCAGTATTCAAAATAAGCTGGCGCGTTTGCTGCGCCTTAGGGGTGTATTCTGTCATAGTGCCCTACGAAAAATGAACATGTTCATTTTCAATGATAGAGCATTTTTTCAGCACCGTCAATACCTGACGATAGCTATTCGCTTTTATGAAACAGCGCTGCTGTATCGAAGAACGGGGTTTGGGGCATGGTGTCTATCGGGCGAGATTCTTGCAGCTTCCAGCCGGTTTTCGCCAGAATACGGGCATCTCGCGCTAACTCTGCCGCATCGTCGCTTACATAGACCAGCTTATGCACGCCAAGATCGTTGATGCCAGCGATAACGGCGTCATTCAAGCCGCGCGCCGGATCAACCACCGCCGCATCATATTGACCTTCCAATTCGGGCAGTACCGCTTCCACACCGCCTTCAATGATGTCTACGTGGCTAAACCCTTCAAGATTTACATCGGCATCGGTCACGGCGGGCGGGTAGCTTTCAACCAGCGTGAGCGCGGAAACATGCGGGGCGATGAAGGCGCTGAATACGCCAACGCCAGCGTATAAATCCAACACACGTTCGCCGCCTTTCAGGTCAAGCAGCGCCAGAACTGCATTCACCAACGGGGCGATCATGGAAACATTGGGGCGGAAGAACGCGCCAACAGTGGCACGAACAGACACCGCGCCGATCTCATACTGGCTGAAAGAGCTTCCAATCAGATTGACCGGCTCATTATCCGGCAGCGTCAGGTTAATGCTGGCATCCATATCTAATTCCAGCTCGGGGGCATCTTCAGTTTCGGCATTGAGGACGATCATCATTGCGCCATCGCTGCCGCGCTGAATACGCAGGCGGGAGATGCCGGTTAAGCCGCCTTCACCAAAGTCAAGCGAATCGAACAGGTTCAGGATATCGGGATGAATGAGCGCGCAGGCACGATGCCGAACGGGCGCACCAGCCCGCCCCGGCAGCTTCAGATAAGCGCCGCCAGTGACCTGCCAAACGACCTGCGAGAGATAATTCCACTGCTCAACGGCGGGAACCAGCGGCAGGATATTCGGGTTTTTGATCTGCCCCAAGCGTTCCAACTGGTCGGCAAGCAAATCGTGCTTGAGCAAAAGCTGCGCCGGATAATCAATATGCTGCCAGCCACACCGCACACAGCTTGCGGTCAGGTAGCCTTCGCACACTGGATAGACGCGATCAGCGCTGGCTTCGATCAGCTCCAGCCCTTCCGCCTGGGTAACGCCGTCCCGCTTACCGGTAATACGGGCGCGCACACGTTCGCCGGGGATCGTAAAGGGCACAAATACGGTTTGCCCACGCGCGCGCCCGATGCCGCTGCCGCTGCCCGAAAGCGATTCTATGGTCAGGGTGATCTGATTGTTCTGGTCAGCATCGCGCTGCTGGCGACGCTTTGATGGCGCTGGAGACATAATTTTTGCTGCCTTGTATGCACTTTCCATTATGATGGATTCAACGCTGAACTGCACAGGACTTATTGCAACATGGCAATTTCAATCCGGCAGCGCCTGAGTACCAGCCTTATCGATCCATATGTGCCGATGCCTAATGCCGAACGCCGGCAAAATGCGCGCACACTCGCGGGCATTGTACTGGCGCTATTCCCACTCATGTTAGCAATGATCGCGATGACCGCCCTGCTGATGCCTGATGACCTGAACGCGCTGGGACAATCGCTGCCTTATGGAGCGCTATTGTTAGCCTCTAGCGTCGCCATCTATTTTATGGCGCGGTTAGGCCGCGAGCGTCTTGCTGCTGCCAGCCTGGTGGGGATCGTCAACGTGATCATTTTGATCCTGGCGGCGCCCAACGGATTCACGAATGCAGGTTCTATTTTCTCCTATTTCCTGATTACAGTATTGCTCACTTGCGCGTTTGTCTCAAACCTCATTGGCTTTTTTACGCTGCTGGCGATCACGATTGTGGCGAAACTTTACACAGACCTGGTGGTCGCTCCAATAGCCGATCCTGGCATGTATAACACCACCATTATCAGAGTTTTGATCATCGGCATGCTGATGATCGGCGTGATGGTTCACATCAAGAATCTGAACATGATCAATCGCAAACAACTGCATTACAACGAGATGATTTTGCGGCTGATCAAGGAAAATGTATCGGATATGGTGACGATCACTGATCGCGCCTTCAACGTTGATTTTCAGAGCGATTCCGTTCATCAACTGGCAAGCAGCGAGGAAACAGAGCGAGGTGCAGCCTTCTGGCAAACAGGCATTGCCCCAGATGACCAACCCGATGTAGCGAAGGCGGTGGATACGGCGCTGCATACGCGAACCAGTTCCCGCGCTGAATACCGGCATAAAGCGGAAGACGGGACGATTCACTGGTACGAAACGACGTTCAACCTTGTACGCGATATGGACGGCTTTGAACGGTTGATCACGATTTCACGCAACATTGATCAGCGCAAGGCCGCAGAACTGGCGCTGGTGCATGAGCGAGTACAGTTACGCACGCTGGTGGATACCTTACCTGACCTGATTTACATCAAGGATGTGAACAGCCGGTATATACTGCTCAACAGCGCCTACCTTGAATTCAATGAGATTTCTGAAGAGCGCGAGATCATCGGCAAAACGGCTTACGATCTCTATTCGCCAGAGATGGCAGAGGCGCTTACAGACTTAGATCGGGAAGCGCTTGCGACGGGAAAAACGAGCATTGATTATAATTTTTGCTACGAGCATCGCGGCAAGACACAGAATTTTTTGATCACCAAGACGCCCATTGTGGATGACACAGGCAAAATTATAGGCCTTGTTGGCTGCTCGCGGGACATCACCCAACAGATCACGTATGAGAGCGAGCAGCGCGAACGCGAACGCCTGCAAATGGCGCTGGACAAAGAACGCGAACTAAACGAACTCAAGAACCTGTTCATGGTTACGGTATCGCACGAATTCCGCACACCGCTGGCGACGATTCTTTCGTCAAGCGAGCTGCTGCTCTCTTACGCCATGCGGATGACGGAAGAGCGGCGGGTGGAATGCCTGCGAACTATCGCCGGTGAGGTGAAACGCCTGAATATCATGCTGGATGATATTCGCACAGTTATGCACATGCAGCGCCGCGAAGCACAATTGAATATTGAGGCTATTCAACTACCAGATTTCGTTCAGGACGTTTTCAGCAAGCTGGAAAATACCGCAGAACACCGCAGCAAGATTGACATTACGCCAGAGCTTGCGCTAATTCATGGCGACCGCCTGCTGCTGCGGCATATCGCTCATAATTTGCTGCATAACGCCGTGAGCTATTCGCCACCCGACGCGCCGATCACCGTACAGGGGTGGCAGTTAAGCGAGAACGAATTCACCATCGAGGTTAGCGACGCGGGAAGCGGGATTCCTGAAAACGAACTGGCGCGGGTATTCGCGCCATTCTTTCGAGGCAGCGCCAGCATGCAAACAACCGGCACCGGGCTTGGGCTGACCATCGTTCAACATTGTATTGATCTGTATGGGGGAACCATTCACATCAAGAGCGAGCCGGAAAAAGGGACGCGGGTTACGGTGACACTGCCGCTATACCCGGCGGCAGAAATGCCCGCTATAAACTTCGCAGACGCGCAATCAGGCGCTGAATGACGCTCTTTTCGGGGCGAACAGGCTTGTGTACCTGCCCGATTTCATGAAGGCGGGTGATTTCCTCAATCAAGGTGAGGCGATGCACAGTTTCGCCGTTCACATGATACCAGTGATTGCCCATATATCTTACAGCCGGCTCACGCCCGTGTACGTTGTAGTACGCGCGCTTGTAGTTATCCATCACATAGCGTGGTGGTAGGGTTGGATCATTAACGGCGGTAAGTGCTGCGCTCATGAGGTTTCATAGCGTCACTATACGATTGACTCAGATTATAAAACGAAATTTGGCATTGGGATAGAGAATTAAGGTTTAAGAAAATTAACGATTGGTGATCGGACACCTGCATCCCGCGCTTTTTTCTACATAAACGGAGAGGGTAAAGCGGCACACAGGGGCTGAACGCGCGGGATTTCAAAAACGAGTAGAATGAAATTGGCAAGCGAAGGCGAGAGGCATTATTGGATGACGCGCACACAACGGATTGGGCTGTACGGGCTGGTGTTTGCGGCGCTGCTGGCGATATTAGCATGGGGACAATCAAGCATTGGCGCGCAGGCTGTGCCGACGCCGCCAGTACCATTAGGCTATCCTCCCAATTTCGCGCCGGGGGTCAACCCGCTGACCGGACTGGCGGTTACAGAGCCGGCTAATTTAAACCGCCTGCCGCTGATCGCCAAAGTGTCTAACGCGCCGGATGTGGTACGCCCGCAGGCGGGCATCGGCGCGGCAGATGTGGTGTGGGAACATTACGCAGAAGGCGGGCTAACCCGTTTTTCAGCGGTATATCTGGGGAATACGCCGCAGCGCATCGGCTCGATTCGCAGCGCGCGCCTGATTGACGAAGAACTGGTGCCAATGTTCGGGGCGCTGTTCACCTATTCCGGCGCAAGCCCCGGCACCGAAGCGGTGCTGCAATCCAGCGATTTTGTGCCGCAAATCTACAGCGGGTTCACTTATGGCGCACCGCTGTATTTCCGCGATTTTTCGATAGCCGCGCCCAACAACCTGTTCATTGATCCGGCGGCGGTGTGGGCAGAAGCGGCGGCAGATGGACTAACCACCCCTCCCGATTTACGCGGCTGGATTTTCAATGTGATCGTGCCGGCGGGGGAAAGCGGCGCGGGGGTGACGGCAGAAGTGCAATATACCGATAACAACGTGCGCTGGGAATTTGACCCGCTAGCGGGTATGTACCGGCGATTTAACGATGGGCTGGCGCACACCGACGCGCTGACCGGCGTGCAGGTGGCGGCTTCAAACGTGGTGATCCTGTATGCGGATCATTTGCCAACCAATATCGAAGAAGGCGTGTTCAACGGTGTGCCTTATTACGGCATTGACATCAACCTGAACGGCGAAGGCGATGCGGTGGTGCTGCGCGATGGCTTACAATATCCGGTTCGGTGGCGGCGCTATGACCGGCGCGGGCTGCTTTCCCTGTGGACGCTGGACGGGCAGCCATTCGCAATGAAGCCGGGTCAAACGTGGTTTCAGGTATTCCCGCTGCCAGAAGACCAGAACGGCGCTGAATTTGTGAGGATCAGCTAGGATCAAGCACAACGCGCCACGTGTAACAGCCCATTTACGGCGATAGGTATTTTCGCCTGCGGAGGTGGATTCAATGGAACAGGCTTATACCCTGCAACTGCTGCGGCTGGAATGCATGAAGGCGCAGGAACGCGGCGGAGATGAACCCTATTTGACGCTGAACAACCAGCGCATCTGGGAAATTCCGGCGGGCAAGCACATGCATCACCGCCCTGACAAGCCGAATTTAGTGGCGGCGGTGGATTTTGAGGACACGCTGATCTTCACGAATTTGCACGGTGAAAATATTTTACGGCTGTTTGAGGCCGATTTGCTGAACCCTGATGACTCGCTGGGAATGACGCCGATTGCGCCGGTAGATGCTGGCGGCGGCGTCATTCAGATTGTGTTTGACCGGGACGGCGCGGAATATAAGCTGATCTACCGCGTGCAGATAGAGTCATGAGCGCACCTGAAAACTGCTGTCTGGAATGCGGCGCGTCGTGGTCGGATGGCAAAATCTGCGAGGAAATTTTCCACGAATTTCTGACTCTTGAATTTGAAAACTATAACGGCGAAGGTGAGGTGCATTTTTACACCGTCGCCAGCTACATGATTCAGCATCAGCGCTACTCGCCTGAAGGCCTTCAGTGGATCAGGCAGCAGCTTAGGAACGCGCTGGCGGGCAGACTGTCGCTAGAAGAAATACAGGCGATTGCGGGGAAAAGCGTCGGGCAAGACAAGCGAAACTGGAAAGTTACGCGCGATAAAAACACGCCGATTCAGCCGCCGTTGCACTGGCCGATCACGATTGTAGATGTGTACAGGGATGCTGATACCGATTACCACACACGCATTTTACGCTGGGCGCAGTCCATTATAGATACGCTGGATTCACAATAATCTTTAAGCCTGCCGCCAAAAATTTCGGTGATGTAATTCATGCTGACCACACCGTTCTGCTGGCAGCGGTCAAACAACTCGCGCAGGGCGGCTTCCATCTGCGGATATTCTGGCGTTCCGGGCAGCGGCATGTAGGAAGACGAGAGCGCACGCGCCAAGAGACCATCAAAATCGAATATCTGCCGGTTTGGTATGGCGTGCCGGGTCAATTGATCTTCGCCAAAGAAAGCATCCCGCGCCATGACGCTTTCACGGGCAGCCTGCCAGCGGGTTTTGCCCTCATCTTTATCGAAAACCCGCAAGAACGCGCTGTATTCCTGCATAAACACCGAATCTTCCTCATCACGGGTATTCCAGAACAGCACAATCCAGCCGTTAGGTTTGAGGATGCGCGTAAATTCGGCGCGGGACGGGGCGGGATCAAACCAGTGAAACGCCTGCCCTGCGGTCACAAAATCCGCCGATGCATCTGGCAGGCCGGTGGCTTCAGCGGTGCCATCCACCAGTTTCAGGTTGGGGCGATCTCCATATTCAGCGGCGGCAACAGCGCGCATACCGGCGTTGGGTTCAACCGCGTAAACTGTGCAGCCAAAATCCAGAAACAACTGGCTGGAAATGCCTGTACCCGCGCCAATATCGGCAACCACGCTTTGCGGGGTCAGACCAAGATGCTGAGCCAGCAGCCCGATCACCGCCTGTGGATAGCGCGGGCGACTGGCGTGATAGTAAGGCGTGCGGCTGCTGAAGCGGGTGGTGTTGTTCGATGCTGGCATTTTGATCATCTCGTTCGTGAGAAACGGATTGAACCCGCAAGGCGCTAAAGCCAGCTTATCCAGCGCTGTACTGTTTAATCACACTTCGGGCGATAACCATGCGGTGAACTTCGCTGGCACCGTCATAAATGCGAAAAGCGCGAGCGGCTTCATACCACGAACTTAGCGGCAAATCGCGCGAAATTCCCTTGCCGCCGCAAATTTGAATGGCGCGATCCAGCACCCGATTCACGGTTTCGGCAACATGCACTTTGCACATCGCGGTTTCTTCGCGGGCTTGCCTGCCCTGTTCCAGAAGCCAGGCCGACTGCTGGATCATCAGCCTGCCAGCGTGCAGCTCCAGCGCCGAGTCCGCCAGCATCCACTGTATCGCCTGATGCTCGTTCAGGTGCTTGCCAAAGGCGTCACGTTCAGCGGCATACTGCGCGGCAATTTCCAGCGCACGCTGGGCGATGCCCGTCCAGCGCATACAGTGGGTTAAACGGGCGGGGCCTAAACGCGCCTGCGTAAGCGAAAAGCCCTGCCCGACCTCACCCAATATTGCCGATGAGGGCAAACGCAGATCGTGAAATTTCATCTCGCAGTGGCCGCCAAAATCGTGAAAGCCCATGATCGGCACATTACGCACATTTTCGATGCCCGGCGTTCCGGCAGGGGCAATAAAAATGGTGCTGCCTTTATGCGCGGGCTGGTTAAGATCAGTGCGCGCCATGATCAGGAAAAAAGCCGCGCCCTCTGCCCCGCTGGTAAACCACTTGTGGCCGTTGATGATCCAATCGTCGCCATCGCGGTCAGCGCGGGTCAACAGCATGGTCGGGTCACTGCCAGCGCCGGGGGCTGGCTCGGTCATGGCAAATGCCGAATGAATTTCCCCCGCCGCCAGCGGTTTCAAATAACGCTCGCGCTGTTCTTCATTGGTGAACAGGTGCAGCAGGTGCATGTTGCCCTCATCGGGCGCGGCACAGTTCAAAGCCAACGGGCCAAGATGACTGCGGCCAGCGGCTTCAAATACCGGCACGATCTCGCTCAGGCTTAAGCCCATGCCGCCTAAATCAGGCGGAAGCTGGGGCGCCCACAAGCCAGCGGCTTTGGCTTTGGCGCGCACCTCACGAAGCGCTTGATCCGAAATGGCGGCGCTCGCTTCAAAATCTTCTAACGGGATGACTTCCTCATCCACAAAGCGGCGCACACGATGGGCAATCTCTGCAACATGCGGGGGAAGGGAAAAATCCATTTTAGGTCTGCCTACTCGTTATTGGGTTCAAGAAATATTTGTGGGATATAAATTGCAATTGTTCTGAAAGCTACCCTCTGGCAATTCTTCAAGAATTTCTGGCGCAAGGCCTTTTGCCCAAGCATTATCGCGAATACGAACTGTGATGATATTCAACTGAACTGAAGCGCTCTCGTAAACTTCAGCCAAATTTTCATCCACATCCCGCGTGATTGTTACTGTTTTCACCACAAACTTCGTTTCTAAACCCAAGTTTACTACGAATAATGCTGGTTTGCGCTACAATGGGCGGGACGCAAGGAGCATAGGCATGAAGACGCGCACTGCCCTATTCGCCAGTTTGACGGTTCTACTTGCCACATTCGCGCTGCTGGTCATGCTGCCAGCTTCGGCGCAAACCGTGATCCCGACGATTACGCCCATCGTCATCGTGTCGCCAACGCCAACACCGCTTCCGCCTACACTTCCACCGGGTTTCATCTACCCATCTCCTTCACCAACAAGCTGCGCGCCAGCGATGCCGCTGTACGCAGGCGCGAACATCACGCTTGAACCCGGCGTCAATTTACGCAATATCCCGAATTTATCCGGCGCGGTGGTCAACTACTACACCATTGAAACGGTGCTGACGGTGCTGGATGGGCCAGTTTGCGCACAGGGCTATAACTGGTGGTACGTTAGCGGCAGCGGCCAACCCGGATGGGTGGTTGAAGGGCGATCTGGCCGCTATTTCATCACCCTTTTGCCGCCGCCATCCAGCACCTGCTTCCCCGCCTTGAATCTGTCTGTTGGCGGCGAAGCGCGGATGTTCACAGGCGTGCGTGTGCATGAAATGCCGGATGTTGACTCGCTGACCCGCACAGTGGCGCTGTTTGATACTACCGTACAGGTGCTGGCGGGGCCGATCTGTGATGGCGAGATGAACTGGTGGTATGTGCGCGTTCCTTATGGCGTAACCGACCAGAATGCAGAGACGACGCAGTTCGTAAATGGCTGGTTAGGCGAAGGCTACCCGCTGGAAAATTACTGGCTGGAGCCGCTAGGCGTGGTGCCAACACCGATCAATTACTGCCCACGCGCGCTGCGCCTGGTTGCCGGTGATAGAGCCGCAACCACTTACAGCGACGGCGTTCCGCGCTCATTACGGGCGGCGCCAAGCACCAGCGCGGCGGTGATCCAACCGCTGATTGCGGGGATCGCTTTCGACATCATTGACGGGGCGGCGGTATGCGCCGATGGCTTCAACTGGTGGCACGTTCGGCTGCTGGTCAGCGGGCAAGAAGGATGGCTGGCAGAAGGCAGACCCGGCAATTACTGGTTCAGCATCATCTATGACACCGATCCGTAGCATTATCCTCACCCTAAATCCCTCTCCATACAGGAGGGGGATTTAGCTTGTTCTCGAAAAACAGCGCGGGCGACCGCGTGTATCGCCTATTTTGATATATGAGCATCAGACTTTATGAATCGCAGAAATGAGCTATTTGCGGCGATCCTCACGCTGGTGATGATCATCGCCGCAGGGCTGCAAGTGATCATCGCGCTGGCGGCTGGCGCGCCGATGCTGATCGCCACAGGTATTTTGACCACGCTGCTGGCGCTGCCAGTTCTTCAAAACACCGCGCGTTCGCCACAGGTCACGCTGGAAAACGATGGATTAAGCATCCACACCTCACTGTGGGGCACGCATAAAGTACCATTTGCGGCGATTAGCGCCATTCGCGAAGACCCGTCGCTGCCACCAGCAGGCGCGGAAATTTATCGCCAGAAAGCGGTTGGCAAAGCCAATTACCGCCCGGTAGAGGGCAAAATTCTGGTGGCGAGCGGGCTGCCGCTGCCTTACCGCGTGGTTGGCTTCTTTGCGGGCGAGGGGCTGAACGCGGTGATCGCTATCAACAGCCGCAGCGTCTCCAATTACGCCCGGCTGATGCCGCTGATTGAGCAGCGCTGGCAGCAAGCCACAGCAAGATGACCCCGTATGCGGGGATGCGGACGCTTCAAAAGCAGCGCTGCGGCATATCCCTGCGCCAACCTTCGCACAAAAGGGGCGAACAGCGCATAAACCCCGCCATGAATGACCCGCACTCGTATTCCATCCAGCCTGATGTATAGTGATGATCCGCAGAAGATGAGGGTGCCGAATAGTGTCATTCAAAGCATTAGGTTTAAGCGAAAATACGCTTAAAGCGATTTCTGAGCTGGGTTATGAAGAGCCAACGCCGATCCAATCCCAGACGATTCGCAGCCTTTCACAGGGCGACGATGTGATCGCACAAGCGCAAACGGGAACCGGCAAAACCGCCGCCTTCGCCCTGCCCATCATCGAAAAACTTGATCCGAAACTGCGCACGCCGCAAGCGCTGGTGCTTACCCCCACCCGCGAGCTGGCGGTGCAGGTGGCTGAAGCCTTCCAGTCATACACCAAATATCAGAAAGTATCGGTGCTGCCCGTTTATGGCGGCCAACCGATTGACCGCCAGCTTCGCGCACTGGAACGCGGCGTGCAAATCGTGGTAGGCACGCCGGGGCGAATCCTTGATCATCTTCGCCGCAAGACCGTGAAATTTGACGGCGTGCGCACAGTGGTGCTGGACGAAGCCGATGAAATGCTCAATATGGGCTTCATTGAGGATATTGAAGCGATATTGAAGGAAACACCAGAAAACCGGCAGACCGCGCTGTTTTCAGCAACGATGCCCGCGCCTATCGCCAACCTTGCCCGCCGCTATATGCACGATCCGCAGCGGATCACGGTGGCCGCAGGTCAGGTTACGGTGCCGCAAATTCGCCAGATTTATTACGAAGTGGGCAAGCGCGACAAGTTTGAAATGCTGACGCGCATTCTGGATTATGAAGTGCCGACTTCAGCCATTGTTTTCTGCCGCACTAAGCTGGAAGTAGACAATGTTGGGCAGCGGCTTATCGCCCGCGCTTATGCTGCCGAAGCCCTGCATGGCGATCTGAATCAAGCCAATCGGGATCGCGTGATGGGGCGTTTTCGCAGCGGACAAACCGAACTGCTGATTGCTACCGACGTCGCCGCGCGCGGGCTGGACGTGGAACAGGTTTCGCTTGTGATCAATTACGATCTGCCGCTGGAGCCAGAAGCCTATGTGCATCGTATCGGGCGAACCGGGCGCGCCGGACGAACTGGCAGCGCAATTTCGCTGGTCACGCCGCGCGAACGGCGGCTGTGGCAAAGCATTCAACAGACCACAGGCACGCAAATTCAGCGGATGCAACTTCCCAGCATCGGCGATGTGATCACGCGGCGGCGCGAACGCTTCAAGGAGTCCATCCGCGAGGCAATAGCCGATGAAGGGTTGGAGCCGTATCTGATCATGGCGGAAGAAATGGGCGAGGAATACAGCCCGACGGATCTCGCGGCGGCAGCCTTCAAGCTGTTGATGGGGGCGCTGCCTGAAGAAACTAACGATCTGCTGGCTGAGCCGGACGCTTATGAACCCTATCCCAAAAAACGCGCACCGGATAAAAAGTACAAACACGGGAAAGAGCCGCCGCCAGAACGCGGCATGACCCGCCTGTACCTTGATATCGGGCGCGAAGATCGTGTGCGCCCCGGCGATATTGTGGGGGCGATTGCCAACGAAGCAGATATTCCGGGGCGAGCGATTGGCGCGATTGAAATTTTTGATCGTTTCTCGCTCGTTGATGTGCCGTCAAATCAAGCGCAGCAAGTGATCAAGGCGTTGAAAAAGACGATGATTCGCAATCAAAAGATTTCAGTGGAGATCGCCGCGCCTAGCCAGAAGCCGAAAAAGAAGGGTAGGAAATAGAACGGGGGATCGTTCTCGCCCCTGCTGCCAGCAGCGACCGCGCACTTTTGCCTACACGATTGCGGGTTTGCTCACTACAATCATCGCATTATTTACGCTGCCTCTGGGTTTGAGTCTTTGCGCATCCTCATGATCTCAAAGGCGCTGGTGGTTGGCATTTACCAGCGCAAATGTGAAACTATCGCCGCGCATGGCGTTGACCTGCTGGCGCTTGTTCCCCCATCGTGGAAAGACGAACGCGGCGAAACCCCGCTTGAGCGCGCCTATACCCATGGCTACCGTCTGGAAACTATTCCGATTGTGCGCAACGGCGATTTTCACCTGCATTTTTACCGCGATCTGGAACTGTGGGTGAATCGCTTTCAGCCAGACATACTGCATATTGATGAAGAGCCGTATAACCTGAGCGCGTGGCAAGGGCTGTATCATGCGCGGCGGGCTGGCGCAAAATCTGTACTCTTTAGCTGGCAAAATCTTGAGCGCCACTACCCACTGCCATTTTCATGGGGGGAACGCTGGGCGCTGAAACGGGCTGACGCGCTGATCGCCGGAACAGAGAGCGCGGCGGAAGTTTGGCGCAAGAAGGGCTATCAAGGCAGGCTGCCGGTGATCGTCCAATTTGGCACCGATGGCGATCTGTTCCGTCCAGCAGAGGCACGCCCTGAACGCCCGTTCACTATCGGCTATTTTGGGCGGCTGGTGGAAGAAAAAGGGGTGAATCTGCTGCTGGAGGCAGCGGCGAAACTCGGCGGCGATTGGCGGATGGTGATCCTTGGCGGCGGGCCAGAGCGGGAAGCGCTGGAGGCGCAGGCTGAACGGCTGCAAATTGCGGATCGCGTGGAATTTCGCGGATCGGCAGCTTCAGTGGAAATGCCCGCGCAGTATCACACGATTGACGCGCTGGCGCTGCCTTCGCTAACGCGCCCGAACTGGAAAGAGCAGTTTGGCCGCGTGTTGGTGGAAGCAATGGCTAGCGGCGTACCAGTCATAGGCTCGGCCAGCGGCGCAATTCCCGGCGTGATTGGCGATGCGGGGCTGGTTGTACCTGAAGGCGATGTGCCTGCGCTAACTGCGGCACTTGCGCGGCTGCGCGGTGATGCGGCGCTGTACGATGCGCTGGCAAGCAAAGGCCGCGCGCGGGCATTGGCGGAATACTCGCATGAAGGCGTGGCGGAAAAGACGGTGGCGCTTTACCGTGAGCTGCTGGAAAAGGCGTGAAGCAGCGGGGTATAGCGCGCCAAAGCCATTGATCAGCGTCTGCGATTCGTGATATTGGTCAGTAAGCGGCATGAACCGCCATCAGGCATACTGCGAGACGCCGGCATCTTCACGCGAAGCGCCGTTGAAAGCAAGCGCTGAGCTATGATCTACCCACCCACCAGCATTTTGCCTGACCAGATCAGCCATCACGTCAATCCACGCGGGATGATCGTTCAAGCAGGGGGCAAGCCGGAACTTCTCAGGGTCGCCGCCGCCATGCGCAAATTGTTCGCGGCCTTCGTTGCCCAATTCATCCAGCGTTTCCAGACAGTCGGTGACGAAGCCGGGCGAAAACACCAGCGGGCGCTGAACGCCTTGTTTGTGCAGACCGGTCAGCACTTCTTCAGTGTAGGGCGCAAGCCATTCTTCGCGGCCGAACCGCGATTGGAAGCCAATCACCCACTGGCTGTCATCCCAGTTCATGGCATCAGCCAGCAAGCGGGCGGTGCGTTCGCATTGTGCCCGATACGGGTCACCCGTCTGGATATAGCGATCAGGGATGCCATGAAAGGTGATCACGAATTTGTCTGGCGCATCGGGCAGCGCGCCCACCGTCTCGCTCAAATGCTGGCGCATAGATTCAATGTAATCGGGCGCATCATAAAACGCGGCAATGAAGCGCAAAGCGGGGACAAAACGTTTGCGGTTTACGTGAAACAGGCTAGCCTTGCCAGCGGCGGCGGCATAAACGGCATCATAAATGGAGGCGGTTGTTGTTGAGGAATACTGCGGAAACATGGGCAGCACGATGAGGCGATCAATGCCTTCTGCTTCAAGCGTGGCAACTGCCCGGCTAATGCTCGGTTCACCGTAGGTCATGCCCAGAATGACGCGGCAGCCAGCCCCCAGCCGTTCCTGTAAACTGGCGATCTGCTTGTTCGAGTACACCAACAGGGGAGAGCCTTCGTCCGTCCAGATGCGGCTGTAGAGCCGCGCCGAACGCGCCGGGCGCCGGGATAAAACTGCGCCGCGCAAAATGGGCTGCCACACCCAGGGCGGATAGTCAATCACCCGCGTGTCTGAAAGAAATTGTTTGAGATACGGGCGCAGTCCTTTGGCAGTTGGCGCTTCAGGCGTACCAAGCTGCGCAACCAGAACCCCGACTTTAGATTGGGCGGCAATTCCCATAATAACCTCAGATTTGCGGCGAAATTAACAGGCGCGAATTCTATCACAAACCTGCGTAAATCTATATAATTCTACAGAATTGACGACTGTTCATTTTATGGGGCATTCCTGCTGCCCCATTCACCGGCAAGTTGATCCACATCCCACCGCTGGCGATAGGCGAATGAACAAGCGCTTCTGATGATGGGCATATGCATCGTGGCTGCTGCGGAGTAAAACTCTGGCGCATTCCCGCAAAATTGCGCGCTGTAAAAATGATCTTATACTTCAATCATAATAGTTGAGGTAGTTATGAAACAGCTCGCGCTTGCCCGGCTGAAGCATGAGGAAAGTTTCGCCACCCGGACTATAAAGCCAGATTCCCGACCCATTGACTATTTGCGCGTCGCCACCCCCACAATCGCCCCTATTCGCGTGCCAGCATCCAACAAACAGCAAAATCTCCGCGCACCGTTACAACTGAGCAGCGTCATTGGCAACCGCGCGATGCAGCGTATGCTGGCTAGCCCTGGCGTTCAGCGCTCGCTTTGGGATGATGTCACTGAAACGGTAAGTGAAGCGACGGATTGGCTGAGTGAAGCGACGGAAACAGCGCCCCAACAAAGCTGGGAAAGCGACCCCCAGACGGATGATGCAAATGCCAGCGAGGAAGCATTGGAGCATGGGGACGATTCTGCATTTATGGATGCTGTGGATGCAGATTTAGATACCGCACCAGATCAAACGTCGTCCGGCTCATGGTTTGACACTTTTTTCAGCGATACACAAACGGAACAGTCGGAATTTCTCACCGATGAGGCGGCAACCGAAACCAACACGAATGCAGTGACCGATCAATGTAAAGATATAGAGCAGGAATTGAATCAGGTACAGCAGCAGGTTGAAGAGCTGTATGACCTCTCGCAAAATATGCTGCCAGCGGTAGAAGCGGCGAAGAAAGAATATGAAGACCTGAAGAAAAGCGCGCCAGGTTCCGCTAAAACACAGGCAGCTAAAGACCGTTTTGATCGCCTGTTGGCTGAATACAACGAGGTGGTTGAAAATTGCCTGCAATTGATGGCCTATCGCGATCAGCTCCGCGCCGATCTTGCAGCCTGCCGCGAAAACGAGAAAAAGAAGATGCCCAAAGGCTTCCCCTGCTGCTGAGCAACAGCGGCGAGAACTGAGCGCTTTCCGCCGCACATTCCAGCTTGTATGAGAATAATTACAGCGGAAGCGTAGAGAGGCAGGGCGTCAACGGCATATTCTCTAATACCTCAACGACAAAATACTAATGCTATAATGCGAGTGAAAGCCTCGCTAACAATACGATTACCTTGAGGAATAATGTCGTGGCGCGTAAACATATTTTAGGGCTATTTGTACTCGGCCTGTTCTTATTGGCTATTTTTGCCGTAATCGCAGTCGCAATTCGGCCAGCACCTCAAGAAGTCGTGGCGATGCCCACGTTGATGTCGCTGCCTACCGTGACTGAGACCAATACGCCCACAGATATACCCACGCTGCCGCCCAACACCGACACGCCAACTGAAGCACCGGCAGCGCCAACCTCAACCATTGAAGAAGCAGCGCCTATTTCTGCCGAAACCAGCAGGCCAACAGAGTCTTTAGCGCCCACAGTTCCCACAAATACGGCGACCGCAACCGCAACATCTGTTCCAACTGAGATCCCGCCGACAGCCGAAATTGCCCCTACTGTGCCGCCTGTGGTCATCATCAATAGTTCAGCGCCAGAGGTCGTACAGCCCCCTGCGCCCGCTGTAGAAAATGTAGTCGTCATTGCTTTTGAGTCAGATTCCAGCGCAGAAGAACGCGCTGCTTACATTGAGTCCATTAACGGTGAAGTTGAGTCTTCCATCGAAGCGTTAAATACGGTGGTCGTGAGCGTACCAGATACAGTCACGGCACAGGCGCTGAGCGCGGCGCCGATCGTGGCACAAACCGAACCAGATTATTTCGCCACCGTGTTAACAGCGCCCGACGATCCCCTGTACTCGCAGCAGTGGGCGTTGCAGGCGATTGGCGCGGAAAGCGCCTGGGGCGAATTACCCGCAGATGCCCAGCAAATTACGGTTGCGGTCATTGATACCGGCATCTGTGCTGATCATGCAGAATTACAGGGGCGCATCCTCGCGGGCTACGATTTTGTGGATGATGACGCCGTACCGCAAGATGAGTACGGTCACGGATGCGCGGTGGCAGGCATCATTGCTGCGCAGGCCAATAATGCTCAAGGTATCGCGGGGCTTGCCCCAAACGCGCAAATATTGCCCCTGCGCGTGTTGAACGGCGCGGGCTACGGCTCTTATTCCGATATTGCCGAAGCCATTATCTACGCCGTTGATCAAGGCGCACAGGTGATCAATCTTTCACTTGGCGGCGTCAACCCATCCAGCCTGTTGGAAGATGCCGTTAGCTATGCGATGGCTCATGGCAGGCAGGTGGTCGCTGCCGCAGGCAACAACTTTGGCGGCGCGGTGATGTATCCAGCGGCATATGCGCCAGTGATCAGCGTCGGTTCAGTTGATCAAAACTTGCAGCACAGCAGTTTCAACCCCGCAGGCGTACTGGACGTATATGCGCCGGGGCGGGATATCTCCTCACTGGCAATCAACGGGGCTTACACCTCGCTCACCGGAACTTCGCTCGCCGCGCCGCATGTCTCTGCCGCAATTGCCATTTCGATGGCATTGGGTGAGCCGTTTGTGGCAACCGGACAGGTGCTTTCACTTGGAGAAGGCGGGCTAACCCCAACGCTGCCGCCAACGTCAACACCTGAAGCCACGCCTGAAGGCGAAACACTGCCCGAAACAGAGCCGATCATTTTTGATCGGGATGCAGCAGAGCGCCCAACCTACCCCGTCACCAGCGATCTGTATCAACTGGCGCAGGCTTATGAGCAAAGCGCCGCTCAGGCTCAAGCCTTTGCCGATACAACGCTCTTACAGGTGAACGGTGAGCAGGTACTTGTTGAGATTACGGTATCAGATGAAGGCGCTATACCGTCCGTTGTCAACGCGCTCGGCAGCATTGGCGCGCAGGTGACTGCATCCGGCAGCGGCGTCATTGTTGCCTACATTCCTTTCGGTCAAATCGAGGCAGCGGCCACCTTGCCCGGCGTGCGCTATATCCAAAGCGCGCTCCCCCCC
>LMZS01000036.1 GCA_001567085.1 Chloroflexi bacterium OLB15
GGCTTTTGCAAAGAAGGCGAAGGCTATCAGCAGAATTGGGATCGCGATAGCAGTTGCCTCGTTCAAGCCAACGGTAAGCCAGCGCAGCAGAACACTGAGGCTTCGCCTGCTGGCGTGAGTTCGCTGCCGGTTTGCTGCCAGTTGGCAAGCTGCTGGATAGCAATGGGCAGCCAGAACGCGAACAGGCCGATGCCGATCAGGTTAGCGATGATATAAGCGATAAATGATCGTTTTCGATGGCCGCTGTCGCTCATCCACCAGATCACTGCCAGCACCCCTTGCGCGATCATGAACAGGGCATAGGCATATTGGGTGTATAGTCCTGCGGCAGTGATCAGGCCGAGCGCGATAATGCGGACTCTGGAGGGTTTTTCGAGCAGCAGAAGCAGGCAAAAGAAGCTCAACGCCACCCACAGCGCCAGCAGCGCATACATACGTGCTTCCTGCGCGTAATAGATGCTGAAGGAATTGAGCGCCACAAGGATCGCCGCCGCCGCGCCTGCCCATGCGCTATACAGTTTTCGCCCGATGGCAAAGGCGAGGGCAGCGGTGATCACGCTGGCGAAGGCAGAGAGCGAACGCAGGGCAAATTCACTGGTTCCAGCGAGTTTCGTCCACAGCGAAAGCAGCAGGTAATAGCCCGGAGGGTGAATGTCGCGGGCAGCATTTTCGAGGATGCCACCCGGATCGCGTGTAGCTTGAACGACGCTGTTGCCTTCGTCATTCCAAAGGGATTGCGCGCCAAGCGCATGAAAGCGCAAGCCAAAGGCCAGCAGCACAATGGCGACTGCTGCGATCAATGGGGCAGAGCGCGTGGTGACTAGCCGTGAAAGCGCTGCCATATTGCCCATACAATGCCGCCGAATAAAACGAGCAGAACCGCTCCGATGCTAAGCATGATGGGAATTTGGGTGCGCGCCGAATGGTCGCTGACCTGAATGGAATCCAGCAGCAGGGTATCATTCAGAGGCGTGAGCGTATAAGCAAATGTTTCGGATAGGCTGGACTTTCGCAAGACGAGTTCTGTCCAGCCATCGGAAAGTGCGCGTGTAGAGATGATCTCAGCAGGCCGCCCGTTAATTTCGAGTGTGGGAATCTCATCCCCCTGAATGCGGGCAATCACATCTGTTCCATGCGCCAGGAAATGTACAGGCGCGTGTGTAGAGAGCGCTTCGCCAAACTGCGCCTGTGCGCTTGCGATTAGCACGCCTTCCGATTCAATTGCCCAATCTTCGGCCTGATGCACGCCGCGATACAGCATGGGTTGCAAATTGGCGCGGTAATCGCGGAAGGATTCATAAACGGGCATTGGCTCAAAATCTGACTCTATCATGCGGAAGTAGTACCACGATTGCCCGGCTTCAGCGTCAGATGCAGGCTTGAAGTACCAGTAGTTCATCACGCCAATATAAGGAAAATCTTCGGCTACGCGCTGATAGGCTTCAGTCAGGTAACGCGCGGCCTGTTCAGGCGTGACCACGCCAAAGCCTTCACGGTTGATCAGATCAGCAGGAACATCCGGCGAATCAATCGGATTCCAGGCCACTTCGCTGATCCAGATCGGCTTGTCGGCGTCTCCATGCCGCACCATCAGGTCACGAACGTACTGCTGGCGGGCAAAATTTGGTTGAAAAATGCGCAGACGCTGATCGCTGGGGCTGCTGAAAAAGCCATAGGCCTGTGCTGCAAGGATGTCAAAACAGCCGCCTGCGCCCGCCTGATACATACGATCCAGATACACCAGTTCGCTCAGGTCGCGGCCTGTGAGCGCCAAAGTGGGCGAAAGCGCGGGAGCGATCACCACAATTTCGGGATCAACGGCTTTGAGCGCGGTATAAGTACGGCATAGAATTTCGGTGAAGGCTTCGGGATCAACTGACTGCTCACCCCATTCAGGGTAAATGTTTGGCTCGTTCCACACCTGAAAATAGCGCACGCGCCCTTGATAGCGCTCTGCGACAGCGACCGCGAAATCCACATAATCCTGTATATCGGCAGGCGGGGCAAAGTCACCAGCGGCGGTTTGCGCCCACGCGGGTGGGTTGCTCAGCCGCGCTTGAATCTGGATGCCGTACTGCTCTGCCAGATCAACGATCTGATCGTACTTTGCCCACGCATCCACACCGGCGGGATCGTTGCGCGTGTCTACAAAGTCGCCTTTGCCGTGTATTTCGATGTCTTCCCACACAAACTGCTGGCGAATCCAGTCAAAGCCGGCTTCAGCGATCATCTGCATTTGCTGTTCGCGCTTGGCGGGTTCCACTTCCTGTTCAAGAAAGGTGTTCACGCCAAATGGGCTGACTTCAGCATGATTGACGGGCATATCTAACGCCAGATTTAGCGGCTGGCGGGTGCTATTGCCCAGCCATTCAACAAAGCCGCGCGCCTGTGGAAATGGGGCTTCTTCTCCGGTCAGGTCATAAAGTGTACGCCATGCTAGGCCGTGATTGGCGAGATCGAGCGTCAGCAGCGCGCCAAGAATCAGCGCGGCAAGCAGCCCAACGATGGCGACGGACAAGAGTTTGCGAGATAGCCTAAAAGTCATGGGGCGGATTATACGACACCTTTTTCGTGTTTTGGCGACCAATAGATTAACGGGTGGGTAAATCGTAGGTGTTCCATCCGCAGGAAAGAGAAATGGCGATGATGCGCTTTGAATTTGACCGTGATTATATCTTCATTTACGGGCCGGAATGGGCAGATGAACTGATTGACTGCCTGTGGCGCGACCCGCTGGCTACCCGGATGATGCAGCGTCTGAACCTGAGCTTTGAAGATGTGCGCGCTTTTTACCTGTCCAAGCCGTATTTTCAGCGTATTCGCCAACAACTGCTGGATGAAGCAGATCGCGCGCTTGATCCGGTAGAACTGCTTTTGAGCGCAATTCAGCAAGAAAAACTGAAGAGTTTACCCCGCGCCAGTTAAATCTTTCGATCTCTGCGTGACGAGAAGGTTAGATAGCTTTCCTTTTCGGACACAGGTCACTTTCGTAGCGCAGAGGCAGTATAGGTCAGGCTTTCCCTGCAAATTTTTGGCGCGCATCGTTGATCTGATTGCGAAGTTCACGTGCCGCCGCCGCCGGATCATCAGCGTAGATTACACTGCGCGAAGCGCTGATGATCAAACCGCCGCCGCTGTGATCAAGCCCCGCCTCTATCACCGCTTCTACCGCGCCGCCCTGCGCGCCAATTCCCGGCACCAGCATCGGAATCGTATCGCCTGTAATCGCGCGGATCTGGCGCATTTCTTCTGGATAGGTAGCCCCGACCACCAGCATCACATTTTGATTTTCGTTCCACTCATCCGCTGCTTTGCGGGCAATATAGGCCCAAAGCGGCTCGCCGTTTACCTGAAGGTCTTGAATTTCGTGGGCATCGGGGTTGCTGGTGCGGCATAAAATGATACAGCCTTTCTCTTTGCGGCTGAGGAAGGGCGCCATCGAATCTTTGCCGAGATAGTGGTGCATCGTCACGCTGTCAAAGCCAAGCGTGTCGAAGATAGCCGTCGCGTAATGGCGGCTGGTGCTGTCCAGATCGCCGCGTTTAGCGTCACAGATGGTCATAATGTCAGGATAGCGGCGGCGTAAATACTGGATGGTATCAGTCAAATCGCGCCAGCCTTCAACGCCGCGCGCTTCGTAAAAGGCCATATTCGGCTTATAAGCTGAAACGTAGGGCGCTGTTTGATCAATGATCCAGCGGTTGAACGCGGCAACATCGCCACCAAATCGCGCCGGAATTTTTGCGGCTTCGGCATCAAGCCCGACGCAAACCAACGAGCCTACTGCTGCTGCCCGCGTGCGGTATTTTTCAATCGCGCTCATTCAAGCCCTTTCTTCTCTGCCCAGTGATGGGGATCAGCCATCCATTCGCGCACTACGGCGCGTTCGCGTTCATCAAAATAACTGTCAACGTATAAAATGCTGTCAAAATTGGTCAGGGTGTGCAAGCGTACATTGGCGGCGGCAAAGGCATCTTCGGCTTCGCGAAAGCCATAACTGACGATGGCTAAACAGTCGGTGACGACTGCGCCTTCGTCGCGCAGCGCCTGAACCCCGCTTAAGCTGCTGCTGCCAGTGGTGATCATGTCTTCAATTAACAGCGTGCGCAGGCCGACCACTGACCCGCCTTCGACGCGATTTTTTAGCCCGTGTTCTTTAGCCTGCTTACGTACAAATACAGATGGCATCTCCATAAAGTAAGCCAGCGCCGCGCTGTGGGGAATACCTGCGGTTTCGATGCCTGCGATCACTTCAAAATCCAGCCGCCGCGCCGCGATCAAACCAGCAAGCCCGCGAATGACCACCCGCCACGCGCGGGGATAGAAGGGCACGCGCCGGTTATCCACATAGACGGGCGAGAGGATGCCCGATTTGAAGCGTACAGGTTCGCGATCATTGAAGCCGACCGCGCCGATTTCCAGAAGCGCGCGTGCCACCTGCTGTTCAATCATCTTTTAAGTCCTCACCTCTATTCCTCTCTCAGAGAGGCTGTTTTGCCTGTAAATGTTCACTTGCAATGACGGCGGCGGCGAGCGGGCCGCGATATACCAGCGCTGACCATATTTGAGATGCGCTTGCGCCAATATTTGTGAAGTCAGAAAGTGATGCGCCATCCAATATGCCGCCGCAAGCGACAATATCTACCGTTGAACTTTGCGCTTCTTTGGCTTTGAGCAAGCTGGCGCAGGCTTCTAATGCTGGAATATGCAGTCTGCCACCGCCCACGCCAGCCGTTATCGCCGGATCATCAGGTGAGGGCTGCCCCAATGTATTGGTGGCAATGATGGCTTTTACACCGTGTTCGCTGGCCGCTTCTATCAGGGCTGCGTACTGCGCCTCGCTTAAACACGGGCTGACTTTTAGCCACAGCGGCGTACTTTTGCCGCAGCTTGCGATGAGCTTGACCAGTGCGCCGGATAATTCTGCCGCTTTTTCGGCTGTTTGATGACCGCGCGGATCGTCTTCAGTGTTTGGGCAGCTTAAATTAAGGGTGAACCATGAAGGCTGAACGGCTGCTTCAAGGAAGGCGCTGAATGATTCCAGCGCCTCAGCTTTTTCCTGCGCGCGTTCGGTCACTCCGGGACTGACGGCGATATTAATGCCGAAAATGGGCGGCAGATCGGATTTGTGGCTTGCGAAAAATGCCGCTGCTGCTTTTGCGCCGGGATTTTTCAGCCCGATGCGGTTTTGCGTGGAGCGGGTTTTGACCTCACGCCAGACGACTGTGCCGGGATTGCCGGTGCGCGGCCAGCGGGTGAACGAGCCAAATTCAACCACGCCAGCTAATGCGGGCATAGAGCGCCAGCCGGGAATGATGTTTTCGCCACGTTCGACGGCGGTTTGCGCCATACCTTCATCGTCAAAGCCAAAGCCTTTGACCAGCCCGGCAGCGATCATCACCCGGTTAGGTAAGGCTACGCCGCCAACCGTGACCGGATCAGGGATCATTGTTGCCCGGCGCATTATACGGCACAGCCCTATCAGCATCCGCGAACTATCAGCGCGTTCCAGCCAGTTCATCAGCGCAAGATGGCTGTCATACGCGCTGCGCTTGAAGAGCAGCGGGCGCGCGGCTTTTTGATATGCCCGATCATAAGCTGAAAGCAGCAGGTTCATAGGGGTTGATGCCAGATATTGCGGCCAAAACCGGCGGGAACCCGTATCTTTTCGCCGTTGAACACCTGCGTTCCCCGTATCCAGACGCCCGTGATTTTGCCACGCACCTGCATGCCGCTAAATGGCGACCAACCGCAGGCAGTGAACAGATTTTTGTTCTGTATTTCGTAGGTCGCAGCAAGATCAATCGCGGTGTAAGTATTGACATCATGCGCGATATGAAAGATGCGGCGCGGGTTTGTGGCGACCAGTTTCACAAGCTGCTGCTCGGTGATACGCTTTTCGTGAAGCGCGAGACAGAGCAGCGGGATGGTAGTTTCAAGCCCCGGCACGCCGTAATAGATGCGTTCGCTGCCCTTTTCTTCGAGCGTATGCGGGGCATGATCGCTTTCGATCACATCCACAAGCCCGCTGGAGACAGCCGCCCACAACGCTTGCTGATCATGGCGTGTTTTTAGCGCGGGTTTCATCAACCCGAAAGCGCCTAGTCGCGGCACATCATCTTCGGTTAAATACAGGTGATGCGGGGTGACGCCGATGCTAACGGGCAGGCCATCGGCTTTAGCCTGTTGCAGATAGCCGATTTCTTCGGCGGTGCTGATATGGCAAAAATGGGTGTGAATATCGTATTTGCGGGTGAGCGCCAGAATTTGCGCGACGGTTTCCCCTTCGGCATGTACGGCGATGGGCTTTACATTTCCGGCGCGCTTCCATGCGGCGAAATGGGCTTCGCGCAGGGCGCTGTCTTCAATCAGCAGATCGCCAGTGGTGGCGTTGCAGTACATTTTTATGCCGCAAATATCATCAGCAATGTAGGCATAAACGGCAGCATCTGCAAACAGGCCAGCGCCATAATAAACGCCCCAATCGCTGACCGATTCTTGTGCCATCGCCTTCATCTTGAGGTTCAGCGCTTCCGGAGTGACGGTAGCAGGGGGCGTGTTAGGCATATCCAGCACAGCGGCATATCCACCGGCTAATGCCGCGCCAGTTTCACTGGTAAAGGTGCCTTTATGCGCCCAATCTAACCCGCGTAAATGCACGTGCGGGTCAACCGGCGCGGGAATAATCAGGGTGTGAGGCATATGCTAGCCTTCCCCCGCAAGGGGCGATCTGTTGCGAAAGTGTAAGATTCCCGCCGCACGCTTTGACATTCTGCCTGCTTCAAAATTTCGGAATACTTCACTTAAGGCTTTACCACGCCCAATACTGCGGCCAGCAGCGCCATACGTACAAACATGCCGTTTTCCATCTGTTTGAAATAGGCGGCGCGTGGGTCTACGTCTAAAGCATCGCGATCATCGGCGCTGCCCATCTCATTTTTGCGGGGCAGCGGGTGCATCAGGATCATATCGGGTTTGGCGGCGCTAAGCACACGCGGAGTCATCACGAAAGCATCACGAATGGCTTCATATTCGCGCCGGTCTGCAAAGCGTTCTTCCTGGACGCGCGTCCAGTAAATTACGTCGCTATCGGCGATCACATCGCTCAGCGTATCGGTTTCGATGCTCTGAATATCGCGGGTTTTCAGATATTCAATGATTGACGCGGGCAAACGCAGCGATTCTGGTGAAACAAAGGCCAGCGTAGTGTTTTTCGGCTCCAGCCTGCCGATCAGCTTGGCAAGCGAATGGACGGTGCGCCCGTGCTTCAGATCGCCAACCATAGTGATCACTTTCCCCCCGGTGCCGCCTTTGAGATCGACAATCGTGAACAGGTCAAGCAGCGCCTGGGTTGGGTGCTCGCCTACGCCGTCGCCGCCGCTGATCACCAGCGTTTTGTGACCAAGTTGCGCTGCGAGCTGATCCAGATAGAAAGCGGCCTGATATGACGAGCCAACTTCGGGATGGCGCAGCACGATCACGTCGGCATAGCAGGCGGCGGCGCGTACCGTATCGGCAAGGTCTTCGCCTTTGTAGACGGAAGAAAACTGCACGCCGTTGCTGGCGGCAATCACCCGTCCGCCCAGCCGCCGCATGGCCGCCTGAAATGACATATCGGTACGGGTGCTGGCTTCATAAAACAGCGAAGCCATCACGAATTCAGCGCAGCGGTCTACCAGCGAGCGATCCTGTTGGCGGATACGCTCGCGAAAGTCGAACACCACATCAAATAGGGCGCGCAAGTCCGTTTTATTGAATTGGTCTACAGTGACGATGTGTTTTCCTGCGAAGTTACCCTCAATAGCTGGCGGGGAATAGCGCTGTAAAAATGGTGATGATTGGCGGTGCAGCCCGGTTTCCTGCTCGCTCATGCCGGAGTCCTCCTCAAAACGCATGAAAGACAGAACAGCGGGCCTCGCGGAGTGAAGTCATTTGCGAAGCCAAGTGATTTTACGTCGGGGGCGAGCTTCGGGGCAAAAAGTGATACTGCGGCCGCCGCGCGGCAGTAATACCGCGGCTCATTGCGATAACTGATATTCGTGCGTACAATCCACGCGGCTAATAATGCGGAACCGGGAGAAGCCCATGATCAAGGAATTTCGTGCGTTCATTATGCGTGGCAATGTAATTGATCTCGCTGTAGCGGTCATTATTGGCGCCGCGTTCACTGCTATCGTCAATTCGATAGTGAATGACCTGATCAATCCGATTATCGGGCTGATTCTCGGCGGTGTTGACCTCACCAACATTTTTGTAGTGCTGCGTGATGGGGTGCCGCCGGGACCGTACCAGACGCTTGCTGACGCGCAAGCCGCAGGCGCGCTCACCTTCAATTTTGGCAATTTGCTTCAGGCGATCGTCAATTTCCTAATCATTGCCATCATCCTCTTCCTCATCATTAAGGCGATGAACACCGCCATGACGATGGGGCGTAAGAAAGCCGAAGAAGCCCCTGCTGAAGAGCCAGCCCCTGATCCGCTGCTGGTAGCTCAGCAAGAGCTGAAGGCCAGCATTGATAAGCTGACCAGCGCGGTAGAAAAGAAGCAGTTGTAGTCGCCAATGATCAAACGCCCGTAAATCTGCGGCGTTTGGCAATGAAGCGATTGCGGATGGGCGCTACTGGCAGTAACGTGGCGCTGGATTTATCATGGGTTGGTCTTGCCAGCTAGGCGCGAGGCGCTTTGGATGGTTCGTTCCCGACAATCAATGGTGGTGTTTGTGCTTACAATACCAGCAGCGTTATTCACGTTCTATATATTTGCGACTCTGCTAACGCCATCTGTATCAGTACAAGGTTCAGCATCGGGCATAGCCGAAATTTACGCACAGGCTCTTTCGACCTATCGGGGAACCGCTGTTTACCATAACACCGAAGTGACGCTGAATCCGCTGTTTTTGCAGCATGATGACCAAACGCCGACACCAGTTGATCCGCAGCAAGTGATAATGGTGGCGCAGGGCGCTTCCCCCACGCCAACGATAGCTGTTAACCCGACTTATGTGATTGTGCGCGGCGATACGTTGTTCGATATTTCGCGGCGCTTTGGCGTCAGCCTCGACAGTATCGTCGCTGCCAATAATTTGGTGGATATTAACCGTATTAGCATCGGTCAGGTGATCATTCTGCCGCTGTACAGCCCGACGCCTACGCCGACGGGATTGGCGACGGTTGCCGTGACGCCGATTGAACTGCTGACTGACTCCCCAACATTTACGCCTTCACCGACAGCGACGCCAACGGCAACTGAAACGCCGTCACCAACGCCAACAACTGAAATTTTCCCGACCAATACGCCGCTGCCCGAAGTGACCAGCACCCCTACGGATGCTGTCGCGGCGGATCAAACGGCGGAAGTTGCGCCAGAAGCAACGCGCGAGCTGCTGGCGATTTCGATGGCGTCAGAAAATGCCGCGCCGACGCTGTGGGTAGACAATTTGGGGATGGTGTTGATTCAACCTATCCCGACGGCGCTCACTATCAACCCGCAGGGTGAAACTACAATCAACGGGATTGCGCTCAACCAATATGTAGTTATGGATGAACTAACGCAGCAGCACGTGCGTGAGATATTTGCGCTGGGGCAGTCGTTAGGCCGCAACCCGCGCGCGTTTTCAAAAGTGGGCGATAGCACCATCGAAAACCCCTTCTTTATGGATCGTTTCGATACGCCTGATGGTTACAATCTAGGGGTATATAGCTGGCTTCAGCCGACGATAGACTGGTTCAGAGGCTCGTTCAGCCGTGACAGCGTGGCGGTGCGTGTAGCGATGCACACATGGAATGTGAACGATCCGATGTGGGCAGACCCGTACCAGTGCGAAGGCGGCGAAAGCCCACTTGAATGCGAAATCCGCTTAAATAACCCGGCGTTTATCTTCTTCCGTCTGGGTGTGAACGATGTGGGCGTGCCTGATATGGTAGAAGCCAACATGCGTACAGCCATCGAGCTTAGCCTCGAAAACGGCATTGTGCCGATTATTGGCACCAAACCCGATTTGCGTCCCGGCACCGAGCAAAACAACATCATCATGCGCCAGTTAGCGGCAGAGTATCACGTTCCATTGTGGGATTTTGCGGTGCTTGCAGAAACCATACCGGGGCGTGGTTTAGGCAGCGATGCTTCGCACATGACCACTTATTACCTGCACGACTATACCCAACCGACCGCATTTCAGACTGGGCACGGCGTGCATAGCCTGTCCGGGCTGATCATGCTGGATTCGCTGTGGCGCGTCATTTATTCCGATATGTAAGGCGTGAATAAGTGCTGAAACGGCTGTTTTCACGCGAGAATATGTTTGCGCTGGCGCTGTGCCTGATCGTCATTTTCATGATTATTGTGACGACCAGCACCACGCCTCAATGGATTTATCAGGGATTTTAGAACTTGGATCTTGCGCAGATCGCGGTGATGTTGGCTGCCGCCGCGCTGTATTTAATGATTCTGCCCGCGCGCTGGCGTGGTTGGGCGTTGATGATCGGCAGCGTCGTGGCGATCTACTGGTTGCAGCCTTCGCTGGCGATTCGCTGGCTGGATTACGCGCTGCCGACGGCGATACTGGCGATTACGATGCTGGGTTGGTATTTCACGCTGCCGCAGGATGTGAAGCCGATGCGCGCCGATATAGCCGCTTTTACCGTCACCATTCTGATCGTTCTCACCCTTTCGCTAACGCGCTACATTGATGTTCCCCTGCAACTGACTACCCGCCCGCCGCCGCTTGAAACGGTAGCTGCTGCGCTGGCGGCGCTGCTGCTGGGTGGTGTTCTGCTGCGGCGTTTCCTGCCACCAAAAGCGCTGCTATGGCTCGCGATGATCGGTTTGATTGTGTTGTTTGGGGTGGTTAAAACGCCAGCATTGGCGCAGGAAGCGGCTCGCCTGCTGCGCTTGAACGCCGGTCAGGACAGCACGTTAGCAGCCGGTTCAGAACTGGCATGGCTCGGCTTTTCATATGTGGCTTTCCGCCTGATTCAGACCATCCGTGACCGGCAAAGTGGCATTTTGCCGGCCCTTTCTTTGAGTGAATATCTGACATTCATTGTGTTTGCGCCGGCATTTACTGCCGGGCCGATTGCTCGCGCCGAAAATTTCACCGAGTCGTTCCGGGCGCTGCCGGGGATGACCGGGCGTGACGCCCAGCGGATCACTGTTGGACTGTCGCGCATTGCAGCAGGCATGTTCAAAAAATTCGTGATTGCAGACAGCCTTGCAGCTTTCAGTTTAAGCCCGGTGTTGGCAGAGCAGGCGCAAACCACAGGCTCGCTGTGGGTAATGCTGTATGCTTACGGATTCCGACTGTTTTTCGATTTCAGCGGCTATACCGATATCGCCATCGGGCTGGGTATTTTGTTTGGCATTTTGCTGCCGGAAAACTTTGATCGCCCGTATCTCAAAAATAACATCACCACATTCTGGCAAAGCTGGCACAAATCGCTGAGCGATTGGGTGCGTTTTTACGTGTATTCGCCGCTTTCGCGCTCAATGCTGCGCCGTAAACCGAAGCCATCGAATTACGTGATCATCTTCATCAGCACAGCTGCCACGATGGTGGTTATCGGGCTGTGGCATGAGGTGGCGATTCCCTTTTTGATCTGGGGCGTCTGGCATGCGGGCGGGCTATTTACGCACAAAGTGTGGTCAGATAAAACGCGGGCGTGGTATCGCGGCCTGACAGCGGGGCGAAAACGGATATGGACGGCGGCAGGGGTGCTGATCACCCTGCAATTCGTGATGTTGGGCTGGGTATGGTTTGCCATGCCTACAGTAAATCAGGCGCTGGCGGTCTTTGCCGGGTTATTCGGCCTGAACCTTGGCGGTGCGCCATGATGCCGGGTTGGGACTGGCTGACTCGTGCGAAATACACGGGCGGCTTTATGCTGCGGGTATTGCTCAAAGCCGCCATTTTGTTCGCGATCATTAACCTGCTGTTCGCGCTTACAAACCCGATACCAGCATTGGGGATGATCAGTATATACAACCTCCTCTCGCCGGGGCGCTTGCGCCTGCCGTATGGCGAATCAGAATCCTCGTATAACCTGAGTTTGTATGACCTGAATGCCATGTTTGCCAGCCATACGCTGAATGGTCGCCATAATCCCGATGAGGCGGCGGTGCTGGTGATGGGCGATTCTGCTGTGTGGGGTATGCTGCTCGAAAATAAGGATACGCTGGCAAGCTGCCTTGATTCGCGCGCGCTAAGCGTGGATGGCCGCCCCGCGCGCTTTTATAACATCGGCTATCCCACGTTGAGCGCCGCCAAAGACCTGCTGCTGCTGGATAGGGCGATGGAGTACCAACCCGATTTGATTTTATGGCTGGTCACGCTGGAAAACATGCCGCGCAGGGAACAACTGGCGACGCCGCTGGCGCAGAATAACGCAGCAGCTATGCGCGACTTGATCGCCGCCTATGATCTTGATCTGGACGCCAGCGATCCGCGTTTTGTCGATTTGGATTTCATCGGGCGAACGCTGATCGGGCAGAGAAGGGCGCTGGCAGACTGGTGGCGACTGCAGCTTTACGCGTTTCCGTGGGCGCAAACTGGCATTGATCAAGTGATTGGCGATTACACGCCGCGCAGTAACGATTTTGATGAAGATGCGACGTGGTATGAATTGGCCGGGGCAGAACAGCTAGACGATACGACACTTGCTTTTGACGTGCTGAATGCGGGCATAGCGCGTGCGGGAAATGTGCCAGTGATGATGATCAATGAACCAATCTTCGTCGCTGATGGTGTGAACAGCGATATTCGCTACAACTTCTGGTATCCCCGCTGGGCGTATGACCGCTATCGTGAATTGATGCGTGAACATGCTGATGCCGAAGGCTGGACGTATCTTGATCTGTGGGATGCTGTGCCGCCTGATGAATTTACAGATAGCCCGGTACATTTGACGCCGGAAGGCACACAGATGCTGTGCGGCCAGATTGCAGAAGCGCTGCCATAACCCGTGATCGCCTGCCAGGCGTATGCGAAATGCGGTATTCATGTGCGCTGGAGAGCATGGGCTTCGGCTATAATAGGTGTATATATCTCTTGATGCCATGAAAACGGAATCGTGATGACTGAAACTGAAGTTCGTGAGAAATTACGCCAGTTTATCCTGGCTGACCTGATTAAAGACCCGAAATATGCGCTGACTGACGATGAAGGCGTCGTCTCTGGCGGGCTGATCGACTCATTCGCGCTGGCCGAAATTGGCGTGTTTGCCGAGCAGGAATTCAACGTTTACATCCCCGATCCTGACCTGACCGTCGCCAAAATGAATACGCTGAATCTGATGACTGCGCGCATCATGCGCGATATCAAGTAGTTTTGCTATGCCGGTATTGACGCTTGAAACCCGCGCGAAGTGGCGCACGCTGCTGGATTCTCAAACCCTGTTGATGCCAGACGAGCGCCCCGCGATCATCTATCTGGAAACCGAAAAAGCGCCGATCACCATCACTCGAAGCCAGTTTGTGGGCGAAGTGATTCGCTGCGCCGCCGCGTTGCAGGCGGTGGGCATTCGCGCGCGTGATCTGGTGATCATCGCCCATATCCAGAATCTAGAGAGCATTTATGCGTTTTGGGGTGCGCTGTGGTTGGGCGCTGTGCCTTCAATGTTCCCCACGCTGACCGAAAAGCTTGATCCTGATCTGTATATGGATTCAATGGCTGAATTGACGCGAAATTCGGAAGCTAAAGCAGTGCTGACCACCGATGCTTTTGCGCCGGAACTGGCAAAACGCTGTCCTTGCCCGGTGTATGGCTCCAGCGATTGGCTGCCAGGATGTGGCGACCAGACCGAAAACACCAATATGATGCTGCGCCGCCCGAAACCAGACGAGATCGCTTTCTTGCAGCATTCCAGCGGCACGACTGGCCTGCAAAAAGGGGTCGCGCTGTCGCATCAGGCTGTATTGAATCAGCTTGCCAGCTATGCGAGCGCGCTGAAACTTTCAGAACAGGATGTGATCGTAAGCTGGCTGCCGCTGTATCACGACATGGGCTTGATCGCTGGCTTCATTCAGCCAATTGTGCAGGGTATTCCGCTGGTGTTGATGTCTCCGTTTGACTGGGTGCAGCATCCGGCGCTGCTGCTGCGCGCGATTCATGAGTACCGGGCTACGCTGTGCTGGCTGCCGAACTTCGCTTACAACCATCTGGCGCGGCGGGTGCGTTCCCGCGATAGCGAAGGGCTGGATTTATCGTCTATTCGCGCGTTCATCAACTGCTCAGAGCCGGTGCGAAACAGCAGTCATCAGCTTTTTCTGGAGCGTTTTGCGGCCAACGGCGTGAACGCAAGCCAACTGGGTGTGAGCTATGCAATGGCTGAAAATACGTTTGCCGTCACCCAAACGATGGTTGGCGAAAGCGCAAATATAGATATGATCGATCTTGATGCGTTGCAGCGCGATCTGAAAGCGGCGCCAGCGGTGGCGAATACACCGCATGTGGCCGCGCAGGTTTCGTGCGGCAAGCCCATCGCAAATACGGCGATCAAAATCATTGATGATCAGGGTGGGGTGCTGCCGGAACGCTCAGTAGGTGAAGTGCTGGTCAAAAGCGACTGTATGCTGACTGGCTACTATCGCCGCCCTGATTTACAGGCTTTCGATGCTGATGGCTGGTATAGAACGGGTGATAGAGGCTATATTGCCGGGGGCGAGATTTATATCGTTGGCCGCAGCAAAGACCTGATCATCACAGCAGGCAAGAACGTATACCCGCAGGATATTGAAGCCGCAGCTTATGAAGTTGAAGGGATTCATCAGGGGCGGGCGGTGGTTTTTGGCATACCAGACGAGCGCGAAGGCACCGAGCTGATCGCCATCGTCGCTGAAGTGGATGAAACTGATGAGGAAGCGCGCAAGACGATTTATCAAACCTTGCGCCAGCAGGTGGCTCGTGCCACTGAAGTTACAGTGAGTTACGTTTCGCTGGTAGGGCGTGGCTGGCTGATCAAGACCTCCAGCGGCAAAACTGCCCGCGGTGCCAACCGGGAAAAATGGCTGGCGGAACGGGCTGAAGGTCTTTTGTAGAAATCATTGAGGAAGAAGAATGGCGCGCTTTAAGTTGGCGTGGAAATGCATCATCATCGCGGCATTTTCGCTGCTGCTCACCACTGGTTTTGTGCCAGCGTCGGCGCAGGAAGTGGCGGCGGTGCCTTACATCTCGCCATTTTCAGATGCGGTCATTAACAACCTGCGCGTGATCTACAGCGTGGGGCAGGCTTATGGCAATCGCGGCGGCGTGTTCTCTAAAGTAGGCGACAGCATCACCGTAAACTTAAATTTTATGCACCCGTTTGGCTGGGGCATTTATGATCTGGCGATTTATTCATATCTACAGCCCGCCATTGATCATTTCAACTGGACGATCACCGATGCCGATGGCGGCACTTCTTTCACCCATGAATCGTTTGCGGCGGGGGTGGGGTGGGCAACCTGGGGCGTGCTGGAACCCGAATTAGCTGATCTGGAAGCGGGGTGCATCACTGGTGAAAAGCCGCTGGAGTGTGAATATCGGATCATGCGCCCGGCCTTTGCTTTGATCATGCTGGGCACCAATGACGTAAGCTACCGCGCGCCTGCTGATGTTCGCTATGATCTTGAACGCATTTTGCGGCTGTCGTTAGAGTGGGG
>LMZS01000037.1 GCA_001567085.1 Chloroflexi bacterium OLB15
CGCAAATCTCAGCAGCGACCAGCGAAGCGGCATCAGCCTTGCCATCTGGCGCAGGCGGCGTCGCCACAATCACGCGCGGCACGCCAGCAACCCGCGCGGCGTCGCCAGCATTAACATCACACTGGGAAAAGCGCCCTTCCCTCTTGGCACATACAGCGCGGCGCTGGTCACTGGCGTGACCTTCTCGCCTGCCATAATGCCGGGTTGAATTTGCGTAAACCACATCGGCTCAGGCAGTTGCTCCTCATGGAATTTATGGATATTGGCGTGGGCTTTTTCGATAGCTTCAACAACTTCCGGCGCAACCGCCGAACGTGCTGCCGCAAAGTCTTCCGGCGCAGCGCGGATCATGCTGGCCTGAAAATTCGGCGCGTCAAAACGGCGGGCAAATTCTACAAGCGCTTCGTCGCCGCGCTCGCGCACCTGATCGATCACTTCCTGCGCCAGTGGAAACAGATCGCGAATATCTTTTTCCGCGCGCCGAAGCAGCCGCGCCTTATCCTCAGTAGAAAGCTTTGCCAATTCCAGAAACTGAACCATGAATCCCTCATCCCTGCCAGTCGCCTATAAAATCAATAGGGGCAAAGCGAGCCTTGCCCCTATGATCAGTTGCAGATTAACAAATCACCCTGTTATGCCAATGGAACAGTCATCACCTCTGAACGGCGGCGCGCGCCATTCCAGCGAATATCAGGCACCAGAATTTCCCACTTTTCCATGATCCGCTCACGGTGCGGCAGCAAATCCTGAAGCATAATTTTCACTTCTGCCACCACATCATGCGACGGCTTATACCCCAGATTGATCAGATGTTGGCGATCCGGGTTGTAGTAGTGCGAGTCGCGTTCGGTGCGGGGATTGTCATAGAAAGCAATTTCGGTATCCATGCCGATTTCAGTTGCTGCCTGCTTTACCTTGAGTGCTAATTCTTCTATGGTATAGCACTCTTCAAACTGGTTAAAAACACGATACTCCCCTGGTTTGGGCGGATTTTCGATGGCAATAGTTAGACACTGCATCGAGTCGCGCAATGGCAGGAAGCCGCGCGTTTGGCCGCCCGATCCATAGACGGTGAGCGGGTGGCCGATCACTGCCTGGCACGCGAAGCGGTTGATGGCTGTGCCGAAACACTGATCGAAGTCGAGGCGGCTGCGCAGGCGAGGGTCTTCGCCCATTTCGTCAATGCGCGTGCCAAATACAACGCCCTGCATGATATCGGTAGAGCGTAAACCCCACGTCTTGCAGGCAAACATGGTGTTGTTTGTGTCATGAACTTTCGTCAGATGATAGAAGCTGTTGGCTTGACGGGGAAACGGCATGTAATCTTTGCGGCCGCGAAATTCAACTTCAAAGAACCCTTCAGGGATATCCACATTGGGCGTGCCATATTCACCCATCGTGCCCAGCTTAACCAGATGGGCATCAGGACAGGTTTCACGAATTGCCCACAGCAGATTCAAGCTGCCGATGACGTTATTTTGCTGGGTAAATGTTGCGTGCTGCTGGTCAATCATTGAGTACGGCGCGGATGGCATCTCGCCAAGATGGACGACGGCTTCAGGCTGGAAATCGCGTAAATAGCCGGTCAGGAACTCATAATCCATCAGATCGCCAGTGCGGAAATTTAGCGGTTTGCCATAACGTTCGGCAAATGCTGCCAGTCGCTCTTGGATAGAATACACGGGCAGCGCGCTTACACTACCAACTTCTTCAACCCATGCACGACGGAAAAATGTATCTGTACCGGCAACCTCATGCCCCCTGGCGGTTAAATATTGAGCCAGACTCCAACCTAAGTAGCCGTCAATTCCTGCGATAAATACGCGCATTAAAATCCTCCATGACCGATAGGTTACACCATGAAAAACACCTGCGCCTTCATTGTGCTGCGCAGTAGTTTTCGTTTATGCCGGCAGTAAATCGGCTTTTGTGGCTGTAACCACGGGTTGAAACCCTGAGATATACCCCTTAGCGGCGAGTAGTTCGGCGTTCAAAATGCTGCAACCTGCCGCGCCGCGAATGGTGTTGTGTGAAAGCGCCACGAATTTATAGCCAAGCAGCGGGCACGAGCGTAAGCGGCCAACGGTGGTGGTCATCCCCTTGCCATAGTTACGATCACGGCGCGGCTGCGGGCGATCGGGCTGCTCAAAATAGTGAACTGGCTCTACGGGTGCACTGGGCAGGGACGGGATCGGTTCAATGCCGCGATATTTTGCCCATGCTTCTAGAATGTTGTCTAAATGCGGTTGGCTTTTGAGCGAAACCGAAATATTGACGAGATGCCCGTCAATCACCGGCGCGCGATTCGAAGTTGCGCTAACGACGGCGGGAAGCCATTCGACGAGATCGCCTTCCAACGAGCCGAGCATACGCAGCGACTCGGTTTCCATCTTGTCCTCTTCGCCGCCGATATAAGGGATAATATTGTCCAGAATATCCAGCGCTGAAACGCCGGGATACCCTGCCCCACTGATGGCCTGCGAACTCACGATCAGGATTTTTTCGATGCCGAACTGACGCAGCGGCGCAAGCGACATCACAACAGGCATGATCGTACAGTTCGAATTGGCGACCAGCGCGCCAGTAGTCCAACCACGACGAGCGCGCTGTACGTCAACCAGCGCAATATGTTCAGCATTCACTTCTGGCAGCAGCAGCGGAACATCTTCCAGCATACGGTTCAGCGAAGCGTTGGTACACACGATATGCCCGGCATTTGCCAGCCGGATTTCGTGCGGATCAGCAGCTTCTTTAGGCAGCGCTGAAAATACCAGCGGCGCTTCCAGATCAGAATCCAATGGTTTAATGCGAATATCGCGGACGTTAGCAGGCGGCTCGCCATCCAGCACCCAGCGGGCGGCTTCGGCATAAGTACGCCCAGCGCTGCGATCTGACGCCACTAACTCAGTGACTTCAAACCAGGGATGATTTTCGAGAAGCTGAATGAATCGTTGACCTACGGCGCCAGTCGCGCCGAGGATCGCAACATGCAGTTTTTCCATAGCTAATGCCTTTAGTGCTTACATTCCTACTGATTCTGCGCGGACTGCCGGGTATGACCCCAGCATTTTAACAAAAGACGCACGCTGCAAAAGGCGGGCTAATGCTTCCTGACAAGCAGTATCCTGCCAATGCCCCTCAAAGTCGAGAAAGAAAACCGGTTCCCACGGGCGATTACGGCGGGGGCGCGATTCAATCTTTGTCAGGTTCAGCCCGCGCGTCGCAAATTCGCCAAGGCATTCATAAAGTGCTGCCGGGCGGTTACGGGTTGCGAAAACCAGTGAGGTTTTGTTGAACTCGCCACGCGGCGGATCATCGTGCCCTAGCACAAAAAAGCGCGTGAAATTGAAAGGAACATCTTCAATCTGTGTCGCCAACGCATCAAGGCCGTATAGTTTGCCGGCCAGTTCGCTGGCAATCACAGCCGTTGCTTCGGTGGGCTCTGCCGCTAAATCTTGCGCCGATCCCGCAGTATCGTACCAGGGAACGGGGGTAAACCCGTTGCGCCTGATGAAGTTGGCGCACTGTGCCAATGCCTGCGGGTGCGAACGTACCTGCTTAATGCTCTTGATGTTAGCGCCGGTTGGGGCTAACAGCGCATGATGTACGTGCAGGATGACTTCTGCCTGTATGCGAAGGTCAGAATCCATAAGGAGTTCGTAAGCCTGCTGAACCGCGCCGGCGAGCGCATTTTCTACAGGCAGTATGGCATAGCGCACTGATCTATTATTGATCGCTTCAAATAGTTTGTTAAGATCATCGCAGGGGAAAACATCAACAGTATCGCCAAAGTGCTGTTTGAGCGCCTGCTCAGAGTAAGCGCCGTGAACACCCTGAAATGCTACGCAATCAGGCAAGATAAACCCCCTGAAAAACCTGATAAATAGGATTGTGAGCGGTGTGTCATGCTAACACAATCGTCCTCGCTAAGTCAACGCGAATTGACACTCGAAAATTGATAGTGCTACAATTTCGCTAATCGCCGTCATACAAATTGGCAACATCATGCAGGAAACGCGACGTCTTATACTTGATATTCTTCGCCGCCAGGGTTATGCCACCGTTGATGAAATTGTTGAACAGCTTCGCGCGCAGCGAGGTGATGGGATCACTTCAGTAACAGTTCGTCACCATCTTACGCGGCTTCAGGAAGACGACCTCATCACATCACCCCAGCTTCGGCGGCGTACATCTCCCGGCAGGCCTCAGCACATTTATGCGCTGTCCAATAAGGCGAGAGAGCAGTTCCCCAGCAATTATCACCACATCTTCTGCGCGCTGCTGGATGAACTGCGCGATCAGCTAACTCCTTCCGGCGTGAATGTGCTGCTGGAAGGCGTAACTACGCGCTGGTCACAGGAAGCGGCAATTGGCGATGTTCCCATGTATGACCGGATGAATCTGGTCGTCGAATATCTCAACCAGCATGGCTACGAAGCGCAGTGGGAAACTACGCCGGATGGCTTTGTTCTGCATACGACCAACTGCCCTTACCATGCCGTAGTTTCACACCATGATGCGTTATGTGAAATGGATTTGCGGCTGGTAGCCTCACTATTAAATGTGGTACCACGCCGCATTGCACATATCAGTGCCGGGGATACAAGCTGTTCATATTTGATCCCGATAGCTGAAACTGCCGAATTATGATGATTCCGGTCTTTTTAATTGACCGTTGATCCTCAAGTTGATACAATGGATGTATCCCATATTTAGGAGAGGTGGCTCACAATGGCTGCACACGAGCCTTTAGTTCAATCATCAGAACTGGCGCAGGAAGATGAAATACTGTTGGTGACCCCGGCAGCGCAACAGATGATCAAAACACTGCTGGAACAGCGAAATATCCCCGATCATGCCTTACGTGTTTTTGTGTCGGGTGGCGGCTGCTCCGGTATGCAGTATGGCATGGCTTTCGAACAATCTCCACGCGATTTTGATACCGTTGTGGATATTCAAGGGGTGCGTTTGCTCATAGACCCCACTTCGCTAATGTATCTGCAAGGCGCAAGCATTGACTATATTGACAGCCTGATGGGCGGCGGATTCCGTATTGAGAATCCAAACGCTGTTTCAAGCTGTGGTTGTGGCAGTTCATTCCGAACCAAGGACAACGCCGAGGCTTCCGAGGAATCCGGCGGTTGCTCACATTGCAGCCACTAACCTTCATAAGCTCGTAAATTACAAAGACCTGACCGCAGTCAGGTCTTTGTTTTTTGTGAGGCAGGTTTACGAGCGTCGCAGCGCGCTGGCTATTAACCCCAGCACCCCCAGACCCCCTACAAGCAAAATCGGCACTATCGGCGGGATACCCTCATTTGCTGGAGGTGTAGACGCAGGCGGCGCATCCTGTTCCTGTACCACGATATCCGGCGTTGGGGCTATTAGCGCCGCATTCGGCGGATAAGTAAAGGTTGGCAATATCTCCCCTGGCACCAGTGTTCCAGCGCTTCCCGCAAGGAAACGTTCAAATGCTGTGGCAGTAAGCAGCCCGCCAGGCGTTTGCGTAATCGCATTTTGGGTGCCAGTAGCATTGCCCGCCAGCGGATCAAATGTTGGCTCTGAGGCGAGATCAATCTCTGGCACCTGCAAAAGGTCGCCCGTCACGCTCACAAGCTGGCCAAATACCCATCCGGTGCCATTCGGTGACGGCGGATACTGAAACTGAAGCCACTCGAAATATCGCCCGATTACGGGGTAAAGATCGCCATTACGAATGGTGCCTAGCTGGCTGGCGCTGGTATCCGGTTGAGTGCGTACATTGGCCGTATCCAATGCTTCTAGTACCACTGCCGCCGCTGTTGTGGGTGCCGCTGTGGGCGGCGTAATAACCAGCCCCGGCACCGTAGGGGTGATGGGTGTTGAAAGTTGAATTTGTGCTGGCGTTGCGGTTGGCCCGGTCTGTGCGTCGGTATTCCAGAGTGGTACCAAAATTGCAGCCATACCCAGCATCACAAGCCCTATACTGAAACGCGCGGATTTTTTGAAACGCATATCCCCTCTTATTGCCATGTAATCCGGTTATCGGCGATGTTTCTGCCCTGCTCCGCCACAATGCGCCGCGATCCATTCGTCATATATCCCTGATATTCCTGATTCGGCAGCCCTTCCACCGCCCATGCGCCAATCACAAATGACGGGCGCGGATGCAGAATGCAAGTTGCACAGTCTGCCGGAATCCATTCCCCGTTATACCGCCGGGCGATGTGCATGTGCGTGCCATTAGAGAAACCGCCTTCGCAAGAGGGCTTGCCAATACGATCGCCCGGTGAAACTCTTGCCCCTGCGTTAACCCGACCTTCCGAAGCGATGTGTAAATACAATATCGTCCAACCTGTGCTTTCGTCGCCATCTCCATCCAGATCAAGGATGACGGTTCCTTCATCAACCCGCGCAATCACTCCCGACGCCGCTGCGGTTGCATAAAAGGCAGAGACATAACAGGAAGAAGTAACGGTCTCCAGATCATCAGGCGGGGCGAAGTCAACGGCTGCCCATGCGCTGCCGCTGCCCCAGCCACCGTGCGGGCCGCCTGTATAAAACCATGTTTGTGATTCTTCAAATGGCAGTAAAAGCGCTGGTTGAACCAGATCGTCTGGTACCAGTGGCTCAAACGCATTCTGGAACGGATCACCGAATAAAGCGCGATAAGTGACTACCAGCCCTTCCATTGATACGTCTTTCATCCACTGCGAATAGCCGTGAATCCGGCTGAACAAATATTGCAGGCCGGTTGTGGCAGCGTTGATCGTTTGATTTAGCCGGATACGTGTGCCGTCTGCGAGTTCAAGAGTGCGCATTTGTTCCGCTTGGCTGGCGTAATAGCCGCGATTCAGGTTGTCTGCGGCCCACGCGAGCTGCAAGTACAGCCCTTCGCGCGGAACACCGTTAGCATAGGCTGGGGCGCCAGGGGATTATCTTCTTCGGATTCAGCGACCGTTTCGCGTGAAACCCAGCCGCCCAGATACTCGATCAAAGCCAGCAGCAGGCGCGGATCAACGCTGTATTCAAGCGCCACGCGATTGATGATTTGCGCGGCAGTGAGTACTTCATTATTCACTTCGTCGGTAGCGCGAGAGATAAATCTATTTTGCGCCTGAACAAAGGCTTGCACATCAAATTCGCTTGAGCCGGGCGCGCGCACCATTTTGCTGTCTGGCAGCATCACATAATCTGGCCCGTCTACTAACGGTGTTGACGGTAGTTCGATTGTTTGCCCCACAAATAACGTATCAGGATTAGCAATATCGTTAATTTCCAGCAGCGTTTCTATAGTCGTACCATTTTCCTCAGCAATAATCGTTAGCGTGTCTCCAGGCTGAACGACATAGAATGTGGGCTGCCCTTGTGGCAATGCTGTGGGGAAAGAAATTTGCGTGCTTTGCCCGGCAGGTAGAGCCGTTGCCAGCGGAAGCGATCCAATGCTGGTTGCTTCCTCAGGCAAAAATGTAGCCGTTATGACGATGACTCCAGGCGTATCGCGCACACAGGCAACCGCGGCAAGCGCCAGCAACAAGAGCGCTAGCAGTGTTTTTCTCACGCTTAAATTCGTTTCTGTGCCTCAACCATTTCAGGATTGTACACTACGGGTGGGATTACATCCCGCGAGACGCTATACTATAATGCAACGGTTCATCTGTGAAATCTAATCATTAATTGTATTTGAAGGAGAAACTGATGGCGAACCATGATGAAGTGGCGGCTGTCTTTAGCAAGATGCAAGAACGGTTTGACCCTAAAAAAGCCGAAGGCTTGAATGCCACCATTCAATTCCAGCTTGGCGGCGATAACGGCGGCCTCTTCTGGGTGCGCATTGCTGATAGCAAACTGGACACCGGCTCAGGCGCGGCTGAAAACCCGAAAATGACTTTGCTGGCAACTGCCGACGATTTCTATTCGATGATGACCGGCACATTGAACCCGATGAATGCCTTTATGACCGGCAAAGTTAAAATTCAGGGCGATACCGGCCTTGCGCTCAAGTTGATGCCATTGATCGGCTAAAGCGATTTTGCTGAAAACCAGCCACACAGTCAGCAAACAAAAAGACCGGCAGCTGCCGGTCTTTTGCATTCGTTATAGCTATTCCCGCTGTTAATCGTCAAAGCGCATCATGTACAGATCGCCGCTGTTCAGCGTAGCTGCTGCCAGCGCATCCTCGATAGATTCACTGAGGTCGCGGTCGCCCTGAGATTTAGCATCGTTTACCAGCAGCGTAAGCACCCGTACCGCTTCCTTACCACCAATCTCACCGAGCGCCCAGATGGCAACATCGCGGATGTCAACATCACGATCAAAGGCCAGACCGCTCAGCGCAGGAATCGCTTCTTCAAGCTCAAGTTCACCAGCAGCGCGCGCCGCTTCATAGCGAAATTCCGGCGATTCATTTTCCAATTCACTCAGCACATGCCCCGCCCAACGATCATCGCACGAACGTCCCATCGCAAAGATCGCGCTGGTCTGCATACGCTGATCATGGCTCTGATATGCCTGTTCAATTGCTTCAGGCACGATGTCATGGCTGGAATTGGAAATGGCTTCCAGCGCGCGACGGCGAACTTCCACATCTTCATCCGGGTTTTCCCACAACGCAATCGCCGCTTGCCTGGCGCGTTCGGTCTGTTCTTCTGGTATATCGCCCAATTCGCCGCTCAGGATGAAGCGCCCTAGCGCGTTGGCCGCAGCCGCCCGAACGAGAACTGCGTCATCATGCAAGCTGATTTCAATCAGCCTATCCATTAAAGCGATAGACTCGTCTTCCCATAGCAGTTCTATCGCCGCTTCGCGCACGCCGTCATCAGCGTCATTCAAGGCGGCTTCAGCGAGCGCCGAATAATTGAATTCGATATTCGTTTCAGTGACATCTACCAGCGCCTTTACCACAGAACGCCGGTACTCAGCATCCAGCCCCGCCCAAACTGGCAGCAGAACTGCTAGCTCATCTGCTGACAAATCGGTGAGACCGTAGGAAATCGCGCTGCTTGTAGGCTCGGTTAAGCCTTCCAAAACCTTGAGCGTCTCTGAAATTTCAGGGCGCTGGCGGATTTCAGAGAAATTCTCGTCTTCAAGTTCAAATTCTGGCATTTCTACCTCAGCATATCAGTTAATGGGTTAGCGATGTCGTTCAAAACGACTACCACCATCAGCGAAAGCAGCAGCGCAATCCCGACAAGATGCACCATACCTTCACGTTCGGGCGAAATCGGGCGCCCGCGAACAACTTCAATAAGCACAAACAGGATACGCCCGCCATCAAGCGCGGGGATAGGCAGCAGATTGGTGATGCCCAGTGCAAGGCTAATCAGCCCGATATATTCCAGAATGATAGCTGGCCGTTCCTGCTGAATGCTTTCCTGCAAGAGCAAGCCGCCCACCTGACTGATGCCTAACGGGCTGGTGATACGCATGTTTTCTGACGGCGGCGCGCTGTTAAAAACCATGTTGAACAATTGCACAGGAAGCTGCGCCATCTGATCCAGCACCATGCCAATACGGGAAAGGCCGTACTGCACCGAGTCGCCTGGTGTGAGCGGCACGAGTTCCTGTACAGGGTTTGCATCAGCAGTAGCAAGCCCGATTTCGGGAACAGCCGCGCCGCTGGTGATTTGAATACCCATAGCGCCCTGCCCTTCCGGCGGGTTAGAACGCGGGGTCAGCGTAACCGTTACCGTCTCGCCATTACGCAAAACGGTGAGCGATACTTCTTGCCCAAGATTTGCGGCAGTTAGCGCTTGCAATTGCTCAAAGTTGGCAACTGGTTCGTCATTCAGCGCAGTAACAAGATCATCGCGTTGCAGGCCAGCATTCGCTGCTGGAGACTCTGGCGCAACATTTTGGATGATCGGATGCGTTTCCAGCGTTAAGTTGCTGGCATCGAGATCTGTGACGGTAACTGTAAAGCGATCCTGGGTTTCCCCTGGGCGAATCACAGCGAGCACAGCTTCATTACCAGCATTTTGCAGCGCGGCCAACAGCCCCGCAGCATCTGCAAAATACTCGCCGTTTACTTCTTCAATAACATCGCCAGCTTGCAACCCGGCGGTGCTCAAAGCAGACTCAGCGGGGATGTAGCGCAGTTCCACACGCGCGCCGACCATTTGCGGCAAACCAGATAATCCGATGATCACGAAAATGACGAACGCCATGATGAAGTTGGCAATAGCGCCGCCCGCCATGAAGAAGATACGCCCGGCTGGCTTCGCTTCGCTGACCGAAACAGGCTTAGCAAACCCGCGCTCAATGGCAAGCTCACGGTCACTTTTTAGTGCTTCTTCACCCATTTGGCGCACCATGTCTTCGCCCAATGGCTTGACAAAGCCGCCTAATGGCAGCCAATTGAGCGTGTATTCAGTGCCATGCCATGTAAACAACTTGAATAGGCGCGGTGGCATCCCGATCCCGAATTCAAGGATGGTGATCCCAACCAGTTTGGCAGCAATCAGATGCCCCAGTTCATGGACAAACACAGCAGGTATCAGTACGAGCAGAAACGCCGCGATGACCACAATCGGGTTGTTCGCTGCGGATAGATCGAACATAGAGTGTAAACCTTACGCTAAGATGGCAAGCTGCTCAGCAACACGCCCCATTATAAACGACGATGCCGCGCTGATTGATTAGAGTCAATTATATTTATTGCTGTAGAACCTGCGCTCCCCCACCGACATTTGCACTCAGTGTTGTCAAAACTTCAGACAGCTTATTTAGTCGTGACCTTACAGTTTCAGCATCACTTCTTACGCAAATACAATGCACGTTGGGGCCCGCGTCAAGTGTATAGCACACACGTAAGCCTTCGGCGCGCCATTCCCGCACCAGCTTCATGATTCTTAACGATGCTGGCTCCCAGTAAAACAACGGCGGATTGCTGGTCATCATCACTGAATGCATGAGATTGCTGTCGAGTTCAACGACTTCGGCAAAATCACTAAAGTTGCGTTCACTTATAGCCGCGCGTACGCGTGCAACGCGCTCATCTGCTTCTGCAACTCGCGCCGCTTGTAATGGGCTGGTTTGTGCGGAACTGTGACCAGCAGTTGAGCCGACGGCTTTGTGCCCTTTGTTGATGACCGCGACGATATCCACCAGATCCCAGTAATCGGGCGCAAACAGGCTTTGCGCGTAGGAGTCTTCATGAGTGTCTGCGGCGTACCATTCAACAAATCCCGAAGGAATTGAGCGAGCCGCAGAGCCTGAACCTAAGCGGGCAATCGTGCTAAGCTCCCTCTCGCTCAAGGTTTCGCCTGCTGCTGCTACCCCTGCCGCAGTAAGCGCTGCAAAAGCTGCGGCTGAAGAGGCAATACCTGCGCCCGTAGGGAAATTGTTGGCAGAGACAACTTTTGCTTTACTTTGGCGACCTAACCTGTTGCGTAGAATTTCCAGGTGGTAGGCAACGCGCTGCAAGCTTTCGCCTGTCTGCGATTCCCCGTTCAGGGTAAACTCGTCGCTTGAGAGGTGATCTAGCCATTCAACGGATGTCTCAGCGAAAAGCCCATCGAGATTCATGCTAATGGATGAATTTACCGGAAGCCGCAGCCGGTCATTGCTGTTGCCCCAATATTTGATGAATGCGATATTGGGGTGTGCTATCGCGGTGGCGGAATGCGTCGTCATGGTCTACTCTACTCTTTCAAACGGCTGTTGCCTATAATCCGAATTAGATATGTGTACTCAAGGCGAATTTCATTGCAACCAATAATCGGCCTCATAAGAACGATGCGCCCACGCCAATGGACGAAAAATGCCATTATTTATGCGGGGTTGGTGTTTGACGGTCAATTGTTTAACGGGGAAGCGTTTGCCCGGGTTACCCTTAGTTTTTTCTTATTATGCTTGATTTCAAGTACGGTTTACATTGTAAACGATCTGGTAGATATTGAGAGTGACCGGCAGCATCCAGTAAAGAAGAATCGAGCGCTGCCATCAGGCCGGCTTCCTATTCCGTTAGCTATTATCGCCGCGATAGTGCTGCCTGCCGCTTCCGTTCTGATTGCGCTTTCCTATAGCATCCCATTTGCGGCAGTTCTCATTATTTATCTTGTGCTGCAACTGCTCTATTCCTTCTGGCTTAAGCGTGTCGTTATTCTTGATGTGCTGGTTGTTGCCGCTGGCTTTGTGCTGCGCGTAACGGCAGGCGTGGTGGTTATTGAAGTTGCGCGTTTTTCGCCGTGGCTGTATGCCTGCACCGCGCTGCTGGCGCTATTTCTGATTATCGGCAAGCGTCGCCAGGAATTATTGCAGCTTGCCGATAAAGCAGGGTCGGTGCGGATCACGCTTCGCCAGTATAACCTGCCCCTGCTTGATGATATGCTGCGCATGGTGATGACTGGGACGCTGATCGCCTATTTGCTTTACACGATTGAAGAACCTTCAGAATTGTTGCAAGGCTCTAATCTTGCGCTCTTAACTGTACCGTTCGTTGTGTATGGGGTGTTTCGCTACCTTTATTTGATGCATGTTAAGGGTGATGGCAGCGCGCCAGATGAAGTGCTGCTGAAAGATCGCCCTATCCAGATTGCCATTTTGCTTTGGGCGTTAACCTTCGTCTTGATATTGTACTTACCCCATTTGACCTCATGAGTCTGGCATTTTCTGCCCCTGCGAAAATTATTTTATTTGGTGAGCATGCGGTTGTTTATGGGCAGCCTGCGATTGCCGTACCTGTTTCCAGCCTGCGCGTGCGTGCTGTCGTTCATCCGGCAGCATCGGCTGGCATACTCATCCGCGCCCGTGATCTTGGGCAAGAGATACGTGTTTTGGATGCAGCCGATCCTAATGAGCAATCTCCGCTTGCATGGATCGCTGCGTATACGGCGCGCGCGCTTGAGCAGCCTATCCTATCCGGCGAGATTGATCTTAAATCGGATATCCCATTGGCTAGTGGGTTAGGCAGCGGCGCGGCAATTTCGGCTGTTTTAGTGAGATCGGTTGCGGCTCTAGGTGGTGTTCGTTTGGAAGATCAGGCTGTAAATGAGCTTGTCTACCAGTCTGAAAAGATATATCACGGGAATCCAAGCGGTGTGGATAATACGGTGGTTGTTTTTGAGAGAGGGTTGTATTTTAGGCGCAATTATCCTTATTCTTTTATGACTATGCGAAATAAATATGAGATCTTGATTGCTGATACGGGAATTCGCGCATCTACCAAAATTGCAGTGGGCGGGGTTCGCAGGCTATTTGAGCAGGATCGTGATCATATTGAGCCAGCAATACAGGAAATCGGAATTATTTCCGCCGAAGCACGTGAATTGCTTGAATCGCAAACAGATCAACATCCGGCGCTCGGTGCGCTTATGTCACGAAATCACGCGCTGCTTCAAATGCTGCAAGTTTCCTCTCCAGAGCTGGATCAGCTTGTAGATGCCGCGCAAAATGCAGGCGCATTCGGCGCAAAGCTCTCTGGTGGTGGCATGGGCGGCAATATGATCGCGCTGGTAGACGAAGCTCACATTGCGCCTGTTAGCGAAGCGCTTAAGCAGGCTGGCGCGGTTCGGGTCATACATACAACTGTTGGAGAAAACTAATGCTGATATTCGTAAAGCTAGGCGGGTCGCTGATCACCGACAAGCGGGTACGGCGGGCTGTGCGGCGAGATGTCATTCAGCGCGTAGCTAGCGAAATAACGCAGGCGTTAGCCGAGAATCCTTCGCTCCAGTTGGTTATCGGTCACGGCAGCGGCTCATTTGGCCATTTTTCCGCCAACGCCCATCAGACGGCGAAAGGCGTGCAAACCGCAGAACAATGGCATGGTTTTGCCGAAGTTGCCTTTGAAGCCGCCGAGCTGAACCAGATTGTATTAACCGCGCTGCGCGAAGCAGGGCTGCCAGCCATGAAGTTTCAGCCGTCTGCAACCGCCCAGAGCGAAAGCGGCAAAGTTGTCTCGCTGGATGCTCGCCCGATCCGCCTTTCTTTACAGCGCGGGCTAATTCCGCTGGTCTATGGCGATGTTGGTTTTGATGAAATACAAGGCGGAACCATACTTTCTACGGAAGCGATCTTTTTCTATCTCGCGCGCGTACTATCGCCAGATCGCATCATCCTGCTGGGCGAAGTAGAAGGCGTGCTGGATGCCGATGGCAAAGTTATTTCAACCATCACCCCATCAACGCTTCCCCAGATTGAAGCGTCACTAGGGGGATCAGGCGGGATAGATGTAACAGGCGGCATGGAAACAAAAGTGAAAGATATGCTGGCGCTGACTGCCGAAGTTCCATCACTCAGAATTCAGATTGCCAGCGGCGCGCGCCCACACCTACTCAAAAATTTGCTTACTGGCGATCTCACTATCGGAACTTCCCTGATCAGCGGTTAATGAGCGCCCCGCCCTACCCTTCTGGCAATAGCATTCGCAATCAAAATTATCAAGGTAAGCGCGACGCCCGGCGCGATTACAGACCACGGCGCGGCGCGCATATAAAAGCGCCCTTCTGACATCATCGCGCCCAAATCAGGCGCGCCCGGTTCGCCCCCTAATCCGAGAAATTGGAGCGCCGCATTCCCTAAAATGCTGTAAGAGAAAATGACTATCCCATAGCTGGCAATCAGCGGGTACAGGTTCGGCAAAATATGCGACCACCAAAGCCGCACCGTTGAAGCGCCAGAAGCGCGCCCCGCCATCACAAAAAGCCTTGAGCGAACTTCCAATGCTCCGGCGCGAACCACAAAGGCGACAGGCGCGCAAAAAGCTAGCCCTGTTGCAACGGCGATTTGGAGAAACCCGGAGCCTGTAATCGTGATCAGCGCCAGCGCCAAAATCAGCGGCGGGATCGCCAGCCACGCATTCAGCGAAGCCAGCATTCCAATATCCACAAACCCGCCAAATGCCAGCGCAACTGCCCCCAAACTTATCCCTATCGCCAGCGCTAACAGCGTCGCCGCTATCGCCGAAAGCGCCGTCCGCTGAATTCCAACCATAATCCGGCTCAGCATATCCCGACCCAGCATATCTGTGCCAAAAGGGAATAGAAGGGAGGGGGACTGCTCAGGCTGCGAAACCGCGTGCATCGGATCATGCGGCGCGAGCGCGCCCAACAGCAGCACAGCAAGCATGGCCGCCGCCGCCATACCCCAGCCGCTGTGCCATAAATTACTCAACCAGGCGAACACGGGGATCAATCCATGAATAGGCAGCTTCCATAAGGAAATTGGCAGCTACCAAAATAGCGGCAGTCCAGACCACGATTCCCTGAACAACCGGGAAATCCTGCCTCAAGACGGCATCTAGCATTGTGCGCCCAAGGCCGGGGCGCGAAAAAAGAATCTCGGTCATTACCACGCCGCCTGCCAAAAAGCCAAATTGCAACACTGCCGAAGCCGCAATGGGGACTAGTCCAGGGCGTAATATATATTTCACTGCAATATCGCCTTCAGGCAGCCCTTTCGCCCGCGCCTGTACAACAAAGTTTTCGCCTGCTGTGCTTTCAACCTGCCCCTGCGTTACCCGGCCGATACTGCCAGCCACGCTCAGCCCTAAGACCGCCGCAGGCAACAAAATGGGCGCGGATACAAGGGATTCCCGTATCGGGATGACGAACGTCAATAGATAGAGCGCGAGGATTCCCAGCCAGTAAGTAGGCAGCGCCAGCAAAAGCGCAACCAGCACGCGGAATGGCGTAAATACGCTGCGCGCCGAAATGCCACCAAGCAGCCCAAGAATCAGCCCCAGCGGAAGGCCTATCAACAATGCCGTAAATGCCAGTTGCAAGGTGAACGATGCCTGTGCAGAGACAATTTCGGCGACAGGCTGCCCGGTCAGCAGCGAAACGCCAAGATCGGCGCGCAGCAGGCCAGACATGTAATTTGCATATTGGCTAAGCAGCGGCTGATTCAAGCCAAGCGCAGCTTCACGGGCTGCAATCGCGCTTTGCCCTGCCCCGCTTTCCAACAGCACCGCGCGTACCGCATTACCCGGCACAGCACGCAGCAAAAAGAAGCTGAAGCTTGCTGCTAGCAGAACGGTGACGATGCCCGCAGTTGCGCGGCGGAGTGCCCACACTAGGAGTTTGTCGGGTTTAACTCAATATTCGCGAGAATCGGGTAAAAGCCGTAAGCATCAAAAGCCAGCCCGCTCACAGAATTACGATACCCGTTCAGATTTACATAGTCTCGAATAGGCAGGATTAAGGCGCGATCCATAATGAGCATTTGCGCCTGCGTATATAAGCTTTGGCGTGCTTGCGCATCCATTTGCCGTTCCGCTTCCAAAAGCAAGTTGTCCAGATTGCTATCGGAATAGCCAGTGTAGTTGTTGGCGCCATTGGTCGTGAAATAGCGCGAAAGAAACGCTGGATCAACCCCAAATTCGTAATATGCGCCTAGATTGTATTCACCGCTAGCGAAAGCATCAAGCAGCGTAGAACGGCTTGGCACCTGCTGCAATACCGCGCGAACACCTATTTCACGCCACTGCTCTTGCAAAAATTGAGACACCTGCGGGATTAAGCCCCATGGCGGTACCAGCACGGTAATTTCCAGATCGACGCCGGCAAAATCTACATAGCCATTGCCATCGCTATCAGCAAAACCAGCACTGGCTAGCAGCGCCCGCGCCTGGTTAGCATCATAGGCATAGCGACCGGTCACTTCTGGCGCATAAAATTCGGTTGCCGCTGAAAGTGGCCCCCACGCAACCGGCGAAAAAACGCTGGTATACGCTGTCAATGATGGCTTCGCGGTTCGCGCCATACAACAACGCCTGGCGGATACGCTCGTCATCAGTCGGAAAACGATTGGTATTCATGAAAAATTGAAGCGGCTGCCCCGGAATGCTCACAGGCAGCAGCCCGATATCTGCATCAGCGCTCAGATCCCGCGCATCGGCAGGCAGCAGTTCACCGATCACCTGCGCCTCATTCCCCTGCAAAGCCAGTGCCCGCGCGGGTGGATCTTCATAAAACCGGAATACAATTTCATCGGGCGCGTTCGCTAGCGCATCCTGATAAAAATCTGGCCCCCATGTGTAGTCCGGGTTGCGGGCAATCGTCAAATGATCGCCAGGTAGATAGTCGGTAAACCGGTAAGGCCCCGTTCCCACCTGATGAAATTGGTAGCGCTCAATCGAAGTTGCAGCCAGCGCGGCAGGGCTGGCAATCCCAAGATAAACCTGACTTAGCGAATCCAGCAGCGGACTGTACGGTTCAGCCAGGTGTAGACGAATGGTATAATCGTTGACGATCTCATAGCCGCTGTACGAGCCAAGCATGAAAAATGCTTTTTGCGAGGCATTATCAGGGTTTGTGATGCGATCCAGATTTACGGCAACCGCCTGCGCGTTAAATGGCGTGTTGTCGTGAAAATGCACATTATTTCTCAGGGAAAATTCGTAGGTCAGCCCGTCAGGAGAAATCGTCCAACTGGTCGCTAAGCCTGGCACGAAAGCTTTAGTTTGAGGATCGCGGTATATCAGCGTATCGTAAACCGAGCGCAAAGGAATGCCTAACTCAGACGAGGCATTGATATGCGGATCAAACCCGGTAGGTTGCAGCGTTAACCCATAAACAATTTGTCGTAATGTCGTCTGCGATCCAGTTTGAGGGACAGACCCACACGCGGCTAACACAGCAGCGGCAATAATAAAAAAGCCGACTCTGACAATCATTCAGCTATAATCTCGGTGATAGGCTTAACGGAATACGGCAAGTATAGCCAAACTGCCGGAACGAGATAAGAGGCAATGTCTTCACGTACACGCACTATAACGCCTGACGAAATCGAACAAGAGCGTTATCCCTTCCGCCGCGCATGGCCGAGCATCATCGTGGAAATAGCGATTTTAGCCGGTGTTTGCGTGGGCGTATATTTCATCACGCGGCTGCTCAATATCCAGCTTTCGGGCTTGCCATTAAGCATCGTCGAAGCCGCGCTGATCGCCGTGCCGGTTATCCTGTGGATTGTATTCTCGCTGATGCGTGAACAAGCGGCAGATCTGCCCCGCTTCCGGCTGCTCATCGTGATGATTATCACCCTGCTTGCCGCTAACGCAGTCACCATCCCTGCCGCTGATGCCCTGTTTCAAACCTCAGACTGGCTGCCGCACGAAGCGACTATTCAACGCATCCTTGGCTATACCTTTACGCTTGGTGTTGCCCAGGCAATCACGCAGTATCTGGTGGTCTACTACTGCGTTTACCCGCGCGGCCTGCGTGTACGCGCCGACTCAATTGCCTATTTCGCTGCGGCTTCCGTTGGCTATGCCGCCATGTTGAACATTCATTTTATGCTCAATTCTACGCCGGCGCTGGATGTGCTGGCGCTAACAGTATTCGCCAATCAGGCCACAAGTTTAGCGATGAGCTTTATGCTCGCTTTCGGGCTGGCCGAAGTCCGTTTTGCCAGCCCTACCCCTTTTCTGATGATGATCATGCTGGCGCTCTCCGCGCTGATCTTTGGCGCTTCAGTTACGCTGCGCGGCGGCCTGGTCAACGGCGGCTTTTCGCTTCTTGGCAGCGAAGCATCGCCTTTATACGGCTTTGCATTTTCTACTATTTTGCTGGTGGCTGTGGGCGTGGTTATTGCTTTCTTCTTCCGCACAGCAGAACGCCGCGAAGAAGAAGCCGCGCTAGCGCAGGCGCCCTAGCGACATAAGCGACTATGTCTACCACGATCATCGAAGTACGGGAAGCACCCGTTGAACTAACTCTGCGCCAGCGATGGAGCCACTATTTTGCGATCATCTATGCCATATTGGCGGTGATCATTGGCATCAATCTGCGCGATACAGCGCTATATGCAACTGTCCCTTACTCTAACCCGCAGGTCGGCATCACCGCCTTCTACCCTAATCATTGGCTCATTGATAACAGCGGTAACTATGTTTTCCGCGTGCGTGATATGTCGCAGACCGGTTTTAAGACCGCGATGCAGGTGAACATCATCCCCATCAATCAGGACATGACTACGCGAAACATTCTGGAAACGCTGATTCTGAATCGCTCGCAAACAGACTCCACTTTTCGTGTTCTTTCGCAAGAGCCTATTCAGCTATCCGATGGCACTGAAGCCACTCAGATGCGCTCCACATTCGTCGCCAGCGACGAAGACCCATTTCTAGAAAGTATTCCTACGGTGGTTGAACGCCTTGACGTGATCGCTGTGCAAGGTGGTCAGGCGATCATTATTTCGTTCCTCTCAGACGCGCAAACATTCGAGTCCAATTATCCGAGATTTGAGCAGTTCCTTAATGACATTGACTTCTAAATTACGCCTGTGCTCAGGCGCAATCATAACCCTATTTGCCCTGTTACTGATCGGCAGCCCCATTCAAGCGCAAACCGGGCTGGATGTGGAGCGTGTACAGCGCGCCACTGTGCTGGTCATGCAAACACGTATCGTAGGCAACACGCCAATCATCACCTGCGTAGGCAGCGGCACCATCGTTAGCCGTGACGGTCTTATCCTGACCAACGCGCATAATACGCTGCCCGGCGCGAACTGTCCGGGAGATACGCTGATTATCTCGCTGAACATTCGTCCCGGAGAACCCCCCGTCGCCCGTTATCAAGCGGACGTGGTGCAGGCAGACCCCGGCCTTGATCTAGCGCTGATCAGGATCACCCGACAGGTAGATGGCCGCCTGATTGACCGTACAGCGCTCGCGCTTCCCTTTGTTGAGCTGGGCGATTCTGAAAGCGTCAATCTGGACGACACCATCACTGTCGTGGGCTACCCCGGCATCGGCAACGATCCGATTGTATTTGAACGCGGCACCGTCAGCGGTTTTGCCGCTGAACCTAGCGGCGGCGATAAATCGTGGATCAAAACCAGCGCCTCTATCGCCGCTACCATGTCTGGAGGTGGCGCATATAATCAAAATGGCCTGCTCATCGGCATTCCAACGACTGCCCCGCTCACGCCAAATCCGACCACAGGCAACTGCATTTCGGTGCAGGATAGTAATGCTGACGGGTTAATCAACACCAACGATGTCTGTATTCCGTCAGGCGGTTTTATCAACCTGCTGCGGCCGTCGGCATTCGTTCAGCCGTTATTACAGGCCGCGCGGCTTGATATAACGATTTCATTCCCGCTGCAATCTGTCGCAACCACCAGCGCCCCGGTAACCGCCGCTAACCGCCCTCGATTCCGTTATCTCGGCTTTTCGCCGTCGGTCAATGCTGCGGGCATGCCAACCACGATCATCCGCAGTTTGCCCACAGGCAGCGACAGCCTGTACTTATTCTTTGATTACGAAAACATGACGCCGGAAACAGTATATGAACTGCGCGTGAACACCAACGGCATCCCAAACCCGAACTTCTCGGTTTCACCTGTTCGCTGGAGTGGCGGTCAGCGCGGTTTATGGTATGTAGGCAGCAGCGGGCAGCCATTTCCGAACGGCACTTACGAATTCACATTGTTCATTGATGGCATTGCCGGAGACAGCGCGCGATTGGTCGTTGGCGGCGGGCCAGATGAAGGCCCTGCGTTCAGCGATATTGTTTTCGGGCTTCTGGATTCCTCTGGCAACGTAACTGGAACGGGTTATGTTTTGCCTACTGGCACCACCGCCAGCGCCCGTTTTCTCTACCGCAACATGAACGCTGGCACGCCATGGGCTGCCATCTGGTATTACGAAGGTCAAGAAGTGCAGCGCACCGACGACGGCACCGTATGGGCTGAAAGTGACGGCGCCAATGGCACCAAGACGATCTCAGTGCAGTCGGTCACCGGTTTGCTCCCCGGCAGCTACCGGCTTGAACTGTATGTAGAGGGGCGTTTAGCAGCGGTATCTGACTTTACGCTTGCCGGAGGTCAGGACGGCTCGTTTGCGCGCATCTTCAGCGATACGCATTTCACGACGGCATCATCCATTCAGGAAGCGCTAAGCGCCGCGCCAATCACCTCGTTTTCTGCGGGAACATCGCCTATTTTCGCCATGTTTGATTGGCAGTTGATCGGTTCAGGCACTTTGTGGCGTATTGACTGGTCAGTAGATAATCAGGTGTTCTTCTCTCAAACACAGCCTTGGAGCGGCGCACCAACTGGCAGCAATTTCTTGATGCAGCTTGCCAGCCCATCAGGTTTACCAGACGGAACCTATCGCCTTGACCTGTTCATCGGGCAAATTCAATTTGATACCGCGCAGTTTAGGGTTGGCATCGGCCAGCTTCCGATTGATCGTTTCTCCAGCGCTGAAGGTATCATCTTGCGTGGGCGCGTGATCAATTCAGTTTCGCGTGAAGGCGTGCCGGGCGTCTCTGTTCTGCTCATTAGTGAAGACTACTCGGTTTCAGATTTCACTCAGGATTGGAATCAAAATCAACTTTTTGCCACCGCCACTACAGATCGCAATGGCCGTTTTGAAATCAACCTGCCCTTACAGCGCGATGTTCAGTACAGTGTGGTGCTGCTCGCTGAAGGTTATCTGCCAATTACCGCAGACGGGGTTGAAATTACCGACGAAATCCACCCTGATAATTCGCCCATAGATATTACGCTGGAATTGACGCCCGAATAGCCATGACAGATAAAATCCGGTTGGATATTTTACTCGTAGAGTCTGGGCTTGCCCCAACCCGCGAAAAAGCGCGGGCTTTCATCATGGCTGGTGAAGTGTTGGTCAATGGGCAAATGATTGACAAAGCCGGAACGCTGATTAAAGCAGATGCCGAAATCACCCTCAAAAGCCGCAGCCGGTTCGTCAGTCGGGGTGGCGAGAAATTGGACGCAGCATTTGAAGCATTTCCGATTTCAGTAGAGGGCAAAGTTTGCGCTGATGTCGGCGCAAGCACTGGCGGCTTTACCGACTGTATGCTTCAGCGTGGGGCGGCAAAAGTCTATGCTATTGACGTTGGTTATGGGCAAATCGCCCTTCCCCTACGGCAAGACCCGCGCGTCATACTTTATGAGCGCACCAATGCCCGCCATCTTGAAACCCTGCCCGAACAGGTCAGTTTTGTCTCAATAGATGCCTCATTCATTTCGCTCACCCTTCTACTTCCGGCGGTTCGCGGCTGGCTGCTACCGGCGCATGATGTCGTGCCGTTGATTAAGCCGCAGTTTGAGGCCGGGAAAGGGGCTGTGGGCAAAGGCGGCGTAGTGCGCGATCCTAAAATTCACAGGCGCGTGCTGTTTGATGTCTGCGAATTTGCGCAAAATATCGGGTTTTACGTCAATAGCTTGATCATTTCGCCATTAAAAGGCCCGGCTGGAAATATCGAGTTTCTAGCGTGGCTTTCTTCCCGCCCCATAGAAAACCCTAAACCGCTGGATCAACTGATCGAGGCGGCAATTCAGTTTCACTAAACCCTTTGCTATACTGAATGTTCCTTTGTACCGCATAAAGGTTGGCATTGATGGATCGCGATCACATTCGCAATTTTTGCATTATCGCCCATATTGATCATGGCAAGAGCACGCTGGCTGACCGGTTATTGCAAATTACCAACACGGTAAGCGCCCGTGAAATGCAAGAACAACTTCTCGACAGCATGGATTTGGAGCGTGAGCGCGGCGTAACCATCAAAGCCAGCGCAGTACGCATGAATTACACCGCCCATAATGGCAAGAGCTACGAAATCAACCTGATTGATACCCCCGGCCACGTTGACTTTGCCTATGAAGTTAGCCGCGCCCTGCAAGCCTGTGAAGGCGCAATTCTGGTTGTGGATGCCAGTCAGGGTGTTGAAGCGCAAACGCTGGCGAACGTGTATCTGGCGTTGGAGCAAGACCTTGAGATCATTCCGGTGCTGAACAAGATCGACCTGCCGGCCGCCCGTCCTGATGAAGTCGCGCAGGAAATCGAAAATCTGCTCGGCACGCCGGCTGAAGACATTTTGCGTATTTCCGCGAAGTCTGGCATGGGCATTGAAGATGTGCTGGAAGCGGTTGTCGAGCGTGTGCCGCCGCCAAAAGGCAACGCCGAAGCGCCGCTAAGAGCGCTGGTCTTTGACTCGCACTACGACTCTTATAAAGGCGTAGTGGCCTACGTGCGCGTGGTGGATGGCGTGCTTGAGCGACGCTCACCGCTTAAGTTAATGGCGACACATGCGCAATTTGAACCTGTCGAAATCGGCGTCTTTCACCCACGCATGGAAACCGCCGAAACGCTTTCTGCGGGTGAAGTTGGCTATGTAGCCACTGGCTTCAAAACGGTACGCGAATGCCGCGTTGGCGATACCATCACACTGGCACAGGATGGCGCGAGCGAAATATTGCCCGGCTATAAGCAGATCAAGCCGATGGTGTTTGCAGGTATTTACCCGGTCAATAACGATGACTACAGCCAACTGCGCGACGCGCTGGACAAATTGCAGTTGAATGACGCCTCGCTAGTTTTTGAACCTGAAAATTCGCAGGCGCTAAATTTTGGCTTCCGCGTCGGGTTTCTCGGCCTGTTCCACATGGAAATTGTACAGGAACGGTTGGAACGCGAATATGAACTGGATATTCTGGCGACCGCGCCCAGCGTGGAATATCAGCTAAAGACCAAAGCGGGCGAAGAGTACACCATAGATAGCCCTGCCGAAATGCCGGATGACCCCAGCCTGCTGGAGGAAATTCGCGAGCCGTGGATGAAGATTCAAATCTTTACGCCAGACGAATATATCGGCGCATTGATGGAAATGGTGATCAAGAAACGCGGCGAATACGTAAATATGGAGTATCTGGATAAAAGCCGCGTCATGCTCACCTATCGCATTCCGCTTTCTGAACTGATCGTGGACTTTTATGATCGCCTGAAAAGCACAACTAAAGGTTATGCCAGCCTGGACTACTCTTTTGACAGTTATCGCGCCGAAGACCTGGTGAAGTTGGATATTCTGGTCAACAGCGAGCCTGTAGATGCGCTGGCGATCATCGTTCACCGCAGCGACGCCTACCATAAAGGGCAGCGGCTGGTTAGCAAACTTAAAGACCTGATTCCGCGCCAGATGTTTGCGGTGCCGATTCAGGCTTCAATTGGCAAAAAAGTGATTTCGCGCGCAGATGTAAAAGCGGTTCGCAAAGACGTACTAGCCAAATGCTATGGCGGCGACATCACCCGTAAAAAGAAGCTGCTGGAAAAGCAGAAAAAGGGTAAGCGGCGCATGAAGATGATCGGCTCCGTAGAAGTGCCGCAGGAAGCATTCATGGCGCTGCTAAGCCTGGATGAGGAATAGCTTCCTCACCTGCCGCAAATCGCAGCCTCAATTTCGCTCGTGAGGAGTGCCTCCATTTCAGAAGGCACTCCTGAGCGCTTCTTCAAAATTCAGGCTGCCACGCGCCATCTGCTCAACCTGAATCACCTGCCAGATGTGGCTTCCGGCATGGAGTTGGTCGCCAACGATTGCCAGCCCATCCTCTGAAATATCCGCGCCTTTGACGATAGCTGTCATCCCCGCCTGTATGAAGGCCGATTGCAGCGCCATATGACTCACAGTCACCGCGTCTACCCACAGTTCACCATGCGTAAACGCAAACGCGTAATCTGCTGAGGAGAAATCGCCGTCAAGTATCGTAACCTTGCCCAGCGTCGAAGCATATGCCAGCGTTCTCTCTAACGCGATCACGCCAGCCGCGCCAATTGTGAGATACGCCGGAAAGTTGAACATATAACCGCTGACAATATCTTTCGTGGCGGCGATCACTGCTTTTCCATACGGCAGCAATGGCTCGTCAAAATACTGTATTTCCGGCGGAAGCTGGTCTAGCCGGGGAGACAGCGACAATATCAACTTTCGTGATGCTGCGTTCATCCGCGCCAGAAAGAGATCAGGCAGCATCATTTTCCCGCAGCATACGCCATAGCATTGAAAGCGCCCAGGTGCCGACAAACTGTGTTGCAGCCTCACTGTTTCCGGCAAAGCCGTAAGCGCGCGACATCACTTTCCCCTTATAACTCACCGCCAGCGCGCTTTGCGCGGCGCTGTCAGCATGATCGCCCGCGGCGTTTTCCTGGCCGACGACCACAATATACGCCTTCTGTTGATCGCTATTTAATCGGGCGATCTGTTCAGCCGTTTTGCGAAGGTCATCGTAGGAAATATGCGCTGATTCAAAGCGTTTAGCCAGCGCCTCAAACTTATCAATGCGGTCAGCTACGAGTCCGAAACTATAGGCTGTCTGTTCTGGTATCAATAGTTGGCTAACAAGCGGCGGAACATTGACTTCCAGAACGTTCAACTCAATGCCGCGCGCCATCAAATCAGACGCAACCGCAGATTCAAGGCGGTCATCATCCACTCCGAACAGAAAATCGCCCACCCTACCGCGAATTAAACGCTCTACCTCGGCAATGCTCGAATTCACCACATCGGCAATGTCCCCTTTTGCGGTGATGCGAATATCCACCTGTCCGGAATGGGCGGCTAACCCTACCGTCGGGTTGCTGGCTTCAAGCAGATCGCGCCCAATCGCTTCATCCAACATACTTTCGCCAATACCAGCAGCCTTCAACACGCGCGCTTTAATGACAGCCCCACCCAGCGCATATTTTTCACGTAGAAATGGCGCAACGCGCTCGGTGAAGATAAATTTCATCTCGCGGGGCACGCCCGGCAGCGAAATCACCACCTTGCCATCCATTTCCACCACGAAACATGGCGCGGTGCCAACCGGGTTTTCGATCACCAGTGCGCCTTCTGGCACAAATGCCTGCTGCCGGTTATTAGCAGTCATCTTGACGCGGAATCCCTCAAACCGTCCGGCGATGCTATCCAGCAAATCCTGTTTGAACTCAAGGGGTCGCCCGGTAGCCAGCGCCACCGCATCGCGAGTCATATCATCTACCGTCGGGCCAAGCCCACCGCAAGTGATCACGATCTGCGAACGCTCAAGCGCAATTTCAATAGCGCGGGCAATCCGTTGGCGGTTATCGCCAACCGATGTCATGAAGAATACGTTAACGCCAAGATCCCGCAGTTCGCGCGCCATGAATACAGAATTCGTGTCTGTTATTTCTCCTAGCAGCAGCTCTGTTCCAATAGCAATAATTTCTGCATTCACTTCTTTCATTTGTAGCTCACTTAAAATTTGCATTCGGTCAAGCCCGAATTATAATCAAGCGAACATTGTGACTCATATGGTCGCAAGTAATTTATGCAAACTACACAAAAACGGGCTATCTGTAGCAAAATGCAATTGATGCATGGAGGATGACACGTGGCAACTATTTCATTCAAGCATGTGTGGAAGCGGTACAGCGGAAATACAGTTGCGGTAAAAGACCTCAATATTGAAGTTGTAGACAAAGAATTCTTAGTTTTGGTAGGACCATCTGGATGCGGTAAATCCACCACCCTGCGTATGCTCGCAGGTCTGGAAGAAATTTCTGAAGGCGAAATCTGGATTGGCGATCGCATCGTAAATAATGTCGCCCCTAAAGACCGCGATATTGCGATGGTGTTCCAAAGCTATGCGCTTTACCCTCATATGACTGTATATGACAATATGGCTTTTGGCTTGCGTTTACGCAAAACCCCGAAGCAGGTGATTGATCAACGTGTACGCGAAGCGGCTGAAAATCTGGGTATTTCTCACCTGTTAGACCGCCGCCCTCGCCAGCTTTCGGGTGGTCAACGTCAGCGCGTGGCAGTGGGTCGGGCTATTGTACGTGACCCCGCAGTCTTCCTGATGGACGAGCCGCTTTCCAATCTTGACGCAAAGCTGCGTGTGGAAGCCCGTTCCTTCATCAGCAAATTGCACCAACGCCTTGGCACCACCTTCGTATACGTAACCCACGACCAAACTGAAGCCATGACGATGGGTACCCGTATCGCGGTGATGAGCGCCGGGGAACTTCAACAAATCGATTCCCCCTTCAACCTGTATCACAACCCGCACAACCTGTTCGTTGCCGGTTTCATCGGCAGCCCCTCCATGAACTTCTTTGAGGGCAAACTGAGTGAAACTGACGGGCGTATGACGGTAGAAGTTCTCGGTCATCAGCTTACCGTTCCCCCGCATCTCGCTGCACAATTCCGCGCCGGCGTGGGCAAGCGGGTAATCATTGGCATCCGCCCTGAAGATATCCATGACGTAAACTATCAACCGCAGGGTATTACCCCGGCGACGCTGGATGCCAATGTCGAAGTGGTTGAACAAATGGGTAACGAAATGATCCTCTACCTGGAAGAAGCCGGGAAATCATTTATTGCCCGTACAGACCCGCGCACCGGCGCCTCTGTCGGCCACCGTCTGGGTCTGGCGCTGAACATGGAAAACGTGCACATGTTCGATGCCGAAACCGAGCTTTCACTCGCTTACGATTCAAAGGCCAAGTAGCAGGAAGCCACCGCTTCAGCAGCGGCGCGACTATTGGCCTTCAGTAAGAATGTTCTGTGTGATGCCGTCCAGAGCAATGTTCTGGGCGGTATTTCATTTATTTCTCATTCCCCTGTTACCTAATTAAGATTATTATTTTTGTACGATCAAAATAGACGCCTATTAAAGGAATAACACGCGTGAAAGTAACCGCGTATACAAACAGCACTATATTCGAGCAGCTGAAGCCAGCCTGGAATGACCTACTTAAGCGTAGCAGCAGCGATTTACTCTTTCTAAGCTGGGAATGGCAATCCACATGGTGGGGCGCCTACAACGCCGGAGATTTATGGGTACTCACCGTAACCAGCGACGATGGCGAGCTAATCGCTATCGCGCCGTGGTTTATTCAACATCGTGATGACGGGCGTGTTGTGAGAACAATCGGTTGCGTAGATGTAACCGATTACGTGGACATTATTGCAGAGTCCGGCAAAGTTGCGCAGGTATACCCGGCCCTCGCCGACTATTTGAGCCGGCATACTGAACATTTTGACTGGATCAACCTGTGTAATATCCCTGAAGCCTCGCCAACATACAGCCAGTTTCCGGATGCGCTTCGCAAAGTCGGTTTTGAAGCCGACCTGATCCTGCAAGAAGTATGTCCGGTGATTCACCTTCCCGATGACTGGGAGACTTATCTGGCGATGCTGGATAAGAAAAATCGCCACGAGCTGCGCCGCAAGGTGCGCCGCGCAGAAAGTGAAAGCAAACTGGAATATTATGTAGTGGGGGCTGAGCACGACTTTGAAAGCGAAGTGGATGGCTTCCTGAATTTGATGCGTACCAGCCAGCCATCGAAAGCAGAATTTCTGTCTGTGCCCGAAAATGAAGCTTTCTTCCGCTCTATCCTGAGGGCAACATTTGAACGGGGCTGGCTGCGTTTGAGCTTCCTTAAAGTGGACGGTATTCCAGCCGCAGCGTATTGCGATTTCGACTATAACGGCGAGATTCTGGTCTATAACTCAGGGCTAGATCCGAGCGTAAAGCCGCATCTGAGCACTGGCATCGTGCTGTTAGTCTACAATATCGTAGCAGCCATCAATTCAAAACATCGCCTGTATGACTTTTTGCGCGGGAATGAAACCTATAAATACCGAATGGGCGCGCAAGATACCTGCGTCTACAAAATGGTGTCTCGCAAACGGGAAAGCGTAACAGTGGCTTAAGCAAAAGCGCCGGTCAAACGACTGGCGCTTTTTATTGATCAGCCCCCGTAAGAATCGGGAATATCCGAGACAGTAACGGTGATGAAAGGTTCGCTTTCCTGAACTTCCAACGCCGTCGTTTCATCAACAACGACCTGCCCCTTGTGATATAAAACATTGTTGAAACCATCATATTTGTAGCGACGGTTCACCCAGCCATATTTGGGATGCTGGAATACCACGTTGAAAATCACCGATTCATCTATGGGAAGTACCACCCGATTAACCAGCCAAACCGGTGCAAACTGATCGAGGTGCGTGCGGGTCTTTTCTTCGAGTTTATTGAACAGTGTTGCTTCATCCATTAGGTTGTATTCCTGCATAGCCACCATAACGCTGTCTATTGTAACTTTGGTTAGGCTATTCTCACAAGATTGCGGGGAAGGAACCTGCGCTTTTATTTAGCGGGCAAGTCGTTATAATCCGTTTCCACATACACCACGCCATCTGAAGACAACATGAGTAAAACTTTTGACCACAGTCTCTATCTATCGCCATTCACCTGGCGTTACGGTAGTGAAGAAATGCGCGCTGTTTGGAGCGAAGTGAATAAGCGTTTGCTCTGGCGGCAGATCTGGGTAGAAATAGCCCGCGCGCAGCAAGCGGCAGGGCTGGTGACTGCCGAACAGGTCGCTGATCTGCAAGCACATGCTGAACATATTGACATCAACCGCGCAGAAGCGATTGAGGCAGAGATTCAACATGATCTGATGGCAGAGGTCAAAACTTTTGCCGAACAATGCGCCGTTGGCGGCAATATCATCCATCTCGGCGCAACCAGCGCGGATGTAGAAGACAATGCAGACGCGATCCGCATACGCGACAGCCTGCGACTGCTCATCGCCAGACTAGAAATTGTGCTGCTGCGCTTTGCTGAACTGATGGAAACCTTTGCCGATCAGCCAGCGATTGCCTTTACCCATATCCAACCCGCCGAGCCAACCACTACCGGTTACCGCTTCGCGATGTACGCCCAAGACCTGCTTGAAGACTATCAAACATTGAAAGCCATCATCGTTCGCGGGAAAGGGTTTAAGGGCGCAGTCGGTTCGCGCGCATCGTACACCGATCTGTTCGCAGGCACGGCAGTAACCCCGCAGCAGTTTGAAACGGCGGTAATGGAGGCAATTGGGCTGCCGTCCTATGCTATCGCTGGGCAAACATACCCCCGTAAACAAGATTACACGGTGCTGGCGGCGTTAGGCGGGCTGGCAGGCAGCCTATATAAATTCGCGTTCGATTTGCGCTTATTGCAATCGCCTGTGATTGGCGAATGGCATGAGGGCTTTGGAGCGAAGCAGATCGGCTCATCAGCGATGCCATTCAAGCGTAACCCGATCAATGCTGAGAAGATGGATAGCCTCGCACGTTTTGTCGCCAACCTAACGCATACCGCCTGGGAAAATGCGGCGCATTCTCTGCTGGAGCGGACACTTGATGACTCTGCCAACCGCCGGGAAATTCTGCCATCTGCATTTCTGGCCTGCGATGAGCTGCTGATCGTTTGCGAGCGCATTCTCAAACGTTTGCATGTGAACGCCGAAGCCGTAGCCCGGAACCTCGCTCAATATGGCCTGTTTTCAGCAACCGAGCGGGTGCTGATGGCAGCGGTCAAAGCCGGAGCAGATCGCCAGGAAATACACGAGATTTTGCGGCAGTTAAGCATGCAGGCATGGGAAGCCGTAACAAACGGGAATAACAATCCGCTGGCAGCGCTGGTAGCCGAAGAATCACGGCTGAACGATTATCTTACGCCAGCGGAGCGCCTTGACTTGATGAATGCCAGCGCTCATATTGGCGATACGGAAGAGCGAGCGCGTGCTTTCGCCACACACATACGAGAGGTCATAGGGTAAAACAGTTATGCCACGCGCACTTTTTAGCGTTCACGATAAAACTGGTTTAACAGAATTTGCGCGGCAGTTAATCAGCTTAGGCTGGGATATTGTCGCCAGCGGCGGCACACAACGCGCATTAAGCGACGCAGGGCTTCCCGTAACGCCCATCGAACAGGTTACAGGCTTTGAAGAGATGCTCGGTGGGCGGGTAAAAACGCTGCATCCGGCCATTCATGCGGGCATCCTGGCGCGCGATCGTGAAGAAGATTTACAGGAATTGCGAGATAACGGCTTTGCGCCTATTTCGATGATCGTTTGCAACCTATATCCCTTCCAACAAACAGCTGCCCGTGCCAGTGTCACGCTTCAGGAAGCTGTCGAACAGATTGACATCGGCGGGATCACCCTGTTACGCGCAGGTGCTAAAAACTTCATGCGCACGCTTGTGATCTGCGATCCCAAAGATTACCAGAAGGTAGCTGACGAGTTGGTACAGTCAGGTACTACCAGCCTCGCGCTGCGCCGTGAACTGGCGGTGAAGGCCTTTGCCCATACCCGTGATTACGACACCGCCATTCACGCCTTTCTAGCGCAAGATACAGGGATGCCTGTGACCGCAACCGAGCTGCCGCAGCAGCTATCGTTAGGCGTACAACTCATTGATAGCTTGCGCTATGGCGAAAACCCACATCAAATCGCCGCGTATTACAGCCGGAAACACGCTGCCGGCCCATTAGGCGGCGCTGTTCTTGGCGGGAAGCAGCTTTCATACAACAACATCATGGATCTGGATGCTGCGTGGCGAGCAGCCTGTTCGTTTGTACAGCCAGTTGTAGTTGTCGTTAAGCACATGAATCCGTGCGGAATTGCTACTGGCCCTACCCTTGCCGATGCCTTCCCCGCTGCACTGGAATCTGATCCTGTATCGGCATTTGGTGGCGTGGTTGCTGTCAACCGGCCTGTCACAGAAGATTTCGTCAATGCCCTTGGCAGCCTGTTCATTGAGGCGATAGCCGCGCCATTCTTTGATGAATCCGCCGTCAATTTGCTGGCCTCCTCAAGAAAATCGTGCCGCCTTCTGCAAATTCCTTCCGTATACGACGGCACCGAGTGGGAAATTCGCAGCGTGCATCGTGGTTTCCTGATCCAGCAGCCAGATATGGGCGATCCAGAACACACCCAGTTTCAAACCGTCACCAAACGCCAGCCCACATCCGGCGAAGTTGAAATGATGCGCTTCGCGTGGAAAGCGGTGCAGCATGTGAAATCAAATGCGATTGTATTCGCGCAGGATCAAAAAACGGTGGGTATCGGCGGCGGGCTGCCCAGCAGAGTAGATGCCGTAAAAATCGCTGTCGAAAAAGCAGGCGAACGGGCAAAAGGGGCGGTTATGGCCTCAGATGCGTTCTTCCCTTTCCCGGATGGCATCGAAGTGGCAGCGGCGGCGGGAATTACCGCAGTCATTCAGCCGGGAGGGTCAATACGCGATGCCGAAGTCATCCGCGCCGCCGATCTATCTGGCATTGCGATGGTCTTCACCGGCGCGCGGCATTTCAGGCATTAAAAATGCTGCGCTGAACGGGATCGACTCTGCGTTCTCGCCCTTGCCGCTCAAGCGCGGCTTTGCTATATTTACAGCGTATGCCACCTTAGCTCAACGGCAGAGCAAACGCTTCGTAAGCGTTAGGTTTTGGGTTCAAATCCCAAAGGTGGCTCTGGTATCCGCCCGCTGGAACAACCCTCCCTGCGGGCGTTTTCATTATGGAGGGCGCTCGTGCTGCCACGTCCGATCACAATAGCTGTAGCCGGTGGAACGGGTTCAGGCAAAACCACGATCTCGAACGCCATCCTTGAGCGCGTGGGCAGCCAGCATATCGCCTATATTCCGCACGACGCCTATTACAAAGACCTTTCCGGCGTGCCGATGGCTGAACGGCGCATCCTGAATTACGACCACCCTGACTCACTAGACACGGCGTTCATGCGCGAGCACATTTTGCAGCTTCAAAACTGGAATCCAGTCTCCATACCCGCTTATGACTTCACAAAGCATATGCGGATGGCTGAAACGCAGCCGATTGAACCGCAGCCAATTATCCTGGTTGAAGGCATCCTAGTGCTGGCAGAGCCTACGCTAAGGCCGTTGTTCGACGTAAAAATATTCGTGGATACGGATGCCGATTTACGTTTCATCCGCCGCCTGAAGCGCGACATTGACGAACGCGGGCGCACCCCAGATTCAGTCATCAATCAATATCTTTCCACAGTACGCCCGATGCACCTTGAATTTGTTGAGCCAAGCAAACGCTATGCCGATGTGATCATCCCCGAAGGCGGCCAAAATCTGGTGGCAATTGACATGGTTGCCGACCGTATTCGCAGCCTGCTGCGCCAGCACCAGAAAGCGATCTCCCCGCCAACGAAATAGGGTTGCAGGATTGACGGTTTGAATGGCGGTGATATACTGCATACTAACTACATATTTGAACAACTGTGAACGGGAAGAGTACGCGCGCCTGTAACCGATAGAGAACGCGAGCCATAGGCTGGAAGCTCGCCCGGTAGAAAGCGCAGAAAGTCACCCGGAAGTTGCAAGGCTGAAATGTGAAAGCAAATTAAGCCGCGCCGGAGGCGTCCGTTATCCCGCATGAGTGTTCAGGCCGCGCCGGTGCGCCTGAAAATCAAGGTGGTACCACGGAAACCCTCTTTCGTCCTTGCGTTAGAGGGTTTTTTATTTCGTATGGGGAGGAAGGCGAATATGCAGCGTTTGAACGACACCAACCCGTTCTATGATGCCATCGCCGAATACTATCCACTGTTCTACCGTGACTGGGAAGTTCAGATGGAGCGCGAAGGGCTGGGGCTGCGTTCTATCTTCCGCAATCGCGGTATTGAGCGCGTACTAGACGCGTCTTGCGGCGCAGGCGCGCAGGCGATACCACTGGCGCAGCTTGGGTTTACGGTTGCAGCCGTTGATCCTAGCTCAGGGATGCTGGCTAAAGCCCGTGAGTTCTCCGCGCAGTATTACGTCAGCGAGAAACTGGAGTTTATACAGGGCGATTTCCAACACCTGCTAGATCTGGTAAGCCCGCCATTCGATGCGGTCATTAGCAAAGGCAATTCCCTGCCCCACCTGCTTAATGACGATGAGATTGAACTTGCCTTACTGTCATTTTACGAACTCTTGAGGCCGGGCGGAACGCTGGTCATCGGCATGCGTGATTTTGGGCCATTCATGGAAGATCGGCCGCGTTTCATACCCGGCTTGGCGCATGAAGATGATAGCGAACAGGAATTCATCACCTTTGACCTGTGGGCGTGGGATGATGGGCCGCCAGTTATCGCTACACAGAATTTGTATATCGTTGAAGGCAAAAATCCGAACTACCGGACGATTCGGCGTTCAGTGAATTACAGGCCCCTATCAACCGATGAAGTAAAGGTCGTTCTGCTAGAAGCTGGATTTGAGGAAATTACGGATTATCCGGATCGTACTGAACGGGTGCTGATTGCCCGCAAACCGCTGGCAATTAAGCGGTCGCCCCTGTGGATGAAATATAAACGCTAAGTGAGGCTGTAAGATGCTGAAAACAATACCCAAGACGTTCGACTTTGCCGAAGCCGAACCAAGACTTTATGAATGGTGGGAAAAAAGCGGTTGGTTCAAGCCCGAAGTTGCCCCTTCCGATGCTGAACCTTTCGTTATCAGTATGCCGCCGCCAAACGTGACTGGCGCGCTGCATATTGGTCACGCGCTTTTTGCAACGCTGGAAGATTTGATGACCCGATACGAGCGGATGCGCGGCAAAGCAGCCCTCTGGGTTCCTGGCACCGATCACGCAGGTATTGCCACGCAATTGCAGGTTGAAAAGATGCTGCAAGATCAGGGCACCAGCCGTGAAGAGATCGGGCGCGAGGAATTTCTCGCCCGAACATGGGAATGGAAAGAGAAATACGGCGGCACGATCACACGCCAATTGCGGCGCCTGGGCGCAAGCTGCGACTGGGATCGTGAGCGTTTCACGCTGGATGACGGCCTCTCAAACGCGGTGGTCGAGGTGTTCGTAAAACTCTACGAGCAAGGCCTCATCTATCGTGGCCCGCGCCTGGTGAACTGGAGTCCCGGCCTGCAAACGGCTGTCTCCGATCTCGAAGTGGAGCGCGAAGAAGAAGATGGCAAGCTGTACGTGTTCAATTATCCGCTTGAAGACGGGGGCTTTATCCCTGTGGCGACCACTCGCCCGGAGACCATTCTGGGCGATACGGCGATTGCCGTGCATCCTGATGATCCGCGCTATCAGGCATTCATCGGCAAATATGCGCTGGTGCCGGTGCTGAACCGTCGGATTCCGATTGTGGCTGACGATTATGTGGAACGCGAGTTTGGCACGGGCGCGGTCAAAATCACGCCGGGGCACGATTTCAACGATTATGAGCTGTCGCAGCGCCATAACTTGCCGCTGATCAACATCATGAACCGCGATGCCACGCTCAATGCCGAAGCCGGCCCCTTTGCGGGGCAAGATCGCTTTGAAGCGCGCGAAAATCTGTGGAAAGCGATGACCGGTTTAGGGCTAACGGTGGAGGTTCGCCCGCATCGCATGGTGGTACCCCGTTCGCAGCGCGGCGGTGAGATTGTAGAGCCAATGCTTAGCACGCAGTGGTTCCTGAAGATTCAGCCGCTGGCCGAAAAAGCGCTGAAAGCCGTCCGCGATGGTGATATTGAGATTGTGCCAGAGCGCTTCGAGAAAATTTACAATCACTGGTTGGAGAATATTCAGGACTGGTGCATCAGCCGCCAACTGTGGTGGGGGCATCGCATTCCCGCATGGTACGATGCGCAAGGCAGCGTTTATGTAGGCCAAACCCCGCCGAGCGGCGACAACTGGAGGCCAGAACTGGATGTGTTAGACACATGGTTTAGCAGCGGTCTGTGGCCGTTCAGCACGTTGGGCTGGCCGGAAAATACACCAGACTTGCAGCGTTTTTACCCCACAACGGTGATGGAAACCGGCTACGACATCCTTTTCTTCTGGGTGGCGCGCATGATCATGCTTGGCCTGTGGTTCACAGACGAAGCGCCGTTCAAAGTGGTGTATCTGCATGGCCTTGTGCGCGACAAACTGGGGCGCAAAATTAGCAAAACGCTGGGTAATGTGATCGATCCGTTGGTTTTAATGGATCAGTACGGCGCAGACCCGCTGCGTTTGGCGCTGGTCACTGGCAGCACGCCCGGCAACGACATCAATTTGGATGAGGCGCGGGTGGAACGCAACTGGCGATTTGTGAATAAGCTGTGGCAGATGACCAATTTCGTCACTTCAAACCTGACGGATGAGGCGCTGCCTGACTTGCCACAGCCGTCCGCCCTCGATCTGCCCTCTCGCTGGATTTTAAGCCGGTTGAACGGGCTTGTCAGCACCGTGCAGCGGTTGTTCGACACCTACCAATATGGCGAGGCGGGACGACAAATTGATGATTTCCTATGGGGCGAATTTGCCGACTGGTACATCGAGATCAGTAAACGAGCGCTGTATACCGGAAGCGATGCTGAAAAGAACACCGCGCGGCGTATTCTGGTGACCGTTCTGGAAACGGGATTGCGGCTGCTGCATCCGTTTATGCCTTTTGTGACAGAAGAAGCATGGCAATACTTGCCTCATGACGGCGAGGCACTCATCACAGCCAAATGGCCGCAGGCTGATGCCCGCTACATTGACGAAGAAGCTGAACGCCAGATGACCATGCTAATTGATCTGGTGCGCGGCATCCGCAATGTGCGCGAAGAATACAAGGTAGAGCCGGGGCGCAAGATTGATGCTGTCGCGGCCGCGCCTGAAGAAACGCTGATGCTGCTTGAACAGTATGATTATCTGTTCTCGCGGCTGTGCAATATTGGCGCGCTCAGCTTTCAGCGCTCAGGCGGCGAACTGCCCTCGCAAGCAGCAGCAGTAACTGTCAGCACCACAACCATTCTCTTACCGCTTGCGGGGCTGGTGGATATTGCCGCCGAGTGCGAGCGCCTGCGCAAAGAGCACACGCGGCTAAATGAACAGGTGGCACGCTCACAGGCAATGCTAGCAAATGACCAGTCGTGCAGCGCGCGCGCCCTGAAGTGGTTGAACGCGAACGGGTGAAGCTGCACGACCTTCAAGCTGAAGCTGCCCAGATTGCTGGCCGGTTAGCGGAATTGTGCTAAAGAAACACGTTCGCTGAGGAAGTTACGACCGACTACAAGGGGCGCAGTAAGGCTGTGCCCTTTGTCCTTAATTTTCAGTGAAACGCTATTCTACCCTGCCCTTCAGGTATAATTTTCTACCTGCGGCCTGTGCTGCTTTGCGAACTTCGATAACAGGATCAGTCTCAAAGAGCTGCCGTAAAGCGGGCAGCACTTCAGGGTCAGCAAGAAGTTCAAGCTCGTGAATGGATGCCAATCGCACCTGTGGATCGCGGTCTTTTAGACGGTGCAAATGATAAGCAATAAGTTTCTTCTCAACAGTCACGGTCAAAATCCTGTAATTTTTTGCGCGCCGATTACCGCACGATCATTATACTCCCGTCTGCGTCTGATCTCGTAATCGCCCATGTTGCGGCTATAATGGCTTCCTTTACAGACTTCAGGTAGTTTCATCTTTGGCATTCAAAGTTTGCCCGATTTGCGGCACGCGTACCCATTCAAATGCAACCGTCTGCCCTACCTGCGGCACATCGCTTGCAGATGTAAAGGCATCGAACGGTAGCAAACGTGGGAACGGCGCCCGACAGTATGAAGATCAATTCGGTGAAACTGATCTTCTCGAATCGCATGTCCATTCACGTGGCGAAACCCTGCTGTTCGCTGGGCTGTTGGCGCTTACGGCGGCCATCTGTATGGCCTTAATCATTCTCCCTATCGCAGCATTCACCTCGCAAGCAGCGGCATCAACCAACGAGACGGCTACAGCAGCTGCTATACAAACGCTGGGCATCCCGCCGACAGTTCTGACAACCGCGCCAATCGTGCTAGCGACCAATACCCCACGCCCAACGCTCTCCCTCCCAACAGTGACGCCAGCGCCGCCAACAGCAACGCCGATTCCCACTGAAGGGCCGTGTGAAGTACAAGTGCGAGCAGGCGACGATCTCATCAGCCTCGCCTATAGCTGCGGGCATCGCAGCATGGATGTACTGCCGCTCATTCTGGAGATGAACAATCTGGATTCAGCCGAGTCCTTGCAGGCAGGGCAAACACTGATGATCCCACGCCCAACCGTCGAGGGGGCTTCCCCCGAGCAGGCGGCGACGACTCAAGGCAGCGCATCCAGCGAAAACACATCGCTTTCGCAGTCTGTAGCAGCAGCAGGCTCCGCCGCTACGCTCACGCCAACGCTCTACCCCTCAGCAACGCTGCTTCCCGGCGTGATGTGGCACGTGGTAGAACCAAATGACAGCATGATTGCCATCATGTATGAATACCACACCAGCGCAGAGGTACTTTCGCAGTTAAACCCTGAAGTGGCATTCTCTCAGTGTGACTTCCAGTATGATTCCGGGGGTGAAAGCTGCACAGTACTGCTGCAACCGGGGCAGCTATTCAGGGTGCCAGCGCCAACGCCAACAGCGACCCTGTCGCCGACGCTTTCGGGCAGCGAAACCGCCACCCCAACCATTACCCCAACCTATAATGCTCCGAGCGCGCTCAATCCGAGTAACCGCGCAGTATTCCAGCGGGATGAAATCATTACGCTGCGCTGGCAATCAAGCGGCGTGCTTGCCCCCGGCGAGGTGTACCGCATCAACGCATCCGACCTCACATCTGGCGCAAGCTATACGGCGGATACAACCGAGCTTTATTTCATTGTGCCGCAAGAGTGGCAGGGAACTGACGAGCGGCGGCATGAGTTTGAATGGACAGTTTCGGTATTTAACCCGAACCAACCCGATACGCTCATGTTCACCACCGCGCCAAGAACATTTTCATGGGAAGGACGCCAGACACAATCGTGATTAAGATTCTCTCCCAATTCCGCATTTTGAGCGTCGCCAGCCTACTTGCCCTGGCAGCCGCAGGCTGCGAACTCGCACAGGTGCCGCAGGTTAGCCCAACGCCAGCTTCAAACGCCACCGTCACGGCAACGCCAACAGCAACACTGGCGCAGGCTGTTACGCTTGAAAGCGTCGCCACCTTAAGGCCGCAAATTGAAAGCCCATCGCCAACATGGACGCCCGGCCCGCCTACGCTAACCTTCACGCCGTCAAGCACACCGGGCCCATACGAATACACCATTCGGGAAAATGATACGCTGCTGTTCATCATTCAGCAGCCCCCCTTCAACTACCGGGATGCGACGGTGCTCAATCAAATTCTTGAGATGAACCCGCAAATTCCGAATATCAACGTGCTGCCGCCGCCCGGTTCGGTTATCTTAATTCCGCGCCAAACACTTACACCGACGCCTGAAGGCTACGAGCAAACGCTGGCAATCATGCCTGCGCCAACACAACCGAGTATCCCTAATGAAATTGTCGAATACACCGTCAATGAAGGTGAAACTATCATCGGCGTAGCCGAAAACAACGCCACCACATTATCCATTCTGGCAACGCTCAATCCATCTATCAGCTTTTCCGGATGCGATTTCAGCACGCCATTCGGGGGAAGCGGTTGTAACGTGTTTCTGGTCGCCGGGCAGGTGGTCAACGTGCCTGCGCTCACCCCAACGCCGACGCTTTCGCCTACATTTTCAGGCAGCGAAACGCCAACGCCAACGCCAACCTTTATGCCACCAATTCCGGTGTTCCCGCCGCAAAATGCCAGCGCTCCGGCGCGCACTTTCCAATTGCAGTGGCTAAGCTCAGGCATTTTACAGCCAGATCAATTCTATGTTGTGCAAATAGAAGATACGGTGACTGGTGAAGCGGTAACCGGCGTGACCCGCAACACCTCTTACGAGCTGCCTGCCAATTTGGTGCCGTCAGATGGGCAAGCGCATCAAATACGTTGGCGAGTCAGCATTGGCACGCCTAACGAGCAAGGGGCGTTTCGCTTGATCAGTCCAGATTCACCTTGGAATCAGTTTAGCTGGCAAAGCCGGTAAAGCCAGCCCGCGCTAACTGCCTAAGCGGCCAAATTCGCGGGCAAGCTGGTCGCTGGTCATGTGGATCATGGTGGGGCGGCCATGCGGGCATGTCAGCGGTGAGTCGCAGCGTTCAAGCTGGCGGATAATGCTCTGCATCTGTTCCATGCTTAAAATTTGCCCGGCTTTCACGGCGGCGCGTTTGCACACTTGCAGCACAATCTTATCTTCAATAGCTTTCTGGCCGGGCGCTAGCCCCTGTTCCATATCCATCACGATCTGGTTGATCACAGCGATAGGATCATCATCTGAAAGCATGGCAGGCACAGCCCGTATTACGAACACGTTCGGGCCAAAAGGTTCTATCTCGAAGCCGATTTCAGCCAGCGTGCCGAGATTAGATTCCAGCACATGCGCCTGATCTGGCGCCAGCGTGATGCTCTGCGCATCCAGCGTAAACTGTTGGGCAGGCTCTTTACGGGCATGTGCTGCCATAAATGCCTCATAAAGCACCCGCTCATGGGCAGCATGCTGATCGATCAAGTAAAGCCCTGCCGGGCCTTCAGCGATGATGTAGCTTGCCCCAACCTGCCCCACAATGCGCAGCAGCGGCAAAGTTCGAGGCCTGCGTAATTCGTCAGCAGATTCTGCCTCATCGTTCACGCTGGCAGATTCCACCAGCCCGTGATGCCGCGCGTGCTGCCCCGCATCCATCAGCTGTAAATCCAGCCCGGCTTGTGTCATGCTGCCTTCAGGTGACCAGACCAGCTCGCCGGTCATACGGTTTGCTGTACGTATCGCCGGTAGCTGCGCGTGATCAATCACTGCGCGGCGCACCGCCCGCTGCACCGCGCTGAACACCGCATCCGGATCGCGAAAACGAACTTCAGCTTTGGTAGGATGCACATTCACATCTACATCTTCAGGGGAAACTTGCAGCATCAGCACCGCCACCGGGTAGCGCCCGGTCATCAACAGCGTGTGGTACGCCTGTGTGACGGCAAAAGTCAGGCTGCTGTCAGTGATCCAGCGCCCATTCACAAACAGCGTGATGCGGCTGCGGTCTGACCGGTTGTAATTCGGCGCAGAGGTAAAGCCATAGATATGGACATTCAGGTGGGCATCGCTTACTTCAAACATGCTCTTGAGATTATCTAACCCCAATGCGCCCAGCATCACATCCAACAATTGCCCGCTGCCATTAGACCGAAAGATTTCCCGCCCATCCTGTTCCAGTACAAAACGAACGTAAGGATAAGCCATCGCATAACGGGTGACGATTGATGAAATCTGTCGTTTTTCGGACTGTTCAGATTTTAAGAATTTCAGGCGCGCAGGCGTGTTGAAAAACAGATTTTCAACCACAATTTGCGTGCCACGCGGCACCCCTACACCGCGCCGCTGGCGAATTTGCCCGGCTTCAAGCCGTATTAGCGTCCCCTGAGTTTCCGCCTCTGCGCGGGTGGTAAGCGTAACCCGGCTGACCGCAGCGATGCTGGCAAGCGCCTCACCGCGAAAACCAAGCGTATTCAGGCTGTAAAGATCATCCGCCTGCCGTAGTTTGCTGGTAGCGTGCCGGGCAAAGGCGACTTCTACCTCATCGTTGGGAATGCCCATGCCATCGTCAGATATTTCGATACGCTGGCGGCCATCGCCCTGCACGCTGATACGAATGAACGTTGCGCCAGCATCCAGCGAATTTTCGACCAGCTCTTTCACTACCGACGAAGGGCGTTCAATCACTTCTCCGGCAGCAATCTTGACGACGACATCCTCTGGAAGAACGTGTATTGACATTAGACCGTTCTCGAACATCTGTGCTATACAACAAGTCTATCGGAAATCATACCTGAATCAAGGCAAAACCAGTATTACCTGCAACGAACGCGTGAGCTTCAATGCTATTCAGGCGCATATATGCTATAACATTAATGTGACAATGGCGTAAATACGATGGCGGCATTATGGCAGAAAAAATCCTCGTAGTAGATGACGACCTCGACAGCCTGAAACTGATCGGCCTTATGCTTCAGCGTAATGGCTATGAAGTTAGCGCGGCAAGCGCCGGAAATCAGGCTATTGCCAAGGCAGCAGCCGAACGCCCTGACCTGATCATTCTGGACGTGATGATGCCAGACATGAGCGGTCTGGAGGTATGCCGCAGACTGCGAAAAAATCCGGATACCAAATCTATTCCGATCATCATGTTCACGGCTAAAACCCTGATTGATGATAAAGTCGCAGGCTTTGAAGCAGGGGCTGATGACTACCTGACTAAGCCCACGCATCCGGCAGAACTGGCGTCACGGGTCAAAGCAATGATCGGGCGCAATGCAACGCCTTCCAAGCCCGCTGGCGCTGGCGCAAAAGGCGCAACAATTGGCGTATTGGGGGTGAAGGGCGGCGTTGGCACAAGCACAATTGCCATTAACATCGCAGCCGCCCGGCACATGGCAGGTGACAATCCGATTCTAGCCGACATTCGGCTGGGCATCGGCAGCACCGGGCTGTCATTAGGGTTAGGCAAAAGCCCCGGCATCGCCAATGTGCTGAGCAAACCGCTTGAAGAAATTCGCCCCAAGCTCATTGAAAGCGAACTAGCCGTACATAATTCCGGCTTACGAACGCTCTTATCATCCCCACACCCAACAGATTCGGCGATTCAATACTCGCCTGATGCAGTGTTGGCGCTGGTCAGAACTTTACGCTCGATGGGCAGGCCAGTTGTCATCGATCTGGGCTGCGGCCTTACCCCCACAATTGCCCGTATTCAGCAGGAAATGGATCACCTTGTGATCGTGATCGATCCGCTGACCGTTACGCTGAGCATGGCGCGCGACCTGCTGCAAGAACTGGATAGAAGCCGCGAAGATGCTGGGAGAACCCATATCGTAGTGGTGAATCGCGCAGCATCCAGCGCCCCGCCTTCATGGAATGCGTTGAGCAAATGCTTGGGCATGAAATCCGCGCGATCATTGCGCTGGCTTCAGAACTGGCGCTGCATGCCCAGCAGCAGCAAGTGCCAATTGTAATGTATCAACCGACGGCAATCGCCTCGTCACAGATGATCAAACTTTCTGACGAAATCGCCGCGCGTATTCGTATGCCCGTTGGAGAAACTACCGCTAATTAGTTGTTATCTGCCGCCTGTATGGAGTCTTCATGAGTGTAAGCTCGCCCGATGTCGTACAAAAGCTGCTGGCACGCTATGAGCGCCTGATTGAGATTAGCCAGCAGCTTAATTCGACGCTGGATCTCACCAGCCTGCTCAAGCAAATCGTGAACGCAGCCACCGAGCTGACTGACAGCGAAGCATCCTCAATTTTATTGTTGGATGACAGCACCGGGGAGCTGCGTTTTGAGCTTGCTTCAAATATGACCCCTTCTGAAACTGACAATATTGTCGTGCCTTTGGAAGGCAGCATTGCCGGGTGGGTTGTAACGCATGGCGAAGCGCGGGTGATCCAGGATACCAGCCGTGAACCCAGTTTCTTCAAACATGTGGACGAAGAGCTTGAGTTTAGGACGCGCAATCTGCTTGCAGTTCCCCTGAAAGCGCGGTCAAAGGTCGTGGGCGCGCTGGAAGCTGTGAACAAACAGGCAGGCGAGCGCTTTAATAGTGATGACATCAAAACGCTGGCGATTCTGGCCGGGCAAGCGGCAATTGCCATTGAAAACGCCAAGCTGTTTCAACAGAGCGATTTCATGTCGGAAATGGTGCATGAACTACGCACGCCCCTGCTGGCGCTGAAAACCAGCACCGCCCTGCTCTTGCGCCCTGATCTTCCAGAAAACCGCAGCGCAGAAATTATCGTCACTATGCAAAGCGAAACTGATCGCCTGATCCAGTTAACCAACGAATTTCTGGATCTGGCGCGGTTTGAGTCTGGCCGCGCAAAGCTGGATATTCATCCGTTTGAATTGACCCGCCTGCTGCATGAATGTGTTGATATCGTACAGCAGCAAGCCGATGAGCGCGGCATTTCTCTGGCAGAGGATACGCGCGAAGTAGAAGTAGCCGGGGATCGCGGCAAGATCAAACAGGTAATTCTGAATTTGTTGACGAACGCGATTAAGTACAACCGCGATAACGGTCAGGTAACGCTGCGCACCGAATCGGTGGAAGAAGACAGCGTGCCGATGATTGAAATCGCCGTTGAAGATACCGGCTATGGCATTTCTAAGGAAAACCAGCGGTCAATGTTCCAGAAGTTCTTTCGTGGCACAGACACTTCCAGCTTCACCACAGGCACCGGTTTAGGCTGGTGATCGCTAAACATATCGTGGAAGGTCACGGGGGATCAATCTGGTTGGATAGCGAAGTCGGGTTGGGGACAACCTTCTTCCTCACCCTACCCCTGGCAAATCCTGATACTACACCGCTAACAGCACTTTAAGTGTGCCGGGAACCCCTGCCCGTTCAATCGCCTCTGCCGCTTCATCCAGCGGGTAACACGCTTCGATCAAGGGCAGCACATTTATCTTCTTGTCTTCCAGCAGGCGAATAGCACCGTCAAACGGGCCGCAGCGGCTGCCCACAAGCTTTATTTCATCAACGACAACCCGCGTCAAATTCACCGTCGGGTTACCAACATAGGTGCTTTTCAAAACAATACTGCCGCGCGGTTTAACCAGCTCCAGCGCCGATTGAAATCCTGCTTCATTGCCGGTGCATTCAACCACAACATCAGCCTGTTTGTGCGGCAGGTCATTGAGCTTAACCCACGACAAGCCAAGCTGTTCAAGCACCGGTATCGGCCTATCGCTGCGCACCGCGACACGGAGGTTAGCGCCGGTCAATGCCAGTACCTGCGCGGTTAGAATACCCAGCTTACCCGCGCCGATCAGAATAACGTTAGCTTCAGGGTGAATATGTTCTAATTCCGTCACTTGCAGCGCGGCGGCGAGTGGCTCTACAAAAACGGCCTCATCATCGCTAATCGCTTCAGGGATAACGTGCAAGCAGCGGGTCGTAAGCGCCATGTAATCGGCAAATGCGCCATCATGACGATCAATTCCAACCGTAGTACGATTCCGGCATTGGCTAACGATTCCCCGATGACAGAAATCGCAGTCGCCACAGGGAACATTGATCTCGCCAACTACACGTTTGCCCACCCATGCTGGTTCTGAAGGGCATTCAATGACTTCAGCCACAAATTCATGGCCGAGCACGCCAGAAAAGCGCATATACCCGCGAATAATTTCCAGATCAGTATTGCAAATTCCAGCGCGTAAGACCCGCAGCAGTGCCTCACCGTCGCCGGGCTGGGGCGGCTGGCGCTCTGTTAGATGTGCCGTTCCGTTATCAACAACAAATGCGCGCATTTATGTCTCACTAACCTGTGGCTGCTGCGGCGCGGGCGGCGTGCGGCGGCTGATCAGGGGCAAGCCGCCCTTCTCCCAGGAAACCAGCAGCGGCACAGCAATAAAAATTGACGAGTAAGTTCCAGAAAGCATCCCAACAAACAGCACTGTGATGAACGGGCGTACCGAGTCACCGCCAAACAGCAAAATCGCAATCATAATGAAAAAGGCATTAAGCTGCGTCGCCAGAGAGCGATGTAAAGTTTCAATCACGCTGCGATTGACGATGGTTTCATACGGCTCGCCTAAGCGCCGGGGGATATTCTCCCGAATACGATCAAACACCACAATTGTGTCTTGCACCGAAAAGCCGACTACCGTCAGCACCGCCGTCAGGAACAGCGCATCTACCTCCCAGCCGAATAATAACCCCAGCACAGCGGCGATACCGCACACGATCAGCACGTCATGCAGCATGGCGAGGATCGCGCATATGCCATAGCGAATAGCTTTCGGCACCGAGCGAAATGCCAGAACGATATAAGCCGTAACGACTGCCGTTGCGACAAGTACCGCAAAGACTGCCGCCCGTGAGGCTTCAGCGCCTACAGATGCAGAAATGGACTCGACACGCACAGAAGAAATATCAAGAGGCGCAAGATCAGCGAGATCCGCCTTAATCTGCTCAGTGGTGGCAACATCCTGATAGGCGGTACGTATTGACCAGCGATAATCACCCGGATTACCGACACTTTGAATGCTGGTATTTGGCGCGCCATTGGCAGTAAACACATCACCGATAGCGTCTTCAGTGGCGCCGGGGCCGGTGAATTGCAGTTCAAAAATACTTCCGCCAACAAAGTCAATGCCTAACGGAAACGGTGTGCCAATACGCGAAATCGAAATTCCCATCGCGATGACGCCAATGACAATAATGATCGCAGAAATAATGTAATAAACGCGCCGGTGCTGAACGAAGCGAAAGACAAACATGGCGATTTACGCTCCTAATAACCAGGCGCGCTGTGTAAGCGGTCGGTGAAAGAGTGCGACGAGCAAGCGTAGAAATGTGCCTGTAACCAGCACAGCAGTAAACAGATTGATGACTAAGCCTAAAGCCAGCGTGATGGCAAACCCGCTGACTACGCTGGCGCCGGGTGTTTGCCCGAACAGGAAAAGTATGGCGCAGATGATAATCGTGGACATATTCGAGTCACGAATCGAACGCCACGCGCGGTTGAAGCCGGCTTCAATGGCATCGTTGAGCGGCTTTCCGGCACGAAGTTCCTCTTTAATACGCTCAAAAATCAACACGTTTCCGTCTACCGCGGTGCCCACCGATATGAGAAACCCGGTGATAGCAGGTAAGGTCAGCGTTATCGGGATCAGTTTGAAAAGCGCAAGGTTCAGGATGATAAAGACCAGAAGCGCAAGATCGGCAGCCACGCCGGGAACTCGATAGTAAATCACCATAAAGAGCAGCACGATAACAATGCCGATGATTCCGGCGCGAATGCTCAGGTTGATTGATTGCTGCCCCAGTGTAGCGCCTACGGTTTCAGCGCTTTCCACCGCCAGCGGAATCGGCAGCGCGCCAGATCGCAGTTGCAGCGCCAATTGCTGCGCTTCCTGCTCAGTGAAGTTCCCTTCAATGATGCCGCCATCAGTCAGTTGGGCGTTGATTACCGGTGCTGAAAGCACAGTGCCATCCAGCACAATCGCCATCGGTTGGCCGACATTTGCCCCGGTATATGGGCCAAAAATCGCCGCGCCTTCAGGTGTAAGCTCAAAGCTGATAAACCATTGGCCGTTTTGATACTGCGGGCTGGCCGCTTGTAAGCCACTACCATCCATCACAGTTTGAAAGGGTTGACCGGTCAGAGGGCTTACTTCGCCTTCAGGCTGTACCTCATTTTCGCTGGCGATTTCAAACTGGCGCGTGGTCAAAATTTTGCGCCCATCATAGTCAGCAGCCTGCGCGCCAAGGCCGCTAAAATTAACAAATTCGAGCAGCGCCGTCGCCTGAATAGTATCAACTGCCTGTTGAGGGTCGGTCACGCCCGGCAGTTCTACCAGAATGCGATTACTGCCCTGCACCTGCACTGTCGCTTCGGTCACGCCTAAACCGTTAACACGGCGAGCCACGTTATTAGCCGCCTGCTGCAAATCGCCTGCGGTATATGAGCCATCTGGAAGCTGCGCTGCCAGCAAAACCCGCAATCCACCAACGAGATCCAGTCCCAGGCTTTGCCGGAGGCTGAAGTTAACTTCTGGCGTGCCATCACCATTGCTATCAATCACGATACCGGCATTATCAGGCAAACTGACCCATAGCGCGAAAATAGCAAGTGCGATAATGATGATGAGCCATATACGATTACGACGCATGCTTTTTCTCGCTGGTTTTCAAAGGATCATGGGCTTTAAATCAGGCTTCTGTATGATTCGGGGAGGCTGTTCCAGCCGCGCGCTGCGCAGATTCAGCAATCTCTTCAGGATCATAAGGTCTCGTAAGCGCCGCTGTCAGCACGCGCACAGTCACGCCGTCCGCAATTTCAACGAAGGCGATTCCATCGTCGGCATCTATTTTCTTGACTTTACCAATAATACCGCCGTAAGTGATCATCTCGTCGCCGGATTGCAGCGCGCGAACAGACTTCTGCTGTTTTTGAAACTCGCGCTGGCGCGGAAAAATAACGAGCGACCAGTATGCGCCCAACGCCAACACCAGCACAACCGCTAAGAGGGCAAACTCGCTCATCGGTCACATTACTCCTCAACAGCGCATGATTATAGGCTCTCAAATTACCAATACAATCCCAACGTAGGTATCTCGTTGTTGACCGGGCTTATGATTTTCCCTACAATACGCGGGTGATTGGCGGGTAGCCACGCCTACAAGGATGTTTGCGATGATTAAGAAAATTGCGCTTATCGCCCTACTCCTCGCCGTTCTGCTGCCATTATCGGTTTCGGCAGGCGAACGGACGTTGTCAATCAATGGGAACGATCAAAACGCGGTATGGTTCATCTCTGGCGAGCCTTCAATGGTTCTGAATGGCTTCGATTTGGCCGCCGCAGGGGTAGCGCTTCCGGCAGTGATTGACCGCGTATCTATCGGCGTGCAAACGCCCGTTCCCGGCTCATCCATTGATGTTGTCATCTATCAGGATGCCAACGGCGGCTCTCCAGCAGATGCAGCGGTGGCTGGCCGTACAACGGTAGACATTACCCAGTCGGGTACTTTTACAGCCGTTTTCGATCCGGCGGTCAACATCACTCAGCCAGTAGTCTGGGTTGGCTTTTATCTGCCGGTAAACTTTGAATTTCTGGCAGACACTTCAGGCTCATCCGTGCTAACTTACTGGGCATGGACTGCTGGCGGACGCTTCGATGTGAACAATCTCGGCTCAGCGGGCGTGCTAGGCCCCGCCGATGGCTCTGCGCCGGTCAACATCAACATGAATGGCAAAGCGCGGATCACGCTGGAAATCACCTCCGGCACGACCCCCGCCCCGGCCGCAAATGTGACGCCAGCCGCCAATTCCAGCACCATAACGCAAACAGTAGGCGGCAGCGCAGCGAATATCAATTACATGGTCGCTTACCCTGATTGCAGCGCCGCGCTGTATGATACCGGCGACGAGGTGATCAGTTTCCGCGACTACATTAACCCCCACTGCCGCGAAGTGCCTTCATGGCAAGCGCCAGCCAACCCGCGTCATTATGTTCGTCGCGGCACATTGTACGACATCCTGTTCTTCACGCCTTATAGCAGCGTGATGACCGAACGCCTGAATATCGCGGTTACCCATTGCATTCGCCCGGCGGCAGAAGATTTGAATACCGCGCTGGTGGGTGTAGCCTTCGGCATGCCGCGCCAATGGCGCATATTGCCAACCGAGCGCTATAACGATCTGGTTTGCGCCGAAGTATTCTACGGCGGCAATCTCTCTTACTTTGTTCCATCGCCCTGAAATGGATTTTGCTTCATGCGTATCGTCACGAACGCCCCGCTGGCAAAACGAAACCGCCAGATCGCCCAGTACGGCTTTTTTGCAAGCTTTCTGGTTCCGATTGGCGGTCTGCTGCTCTTAAACCAGCAAACGGAGATGCCCAGCACAACCAACGTATTCGTCGGGCTGGTGCTGCCGTTTCTCGTGCTGCCGCTGGCCTATGTGATGATCATCTTCTCGGTGCGCCTGTCGAATTTGTGGGTGCGCGAACCACGACCTGAAGCCGTGATCGAAGCCGGTTTGAAGGGTATCTCTAATAAAAGCGTCCTGTATAACTATTTCTTCTTTCCGGCGCGGCATGTGTTATTTGCCCCGCAGGGCGTGTTCGCCATGACGACGCGCTTTCAGGATGGCAGCTATACGGTAAATGAGCGCCAATGGGTTACCAACAAGTCGTTCATCGGCAGAATCCTTAGCTATTTGCGTATGGATATGATTGGCGATCCCACGCGCGACGCAGAGCGAGCGGCCGAGAAACTTCAAAATATGCTGGCTGATATTGCTCCCGGCGTCACGGTACAGCCGCTGGTTATCTTCGTTGACCCGCGCGTACAGATTCATGTAACCGATTCGCCGGTGCCCATCTTGCATGCAAACCCCAAAATGTCGAAGAACCTCAAAGACTATATGAAAGAGGTTACGAAACAGCACTTGCCCACCCTAACGCAAGAGCAAATCGAGGCCTTTGAACAAGCCTATCTCGCAGGGTAACGACATGTCTCGTCAACGTCAGCACTGGCTGATACTGCTGGTGCTGATACTGTCTGGTTTTGCGCTGCGGCTGTTCCAACTTAATCAGGCGTCGCTGCGCGGTGATGAAGCCTTCACCGTTCTCCATTGGATGCGCGAGCCGCTTAGCCAAACGCTATCCTCAATCGTCACAATTGATCCACAACCCCCTTTGGCCTACGCCATTTACTATATCTACGGGCAGATTGTTGGATCGCAGGAATCTGTCGTTCGCTTTTTGCCCGCATTTTTGAACCTGATCGGCATTCCAGCCCTTTATGCAATTGGGAAGCGCCTAGGCAGTCGCCCAATCGGATATATTGCGGCGCTGCTTTTTGCCATCTCGCCAGCCATTCTCTGGCATGCACAGGATGCCCGAAACTATCCACTATGGGCGGCAGCGGCAGCGGTCTCGCTATGGCTTGGGTTGGTTGCGCTGAACCGCCAGCGCCTTATAGACTGGGTTCTCTTTATTGCCGCCTCAGCAGTCGCCTGTTATCTGTACTATCTACAGCTTTTCTTCGTCGCTGTATTGAACCTGTATGTCATTTTCATCTATTGGCACAATCGCAAACTTTT
>LMZS01000038.1 GCA_001567085.1 Chloroflexi bacterium OLB15
GATGAGCGAGGATACGGAAATGCAGCAGCGAGCTGCTAACCTGCGAGATAGGATAGCAGCAGAAAACGGTGTAACGCGGGCCGTTGAGGTTGTTCGGCGCTATTTGGAACAATGAATCTCTACGCAACTAGGTATTGCCTGAGCCATATCCAAAACATGAACTATTTACTGTGTCCAGCCGCGCAACCCGCAGTGCTGTAATGAGACAGGTTTCTAGGGTGTGTCTGCAAAATATAGTGTAGCATGGAGGGATGACAAAACGACATGAACTAACCGACAGACAGTAAGAAGCGATACGGGGCTTGCTGCCGCAACCGAAGGCAAGATACGGACGACCGGGGCGGGATAACCGAGAGATGCTCAATGCGATGCTATCACATCAAAACGGGAACGCCGTGGCGTGACCTGCCAGAGCGGTACGGGCAACTGTTATGACAATGCGATGGCGGAGAGTTTCTTTGCCACACTCAAGCTCGAAGCGGTTCGCGGGCAGGTCTTTGCGACTCGGTCAGAAGCACGCATGGCGATCTTTGATTACATTGAGGTGTTTTACAATCGGCAGCGGCTGCACTCTGGCATCGCCTATGCTGCTCCGGTTACGATGGCAGCTTGAGCCACTGTGACCCCATTAAACTGGGCGTAGACCAATTGATTTCCTGTCGCGACGGCCGTCACTCGCGTGAGTAGTAATATATGTACTCGCCGGGGGCATTGATCTCTTGATTTGTTCGACGATAGCCTAGCTTTTTCAAGCCGTCTTGCAGCGAGTCCATCTCAGAGAAACTGAATGCGCCAATCACGTCACGCTTTCCCTGGACAATCTGATAAACCTCAGCCGTCGACCCGCTTGTCCAGACGACGAGGGCATAAGGTTTTGTTCGGCTGAGTGTGAGCAGGATCTCTGCGACCATCAATTTGTCCTCGTGACTGCGCTTCTGGAAAACAACAGCCCGGATTATAGAGTGAATCAAACCTTGATTGCTAGTAGAAGTCGTCCATGCGAGAGACGCTAGAATGGAAGTACCCCTACTTTCATTAGGCGAACCCACCGCATGGACGCGACGAATCATCGGGACGAACCACGCGCGACGGTCAGCGCTGCCGAAGTGCTTGTGGTCACGGTGGTCGCGGCAAAATACTTTCAGAACCACCACGAACGGGCATTGTGCATCTTGCAGCGCATCGGTGCGCTTCAATCGCCGGTTGCACCAGTTACGACACGAGATCGGGCACATTCTCGGCATGTTCATGCGCCTCATGCAGCGCGGCGAGTTGTCCGTCATTGACAGCTGATCGTATGCTGCTACTGCAAGGACACACACGCGACGACGAAGCACTGTCACCGCTACATTCTGGTCGAAATTCTCGGAAAGGTGGCGGACGCATCACGGCATCGGTTTCGAGGCTATCAGCGAAGTTCACCGCAGTCGGTGATGAAACCAGAACTCTTTTTTGCCTAATCGCATTATGAATTGAATAACAGGAGGTTGTCATGACCCCGATCATCATCCATACGGACGGAAGCTGTGAGACGCAGACACGTCTCGGCGGCTGGGCGGCAGTCCTCTCATGTGGCGAACATCAGCGCGTCTTACAGGGCAGCGCGGCAGACACCACCGTGAACGCGCTGGAACTCACGGCGGCCATCAAAGCATTGAAGGCACTCAAGCAGGCAGGGTCATAAGTGCAGCTTTTCGCCGATTCTAGCTACGTTGTGCGCGGCGTGAACGAGTGGCTGTCCGACTGGATCAAGCGCGGTTGGAAGAACGTGCGGGGCGAACAGGTCGCCAATCTCGACCTGTGGCAGCAGCTTCAGGCGTTACTCGAACAGCACACGGTTATGCTGACCTGGATACCGCGTGGGCAAAACGCTCAGGCGGATGAACTGGCGCAGTCGGCGGGTGGCGTGCGTATAGGAACCTATTCCTAAGCCTTAGCCGGAATTTCCGTCGTCCTGTTCGCTATCTTGATGTTCCAACAATAGATCCGCTTTCCAATCTTTTACCCCCTGGCAGGCTCAAACACTTACACCACCTTACCTCAAATCCAAAATTTGTAAAAATCCCATCAACTTTCACGCTCTTTGCATTACTTGCACAGTAATACTGCTATGCTGGTTAAAAGAGATGCTTATAAGAGGTCAGTATGAGTCATGCGCTGAGTAAGCGTGAGCGTATGGAGGAGGCAGAACTACTCCTACAGATGAGCCGTGAGGGTATGACGGTGTTCGATCTGGCAGATGCTTTGGAGTGCCATCACACAACGGCGCATCGCTACTTGGAAGAGATTGAACGGGGGCGTGAGCTAATCGAGGTAAAACGGGGGCATTACCGGCTCAACCCCACAGAAGCGGTTAGCAATGTGCGCCTGAAGCCGGCTGAGGCATTAACCATCTATCTAGCGCTGCGCCGCTTTATTCGTCAAACCAGCAAAGCGCCCGACTTTATGATCACAGCGATCCAGAAAGTAATTCCGGCATTACAGCGCCCTGATTTTGTGGAGCAACTTACCCGCAGCAATAACTTGTTAAACGCCAACCGCACCGCAACACGTGAGTATACGCAGGTTTGGGACACCCTTATTCAGGGTTGGTTAGAAGGGATCGTTGTACATATTCACCATCGTAAGGCACGCTCGAACGAAACTATTGAGCATGACATTGAGCCATGTCTTTTTGAGCCCATGCCGTCGGGCGATAGCGTGTACCTAATCGCATTCAGCCAGCAGCGAAAGGCGTTGCGAACATTCAAACTAGATCGCATTGAGCGCGCCATACTCACTACACAACGATTTGAGAAAACGGATATTGATGTAAATGATCTGTTCAAATGTGCGTGGGGAATATGGTATGGAGAAGCGCCGACACGCGTAGAGCTTATTTTCAACCCCAATGTGGCTCAGCGGCTTATGGAATCGGTGTTCCTGCCAACTGAGAAGAAGCAATTCTTGCCCGATGGCAGCGTATTATGGACAGCTGAGGTAACGGGTTTGTTGGAAATCTTATCATGGGTGCGCGGCTGGGGGCCGGAAGTGCGCGTCGTTGCACCGAATAAACTGCGCGAACAGATCGTGCAGGATTTGAGGGAAGCGCTGATGCAGTATGGGGGGGGGGAATGAGGATGCTTAGTTTGCGAATGACGGGCCACCCATTTATCGACATCGGGTTAGCCACGCTAGCTGTAATGTCCAATAAGCGGCAATTAGCAGACCTGACTGAAAACGATCTACGAGCCTGCGCCGAACGGTTGAAATACTGGTATTCGCAACACAACGCTGCCCGTAACTACATTTCAGTGATCTTCTCTAATTCACACTTTACTCAGCCAAGCATGTCTCTGGAGCAACGTGAGGCATATGCAGACCGCTATTTATTCGCCTTCTTAAAGGACTCCCCTGCCCAACCATTTAAGTCTAACTGCGTTTTTTTCCCAGAGATCGCGGAAGCAGAACGGGCCTATCGCCAACACATTCCGCTGCTGAATGGTGAAAATATTGCTAACTTTTCACCTATGGGGCGCGATGGATTGCCTGTTAGTGGGATAGCGTTGTTAGCAATTCACGCTATGCCCTTTGGTTGCCTGAAATGTGGCGGGCGGATGCTTGGCTTTCACCGACAAAGTATTTCTGCTGATGATTGGGAATCCGAAAAGTTAAATGTAGTTCTGGCTCGCCAAAACTATCAGCGTAATCTACAAGCGCTCACCTTGCTTATTCCTGAAGCAAAAGAAAAATTCCCGGATTTTGGCGGCAAACCATATATGCGCTATATCACACAGGTATTACGCGCACGCGAAGACCTTAATGAACGAGATGCCAATCTCGATTACATCACCGGCTATTACTTCACCAATTACGGTACGGGTGCAGAGATAAGCCTAATCCGGCTGGATCATGCCGTTATGACCTTCGTCAATCGTGCTTTACTAGATGCCCTTGAAGCCTGGCATCGCGCCGTAAGGCATAACTGGGACAAAGTGAAAAACGAGGAGGTATTCACAAATGATGAGGCGCGCATTTCCAGCTCGCGCCGGAATTATCTATATGAAAATCTCTTTCGGTTGCCGGAATATACTCGGCAATTCATTGGCAATTTGAAACGGGCATTGAACTGGCAGTTGATCGAAATCTTTTTAAAGGAGGTCATGTTCATGGATCAGGAGCGAATCGATACTTACCGACGGTTGGGTGATTTACTAGCAGACTACGCTATGAATTTTGAGAATCAGCCGCATAGTTTCTATTACAGTTTTTCCCGCGCCAAAGGCTATCCTGCACTGCGCGGCGTCATTCGTTCAGCAGCCGAAAAAATGTATAAGGTTGGTGCGGATGATATGCTTTTCACCTACGATGATTTCATCAACGCCTTCGAGCACCCTAGCGAAAGATACAACCAGTGGAAATTGGCGCGTGATCTGATTTCAGTACGCATGTTGGAAAGACTGCATCAAGCAAAAATCGATCTTTCCGCTCTGCCAGACGAAGATATAGACATTGAATCCTTAGCTGAAGAGGAGGCAACATAATGGCTTTCATTACCGGTTTGTTTTTGATTGATGCGCCAGCCTCGGCGCTTAATAACGGTGAAGCGGATAATATTGAGTCGAGAGTCAAAACGATTCGCGTCGGAACTAGTGATTATCCTTATGTTTCGGCGCAGTCTTTCCGATACTGGTTACGCACTACGCTCGCTGATCACTTCAGGGATGACTGGCAGGCATCGCCTGTCTACAATGAAGCCAAAGGCAAACAGCAGGCTTATACCGCTGGTGACCCAATTGAATACCCCGATGATGATCTGTTTGGATACATGCGCGCAACGAAAGATGAAACCGTCACCCGCGTATCACCGTTCCGTACCAGCACATTGGTATCGATTGCGCCAGTCAGCCTTGTGAGTGACTTTGGAGTAATGGCACGGCTTCAAAAAGGAGAAGGTGATAAAGAGGGTGTTCTTTTGCACCAACACCAATTCTATCGTACTACCTTACAAGGCCTATTCTCACTTGACTTGAATGCCGCGGGCACCTTCACCAATCAGTTCCGCTCCGGTTTCCAAAATCTAGGGGCAGAAACGATCAAGAAAGCGCAGGAGCGTGGTTTACAGAAGATCGATGCTTTACGCGCGTACCGGATCCCAGTTAACGAACGTATTCGCCGCGTGCAAGTTCTGCTCCAAGCGTTAGGGCGTATTGAGGGCGGCGCCAAGCAGGCGTTACACTACACCGATGTAAGCCCCGCATTTGTAATTGCAGCGGTCACACGTGGCGGCAATCATGCTTTCGGTCACTGTATTACTACAGATGGCAACGGCCAACCTTACATTCATCATGGCTCGCTTCAACAGGCATTCACGGCATTAAGCGACGATTTTGTTTCTGGCATATATCTGGGGCGTGTGGCTGGCTTTATGGATACATCTCAGGAAACCCTGAATGCGCTTGGGCTAACCACTTTACATCCGCGTGAGGCGCTGGGGGCACTGGTGAATGATCTCGCAGCGCACCCGGAATGGTTTGATTAATCATGCGCGCATTGAAGATTGTGGCTGAAGGGCTAACGACTTCCTTCCGCTATCCACACTTCAATCAAGGGATGCATCCGACATTTGAGATGCCGCCTCCAGCGACCATCTACGGGCATATTTGTAGCGCAGTTGGCGACTACATCAATCCGCAGGGGCTGCGTTTCGCCTATCATTTCCAGTTCGAGGCGAAGTTCACCGATTACGAGCATCTGCATTTTTTTGGCAAAGAGGCGAAAATGAATCCCTTCAATCGGGAGCAGCTTTATCACCCCCGCCTGACACTGTACATAGATGATGTAGGTTTAGAAGACGCATTTCGCCACCCACGCTATGCGGTGGCACTAGGACGCGCGCAGGATTTGATGACCTATTCAAAGGTTGAGATTGTCGATTTGAGTCAGTCAGAGGTCGCTTTTTACGACGGCACCCTGCTGGATCTGGCAGATGCGCCGCATATTGGAGGTCGATTCTATGCCGTGACCATGCCCCGATATATTGATTCACGGCGCAATTCATCATGGGGGCAATATGCCGTCCTGCCGCACACGGATAAGCCGCCAATCTACCCGCCTAAAGAAGGTTTTAATATTGGCAAACCGTCATTTGAAATTCTCGTTGACCCAGGCGAACTACACCCTTACGAAAAGGGAGTTGCGCGGGGCGTAATCTGGCATTCATGGCAGTAAACGCATTTCCGGGCAATCTCACCCCGGCTTTCCTGGATGATGTGCTGGCAAAGAGCGCCGAAAAGGGGGGCGACACGCTGGCGCAGCATACTTGGGCTGTAGTCAGTAGATTAGCCGATCAATATCGCCTGCGGCCTGAACTAGCTAAACAATTGGGTGATGATCGCCTGTGGCACCGGCTTTACTGGGGCTGTTTTCTGCACGATTTCGGTAAAGCAGCTTTAGGGTTTCAGGAGCGACTGCGCCAACCTAAGGTAAGTAATGCGTGGTCAGAAGGACGCCAGCGGCATGAGGTTTTGTCGCTGGCATTTGCTGATGCGGCATTCCCATCTAAGCATCCGGATAGACTACCAGTAATCGCAGTCATTATCGCGCATCATAAGGATTTTGATGGTGAGCGTGCCGATTCCATTATACATAAGTATGGTGGGCGTAAACCTGACCCCCAACAGGAAGCGCGGGTGCAGTTTTTAATTGACCAGCTAAACCCCGAATTAATTAGGCGGTTATGGCGCTGGTTCAATGAGTATGGTGTTCCTTGGTCACAAGCGCTTGGGTTTGATCAAAATGATGTTTTCCCATCGGCAGTTATTGAAAAGCCGCTAACCGCAGAGAATATCCGTAATGCTTTGCGTGATTTCAGTGCCTATCACCTCAAACGAAAAGATGGTGATATAACTATCAGTGAAATTGCACGAGATATGCACTATCGCGGCCTCATCCTCACTGCTGACCATGCGGCTTCGGCGGGCGCGCCCCCATTTCCGCCGATGCGTTTAACCATGGAAATTGCATCCAAACCACTGGAAAAGAATAAACAAACACCCAACCCCCATCAGATTCAGGCGGCCAACAGCTTGGAGGGATCGGCTATTTTGACTGCGCCCACCGGAAGCGGCAAAACGGAAGCAGCGCTGATGTGGGCCGCCCGGCAGATTCAACTCCGCCCTGCCCCGCGCCTGTTCTACACGCTACCCTATCAAGCCAGCATGAACGCAATGGCCGACCGCTTGTGTGATGCTTTCTTTGGCGTTGAATTAACCAATCTTGTTGAGAATCAAGATATCACCATTCAACACAGCCGCGCCACGCTCAAGTTTTATCAGGATGCAATGGATTCTGACAGCGGCGCGGCGGAGGCGCCAGGTGCCAGCCAACGCGCGCGCGAACAGACAGACAAAACACGCCTGAATTATTATCCGATACAGGTATTTAGTCCTTATCAAATGCTCAAAGCTGCCTATCAATTAAAGGGTTATGAAACTGCATGCTGGTTGATTATCACGAACGCGCTGTTCATCTTTGACGTAAATTCAACGCTTATTGAACC
>LMZS01000039.1 GCA_001567085.1 Chloroflexi bacterium OLB15
CTGCCCGCCAAGAATTGAGGTCGGCAGCGCCGTCCTAGCGCCAGCGACGTAAGATCAGGCGATGGGGTGGCGCTGGGCAGCGGGGTGTTGGTCGGCTCAAGGCGAACCAGCGTTGCGGAAATCCAGCCTTCATCGCCATCTTCCATACGCACGTTGTACCATGCGCCGCTGGTATCGGTGGCGACTACCTCAACTGAGGTGCCGGGGCGCAAAGCGGTGATCAAGGGAAACGTTACGCCGGGGCCTTCGCGTAAATTCACGTCATTGACCGAATATACGCTGCCGGTAATGGGCGGGGTGGGCGAAGGCGTGAAGGTTTCGGTAGGCGGCGCTTCGGTGAAGGTTTGCGAGGGCGTCAGCGTTTCCGTAGGCATTTCGGTGCGCGTTGGGATCGGCGTAGCGGTGAAGCGCGGCGTAAGGCTGATGATAGGCGCAAGCGTAGCCGTCGCTGGTAATGGCTCAACAGTTGCGGCGCTGCCATCACAGGCGGCGATAAATACGCCAGTCGCGGCAGCCACAGCAGCTAGAACAGGGCGAAATTTCAAACTGTTCATAAGCGTTCTCGCGCAAAATTTCTCGTCGGAATGGGCAAAATTATCGCTAATACATCCTCAAGCGCCTGTCAGAATAACAACAAACGGCTGGCGGCGCAAAGACGACTAACCGACGACTTTTTACAGTTTCTTAGCTATTACTCCTTTGACAAATACTCTGCCATGCCTTTACACTAAGTAGAATCTTTTGTTTTCAGGAGCATAAAATGAAATCAACACGCATCGTTTTCCTGTTATGTTTACTAGCCATTCTGGTGGCTGTTTTCCCTGCCGCCGCGCAGGAAGAAACATTTGGGTTGAGCGCCGAAGATTTCGCCTTGATGACCGGCACGCAGTTCCCCGAAGACGCGGCTTTCAACCTTGCTTCGCAGTTTGGGCTGGCAGTTGACGGTACTGATGTGAGCTGGGATCTCGCTGGAAGCGGCCTGTTTGCCAGCGATATGTTCTCTCTGCTCCTCAACGGCTCCCTCACCTCTGCTGGTTCGGATACTCCGCTAAACATCGAACTGCGCGGCGTGGACGGCAGCCTGTATATCTCCCCCGATGGTGGCACCAACTGGTTTGGCGGCACGGCGGAAGAAATTGAGCAGATGCTGAGCGGTTTCACCTCATCTATGGGCAGCAGCCTGCCGGTGAATCCTGAGGATCTCGCCAGCGGTGATATGTCTGACCTGATGGCGCAGCCCGGCGTGATGGAAGCCATCATGGCGATCAGCAGCATTGATCCGACAACCTTCGTCACCATCGTGCGCGATGCCGATGTGGATGGCAGCGCCCATTTCACAACTACGGTAGATATTGCCGCGTTGGTTGCCAGCCCTGAACTAGCCCCGGTTATCGCTTCTGCGGCTGCTGGCTCTATGGACACCACAGCCAATGATGTGACCGAAGAACAACTTCAGCAGATGAGCGCCATGATGGCCAGCATGTTCCAGGGATCATCATTGGTGTTGGATCAGTATGTTAATCTGGCGACCAATGAGGCCAGCCGCCTAACCCTCACGCTGGCGCTTACGCTTCCCAGCAAAAGCGGCACAAGCAACGCAATCAACCTGACTTTAGACCTTGGCCTAAGCGATATTGGCGATGCAACGGTGGTGGCACCGGAATCATTCGAGCCAATCAGCCAGGCGATGGGCGCGCTGATGGGTGGCATGTAATTCAGGCGTAAACAGAAGCAGAAGCGGCGCAATTTGCGCCGCTTTTTTATTTGCCTATTTCACTTGCAATCGCCTTAACTGAAAGCCCCTGTTTCAGTGTGCGCGCTGACCACGCGCAAAAGGTCACCGGGCATGTAGGGCTTGCGCAAAACGCCATCGGCGCGGGATGCTTCAATATATTTGGGGTCGTCCACACGCGTGCCAGCGCTGATCAAAATGACGGGGGTGGCTGCGGTTTCTTCATTGAGCTTGATCTTCAGGCACAGTTCCCCGCCGCTCATGTGCGGCATGCCGTCGTTCAGAAGGATGATATGGGGGCGCAACTGGCGGGCGAGGGCGTAGCCATCGTCGGCATTATTGGCTGAATATACATGATGCCCGGCGCGCAGAAGAACAAGAGTTACAAGGGTAAGCGATGCGCTGTCATCATCTATTACAAGGATCTTGCACATACGTAATATTTATTGTGAACTATGTTAATTGCATATAAAGTGGCGGAAGTATAACGAACGATATGACGACGCGCAAATATTCATCAATAAGTAAGTGGAGACGGTATCAAGAGGATAAATTGGCGATGATACGGTCTGTAAACGCGGTGGTAGAGAGCGCGTTTTCAGGGGAAATATCTGAGGTGTGGCTGCCTTCCGCCAGCGTCGCCTTTACCGCATTTTCCACCCGATCTGCCAATTCAGTGAAGCCCCAATGCAGGCGCAGCAGCAGCGCCACACTAAGCACCGCAGCGGTGGGATTAGCGACATTCTTCCCGGCAATATCGGGCGCACAGCCATGAACTGGCTCGGCAATCGCCACGCCATCACCGAGGCTTAGCGAGGGGG
>LMZS01000040.1 GCA_001567085.1 Chloroflexi bacterium OLB15
AGATGGGGGAACGTCAGCTGTCAATAAGCGCATTTCGCCGCTGGCGATATTCAGCATATATATTTCATCGTCACCGGTTTTCCCGAAAAAGAGTGGGTTATAAGTCTGATTCAACCAGTGAACCCCACTGCCGGCGATGTCTGTGGGCAGGAGATATACCTCCTCGCTGGCGGCGTTCACCACGTAATGGCGGAAATCGTATAACGAAATAAAAATGAGTTGGTCGTCTGGCGACCACGCCCAGCTATGAATGTCGTTGGGAACACCAGAGGTTAGGTTACGCAGGCTGAGTGTTTCAAGATCGATCCAGTAGAGATCGCCATCTGCTCCTTCGCCAACTGTGCCGCGCATAAAAGGGGATGGAGCGTCCCAATAGCTGAAATGGAAGGTGTCGTCAGCGACCAGCGTTCTCCCGCTAACTTGACCATCCGCCACGTCCACCAGATAAATTCCTGGCGGCTCATCTGCTTCGGTTGTGCAAACAGTATCTATGAGTAATTGACTGCTGTCTGCGCTCCAGCGAAGGGGAAAATACGCCGCGCCACCCGCAAAGACCTGTGGACTGCCCGCCCCCAGCAGCATGACAAAAACAAGCAGGCAAACCCCGAAACCACGTTTCATGACTGCATCCCCTTTACCTTAGTCTTGCGCCAGATATTGGTGATCAACAGCTTGCCGTCGCCGCTGGCGTTTTCAGCAGTTTAAACGTGCCTCATCACCTGCAGCGGGGCGGTTCACTTGCCGTTATTGCCGTATTTTCTGTCCTGAATCAGTTCAACGTGTTATACCCTCATCACCTGCTGAGCAAGCATTCTTCCTGCTGTTCTTCCCCTCTTTGCCTGCGCGAAATGGGGACAGTGGCGAGGTTAATGCGGTCGTTAATATTTTTATATGTATTCTATGCGATTTTTGGAAATTTGCACTAAAAAGGGCATATGTGTCGTGCTGCGCCCACGCCCTTAGCCAAAGGGGCAAATATTACAAATGAAAACGGCGCTTGCAGCGTCGCTTCATCGCGTTCGCCAACGACTTGCTACCCCACAATACAACAGGTCTTGCGCTCAACAAAGGTCACGAGGTAGAGCCTGTTTTTTCTTCCCTACAAACGGGTACAACGCATCCATCCCCACAATATGTAAGGGTTTCTCCGCTGGAACGGGGGCGGTCGGAAATTGACATTTGCTCATCCCCCTAATTTATTCCACATCCAGAACTTTCCCACTTCCCAGCGGCAGCTTCGCTGTGGCAAAGACAAAATTAATCTATAATAAAGCAATGCCAATGCATGATGAGGTAAGCTATGCTGGCCGACTTTCCCCCTCAACCCACACCTTTTGTCGGGCGAACAAAAGAATTGGCGGACATCGGTGCCTATTTAGCGAATCCTGTTTGCCGTCTGCTGACAATCATTGGGGCAGGCGGAAGCGGGAAGACCCGCCTTGCTGCCGAGAGCGCCCAGATTGCTGCGGATTCCTTCCCCGATGGTGCTTTTTTCGTCGACTTGCAGCCCCTCACCAGCAGCGATCTACTCGTACCAACCATCGCTCGGTCGCTCGGCATCTCGTTTTATAGGGAAGTTGATCCGCAAACTCAGCTTCTGAACTATCTCCACGAAAGATCGCTCCTCCTGCTGCTCGACAATTTCGAGCACCTACTCGATGGAACAGCGCTCGTCAGCGCGCTCCTTGTCGCCCATGGGGTAAAGCTGCTGGTCACCTCGCGCGAAGCGCTGGATTTGCAGGAAGAATGGCTCTATCCGGTCACGGGGATGCTGACGCCGCCCAGCATCTACTCGACCACGCTGGAAGCTTACGAAGCTGTCCAGCTTTTTCTCTACCACGCTCGACGGATGCAGCCGAATTTCGACTTAGCGCAGGATCGAGAAGCGGTCATTCGCATTTGCAAAGTAGCCGAAGGTCTGCCGCTGGCGATTGAGTTAGCAGCATCATGGCTTAAGGCGTTGACAGCCGGGCAGATTGCCGAAGAGATGCAGCACAACTTCGACTTTCTAACAACAACGGCGCGCAATGTCGAGGAACGCCACCGCAGCCTGCGCGCCGCCTTTGACCAATCGTGGAAACTGCTTTCTGAAACCGAGCGTCTGACGTTCGCTCGCCTGTCGGTCTTTCGCGGCGGGTTTGACCGCGAGGCTGCCGAGCGAGTGACTGGAGCATCGCTGGCACTGCTGGTCTCGCTGGTGGAAAAATCACTCTTACAGACCCAGTCTTCGGGTCGCTTCAGCGTTCACGAACTCCTGCGCCAGTACAGCGAGGAGCATCTGGAGGAATCTGGAGACATTGGGCTAGCACGCGCACAGCACAGCCAGTTCTACGCCGATTTCGTCGCTGAGCGTGAGATTGATCTCAAGGGACGCCGGCAGCTTGCAAGCCTCAATCAGATGGACGCAGATTTTGAGAATATTCGGCGCGCATGGGATTGGGCACTTCAAACACAAGCATATGGAATCATCCATCTCATGCTGGAAGGATTAGTCTGGTACGGCATTATCCGCAGCCGTGAATATGATGTTAACCTCTTGTTGCAGCAGGCGTTGGCGCAGGTCACAGGGGATGGTTCGGATTATCTGAAAGCGCGCATTGTAGTCCGGCAGTCTATCCTGCTGCCCCATGATTTACAGCCGTCTATCGTCGTTGAAAAGCTAGATAGCAGCCTCGCAGTCATTCAGCGATATGGCGATCCAATCGAGATAGCGATATGTCAGGCGCTATTTGGACTGTTTCTGGGTGGGATTGCCCAGCGCGATTTTCCGTATGCCTTACAGCTTGCGCAGGAGAGTTTTTCCTGTTTGGAGCGCGCAGGAGATCGCTTCTATATGGCCGTAGCGCTCCACGCTTTTGCATGGGCGCACTACTACCAGGGAATGCGCCAGCAAGCGCTGCAATATGCGCACCAATGCGCACAAATGAGGCGCGAGATTGGCGACCGCTATGGGACGGCGCGCATCCTGCTATTAGTCGCAGCCGAAGCCTATTCCATTCCCGACTACGATAAAGCCGAGCACTTCAATCAAGAGGTGCGTGACATCTGGCAGGAACTCAAGAGCTGGAACCTGGTTTCGTTTGTCGACGTTAATCTAGCTTACCTGGCGATTTTCCGGGGCGACTTTGACGCGGCGCAGATGCTTCTGGATGAAGCGCTCAGATTGGCGAAAGAGGTTGGCATCCATGATCGGGTCGCCTATGCTCTCGCCATTTCTGGCGTGCTTGCGAGCTTGGAAGAACGCTATACCCAGGCCTGGCAGCTTCTGTCACAGGCACAGGAGCTTGCCACATTCACATCGTCTATCGAAGCGCTGGAATGGGGACTGCCGCTTGCCGCCTGCGGGCTGCACGATTATGAAACGGCGCGCAGCGCTAACCTGCGCGCATTTCAATTCGCCCGACGCCTGAATGCCCCCGGACGTTACTTCTGGCATTTGCCTGCTGCCTGCGTGCTGTTGGCACACGAGGGGCTTACCGAGCGTGCAGTAGAGATACTCGGTCTCGTCTTTACACATCCCGCCAGCGCGCCCGCCTGGATGGAGCGATGGGGTCTGTTCATCCGTCTGCGAGCCAAGCTAGAGGCCGCTTTAGGCACAGCTGCCTACGAGGTGGCGTGGCAGCGCGGCGAAACCCTCGACCTGCAATTAGTCGTCAGCGAGGTTCTGGAATGGTTGGGTGGGCCGCAGGCTGATAAGCCACATACGCCTGCGATTCCCGCTCTTGATGAGCCGCTCACTCCCCGCGAACTTGAGGTACTGCACCTGCTGGCAGACGGACTCACCAACCAGCAAATCGCCGAGCGTCTGGTGATCGGTACGGGCACGGTGAAAACACATACCCTCAACATTTACAGCAAGCTGCAAGTCAGCAACCGCACCCAGGCGATTGTGCGGGCGCAGCAACTCAACTTGTTATAAAAATCTACCGCTGATGCCTTCACAATCTACCAAATGGTAGAGTGCGGGATTCGGCACGGCTCCTACACTGAAACTAACAGGCTATCAGTTGGGGAGCATCATGCGCAAATTCTTTATCTGTTTTGTGTCTGTACTGCTGATCGGTTCGCTGATTGTCATGAGGCCCGTGAAAGCAGACTGTACTGGTGAGGCAGACTGTTACGATGTGACGCCTACTCCTGACTCGCAGACGTCACCGTCCGGTTGGCCTCCAGATGACCGCCTGAATCCTGTACCGGACGAGTATTACACGGTCTACTGTCACTTCGATCAAATCGAGGTCTGGCGCGCGGCCGGCGGTTCGATGCAGCTGGCGGCAATCCCGATCAGCCGGGTGATGACGGCTGTTCGCCCATTCGACAGTAGCGGCTTGCAGGTGTCGCGCAGCGATAATGTCGTGACCATCTCCGGCGCGAATGGTAACGGGCCCAATCATCCCGGTTCGAAGTCTTTCACACTCGACGAGTGTTTTGCCCGTAATGGCGGCGTCCCGGATTTGCCTGCATCGGCGAATTTTGCTCCAGACAGTAGTGTTACGCCGCGGATCGAAGCCTGCACCTATTACTTCGGCGATATACCCGATGGGACTGATACCCGTTCTCATGCTCCCAGTATCGTCGGGATCGGCGGCGAGTGTCAGCCACCTGCTGTCGGCGCAGAATGCACATTCAATTTCATCGTCGACGTCAGCAGTTCAGGAGATAGGTCTTGGACACAGCCTATGCCTGGCACCATCAGCTCGAACGGTGAATGCGAGCCGAACCCGAACCCCGCACTGCTGATGTTGGGCATTTTGCGTGCATTCGCCAATGCGATCTGCATGGGGGTGGCAGGGTTGCCGCTAGGGGGTATGGGATTGTGGCTGCGAAAGCAGCGGCGGCTTTCGAGCAGTGCCTGAAATCTACCACTAGCGCGGCATAACTCCTCCAAACGGTAGATGACCGAGTCCCATTTGAACTGCTACCCTGAGCATATGCGCAGGTTCAAGAGAGGAGAATATGATGAAACCGAAGCGCTTAATGTTATTCGTGTTCGCGGCGGCGTTTTTGTTGATGACGCTGCCACTCGTGGTGCATTCTCAGGAGATGGTGCACGATCCTTCGGCGGAGATTTCGCCCGAAATCGCGCGTCTGGTTGCTGATGTTCGCCACGCCACTGCCGATTTCCGGAATTTCGACAGCGTGGAAGACATGGGCTACGGAAAGTTTCTCGACTGCTTCACCAACAATCAGATCGGTGGAATGGGGCAGCACTATGTCAACGGCGATCTCGTCGGCGATAGCGTGCTCGATCCGATGGAGCCGGAAGCGCTCGTCTTCGAGCCGACCGAAGACGGCGACATGATCCTTGTGGCGTTCGAGTATCTGGTCTTTGCGGATCAGTGGGATCCGGACAACACGGGGAGGGCCGCGCCTGTCTTGTTCGATCAGGAGATGCACCTCAAAACCAATATCCCGGATACGCCTCCTGTGTGGACTCTGCACCTGTGGTTGTGGACGGACAATCCTGATGGGCTGTTCTCGGATTACAACCCGACTATCTTCTGCCCCGCCAACTACCCGCTTACCGACATGACACCCACCAGCTCATAGCCATTCGTAGCCACTAGAGGGAGAAATTACAATGCCACTGTTCATGGATATTCACCATCACGTTGAAGGGCTGACCGCCGATGCCGTCGCCGGCGCGCATCAGGCAGACCTGAAGACACAGGAGAAGTATGGCGTCAAGTATCTGCGCTACTGGTTCGATGAAGATACAGGCAAGGTCTTCTGTCTGGTTGAAGCGCCCAACCAGGAAGCAGCGATTGCGGTGCACCGTGAGGCGCACGGTCTGGTTGCTGACGAGATCATCAAGGTCAAAGAAGGGGTGTAGTCCCCGTGAGAGGAGGAGTGCTGTGCAGCTCTCCTCCTGTTCTTCTGACTACATCATGTACTCGGCTATATCGGAATTTGCCACCTGTTGGAGACTGTCACTAGGCGCTGCATCCGGGAAATTTCTCAATAGGGCGCAGCATGCTGATCCCCTACAAAAGCCCGCGTGCTATGTCCGGTTACTTGCAGGATGAAGCACTAAGGGGTCTCTCTAAAATAAAGGTGCCAACGACTCAGCAGGACTTTGGACAAGTTGTACGATTTCGCCGCTGCCCAGTGGAGAGGCGGCGCGGCCGCTGTCGTCCATGATATCCTGGCGTTCCTGTCCCAGCAGATGATCGACCTCAACCAGCGTAAGCAGGTTGAAACCCGGGCTTATCTCCATCAAGTGTCGCTGCGATGCCAGTGCCGGGATCGCGCTGGTTGAAGCTCGCATCACCTGACCAAACGCGGCATCAAGCGATGGGAATGCTGATCAAAACTGGGGACGAAACGCAATAAGCAGCGCTCGCTGCATCGCTTAAAGCTGCTTTCGACTCTGTTATCAGACGGGCGGATATGAATTCGGTTAGCAATCGGCATCTCACACCCCAGAAAGCAGCACACCCTCCTCAGTGCGCAGGTCATGCACCTCAGCGGGACTCGATCCCCGATGAGGTATCGCCATATATGCAATTGGTGGACGCAGTCGAATCAGAAGGAGCGGGTAAACGAAAAGCGCCAAACTCTGAGAGTTTGACGCCGTTCACTGCTTCGGGGTCGACGGGTCTCGAACCCGCGATCTCTGCCTTGACAGGGCAGTATGTTAACCACTACACCACGACCCCTAACGCGAAGAAGTATAAAGGGCGAAATGCCCCCCTGTCAAGGCGAAGTTAAGTTCTCTTTTGCCGAATTTTGGCGTGCAGTTCCCCGGCCGCCCCCGCCTGGCGTCTCAATGCTCAATTGGTCGCCTGGATGCAGCATATCCGTCCATTTGGCGGGAAGCCCAATCCATGCCGCCCCCTCCGCACGTTTCAGCCGGTTTTGCCCCACATGCCCCGGTTCGCCGCCGCCCAATCCGTAAGGCGCTAGCCGCCGCCGTTCTGTGTTCAGTGTCGCTGTCGTATCCGTCAGAAACGCATACCGCCGCGTGATCCCCATGCCGCCGCGAAACTGCCCATCCCCGCCAGAATTTTCGCGTAAGCTGTATTCCAGCACCCGTATCGGAAAACTGGTTTCCAGCGCTTCTATCGGCGTATTGCGGGTGTTGGTCATATGGCTGTGCCGCCCGCTAAGCCCATCGCCCTCTAAACTCGCCCCGTGCCCCCCGCCAATCGTCTCGTAATAGATGAACGGCTTGCCCTGATAGCTGCCGCCTACCGTGATATTGTTCATGCTGCCTTGGCTTGCCGCTGGAATCCGATCCGGCAGCGCTTGCGCCAGCGCCCCCAGCACGACATCCACCACTCGCTGCGCCGTCTCTGTATTGCCCACCGCCACCGCCGCCGGAAAGCGCGGGTTCAGCAGGCTGCCTTCAGGAATATGAAGGCTAATCGGCGCGAAGCTGCCCGCGTTCAGCGCAATATCTTCTTCCACAATTAACCGCAAGCAGTACACCACCGCCGAAAGCGCCACCGCTTGCACAGCGTTCAAATTTCCGGCTGTTTGCGGCGATGTCCCCGTAAAATCAACGCTCAACCCGTCGCCTGCGACCGTCAGCGTCACCCTGATCGGGATGTCATAATCTCGCTGCCCGTCGCCTTCCAGATAGTCGGTGAAGGCATAGGTGCCGTTTGGGATGCTGGCAATCATCTTGCGTGTCATCCGTTCAGCATAATCCATCAATGCGCTGGCATAGGTCAGGCAGGGTTCCGCGCCATAGCGTTCGCTCAACTCAAGCATCCGCGCCGCGCCAATTCGTTGGGCTGCGATTTGCGCCTCAAAATCGCCAATGCGCTCATCTCCGCCCCGGCTGTTAGCGGTCAGCAGCGTAAGTACGCCCTGATTTAACGCCCCGCGTTCTGCCAGCTTGATCGGCGGGATGATCACGCCTTCCTGATACAGCTCTGTGCTTAATGGCAGCGATCCCGGACTCATCCCGCCAACATCGGCATGATGCGCCCGTGATGCCGCAAAGAATAACAGCCGTTCCCCGTGAAACACAGGCGAAACCATCGTGATATCTGGCAGATGGGTTCCGCCTGCATACGGGTCATTCAAAATGACAATATCGCCCGGATACAGCTGGTCAAATGCAGCTACCGCCGCTTTTACCGAAGCGGGCATGCTGCCCAGATGCACCGGGATATGCGCGGCCTGTGCGATCATGCGTGCCTCCGCATCAAACACTGCGCAGCTAAAATCCAACCGCTCGCGAATGTTCGGGCTGAAAGCTGCGCGCTGTAACGCCGTCCCCATTTCTTCGGCAATAGACTCATACATGCTGCGAAACACGGCCAGCTTGATCGGATCAATCAGCGTCATCTGTTTTCCTCAAAATCAGGTTGCCATAATCATCAACCTGCCCGCGCCATGCCGGGGGAATCAGCGTGGTGCTGTCAGCCTGCAAGATCAGCGCCGGGGAAGGGATGCTGTCGCCCGCTGCCAGCGCATCACGGAACACCACTGTTCCGGCGGTTTGACCATCCTCAAAAATTAAGCGCTGCTGGCTGATCGCGTGTGTATCCCGCGTCACCTGCGTTAGCGATGGCATCGGCAAATCGCCTTTTGCTCTATGCGCGGTGCCTTCAACACGCATGGTCACTACTTCAATCGCCCGTTTTGGGAAATCATGGCCGAAGCTGCGCCGGTGCGCTTCATGAAAACGCGCCTCAAGCGCCGCCGCGTCGTCCCCTGCCAGCAGCGGAATATTGATCTCATGTGCTTGCCCCGCATATCGGGCGTCCACGCTGGCGCGGATCGTTATTGTGCCTTGCTCCGTCATCTGCTGTATAAGCTGCTCGCTGACCATCTCCGCCATTTTGCTCGCCGCGCCTGATAATTTTGCAGGCAAGGTGTTGTCTAGCAGCTTGAGCAGCGTTTGGCTGGTTTCTATACGCATATCAGACAGCAGCAGCCCCAAAGCGCACATGACCCCCGGAAAATGCGGGATCAGGATCGTGCGTATTCCCAGCCGTCCGGCAATTTCGCAGGCGTGCAGCGGCCCCATGCCGCCGAAAGCCACCAGCGTGAAATCGCGTGGATCATGCCCCCGCGCAATCGAAATTTTGCGTATTGCGCGCTCAATGTTGCTGTTCGCCAGCGCAATCACGCCTAGCGCAGTCGCCTGTGTTGATAGTCCTAGCGGCGCTGCCAGTGCTGCAACCGCCTGTTCCGCCAGATCAACGTGCAGGCGCATCTTCCCGCCTAAAAAGTGTTCGGGATGCAGTCGCCCCAGCACTGCCTGTGCATCGCTGACCGTGACCGCCGTCCCGC
>LMZS01000041.1 GCA_001567085.1 Chloroflexi bacterium OLB15
CGCTAGAAATTCTGGCGGTCTTTTATTTTCTTGTGCTTAGAATGTTGTGATGCTGCCAATGAGCTTCAATTAGGCAAAGCGATAAAGGTAAGCGCCATACAAACCCTTTATTACCTCATAGTTTTATCTTGCATGTAATCGGGTATTCTAGTCCTTAATTAGGGGCTGGAAACAGCTTCAATAGGCGCTTTATAAGCAAGCAGCGGGGCTGCCCTTGATGTGCGTTTTTACGCTAAACATCTGCAAGGGTAGTCACGAACCGCCATTGTTTCTTCTACCGCTAGTGGGGTAATATGCTTCGGCGCGATTGAAGGTAGAATCGCGGCGATTCTTTTGCTACATCAGGAAGGCGTGTGTATTCATGGCCTCACAAACCAGCTCAGCCAGTAGTTCGCCTGCCGCTGCACAGGCATCATGGGTTCCAATGCTGATCATTGCTCTTGCCCAAATCCAGATGGGTTTCAATGTCAGCGCGCTGCCAGTTTCGATGGGCGGAATTGTGGAGGATTTCTATACCTCTCCCTCCAGTGTGGGGACGGCGCTAGTGCTGTACGCGCTGGCGGTAGCGGCCTTCGTGATGCTAGGCGCAAAGCTGGGCAAACGCTTTGGCGCGCGGATCATGTTTCAGGCGGGGGTCATCTTACACGGCGCATCTATGGGTTTGATGGCGCTTAGCAGCAGCGTACAAGTGATGTATGAAGCGCAGATCATCGCTGGAATTGGCGCGGCGCTGCTGGTTCCCGCGCTGGTGGTGATGGTCGCTGCCCATTACGAAGGCAAGCAGCAGGCGCAGGCGCTAGGCTTCCTGCAATCTGCACAGGCGGGCGCGTTTGTGCTGGCTTTCTTGATCGCGGGCTTTCTGGCCAGCACGATTGGCTGGCGCTACGGCTTCGGGCTGATCGTGATTATCGCTGTGGTTGTGCTCTTTTTGAGCTTTAAACTTAAGAATGTTCCCCGCCAACCGGAAGCTAAAATCGATCTCACCGGATCAATATTGGCCGCTGGCGCAGTGATTTTGATCAGCCTTGGCTTTAACAACCTGAATAACTGGGGGCTGCTGGTGGCTAATGTAGGCGCGCCGGGCATCCTTGGGGTTTCGCTGGCGCCGCTGATGATCATCACCGGCATCGTGCTTTTCCAGGGCTTCTTCACCTGGACGGCAACCCGCCGCCAGATGGGGAAAAGCCAACTGCTCGATTTATCGGTACTGGATACATGGGAAGAAAAAGCCGCTTCGCTGAGCATGTTGATCATCGGCGCGTTAGGCCCGGCGGTGAACTTCCTGATCCCGCTGTACATTCAGATTGTGCAGGGGCGCTCCAGCTTCCAAACTTCGATTGCGATCATCCCGTATTCGCTGGCTATTTTCGCGTCAGCGGCGCTGGTTGTGCGCCTCTTTGACCGCTTTACGCCGCGAATGATCGGGCGGATCGGCTTTGTGATCACGGCGATAGGTATGGCCTTTTTAGCGATGGTCATTCAGAACGATTGGGAAACGCCGTTTGTGATCGCCGGATTAATCATCGTTGGCCTTGGCGAAGGCGCGCTGCTCACGCTGACGTTCACGGTGCTGGTGGGCGCTTCTCCAAAAGAGCTGGCGGGGGATGTTGGGGCGCTGCGCGGCACTATTAACAACCTTTCCACAGCAGTAGGCACCGCAGTGGCTGGCGCAATGGCGATCATCGTCCTCTCGCTCGTGGTTTCCAACTATGTGGCTGAAAGCAGCGTCATTTCACAACGGCTGATTCAGCAGGTCAATTTGGACAATGTTGATTTCGTAAGCAACGAGCGGCTAGATGAGGTGATGGCTCAAACCGGAGCAAGCGCAGAAGAAATTGACGAGGCGCATCGGATCAACGAAGGCGCGCGGCTGCAAGCGCTGAAAATCGTATTCCTATTTCTGGCCAGCTTATCTCTGCTGAGCATTATTCCAGCGGGTGGGCTGCCGGGGAAAAAGCCCGGCGAAAAGACGGCGGAGATTGTAGGCGAACCTCAATCTGACATACATGCGCCCGGCGAGCTGCCTGAATCGCAGGTAGCGCCAGCGGCGAGTTCATAGTTTGTGAAAATAGTGAACCTATTTACGCGCTGCGGGCAGGCATTTTCACCGGCAAGCCCGCAGGCGGATAATACGAAACTATATTAGGAGTCTTATAAATACACTAAAAAGGTCTTGTAATACAGGCACGCCTATAACTTTCATTTCAAACATATTCAATACAAAGCAGCTATAGCGTTGGAAATGTGCTTAGGTTAAACTCTACGATAAATGGCGCTTGTACTAATTTAGCCTTTGAATAAGTTTTTCCGCCATAATGTGCTATTTATCTTTTTTAGATTTGATTAGTTCGTTATTGGACGGAGGAAATAATTCATGGGTGCCAGTGATGCCGCGCGCCAGTATTCGCGCGAGAATGCCGAACGATTTCGCCAAGAACTTCATGAGATGCTGCGTATCCCCAGTTTAAGCGCAGATCCGGCTCATGCGCCGGACATCCGACGGATGGCGGAATGGCTGGAAACTCACCTCAAGACGCTTAATCTGCAAAATGTACAAGTGATGGAAACGGCGGGGCACCCGGTCGTCTACGGCGAATGGCTAGGCGCCGGGCCGGATAAGCCGACGGTGCTGATTTACGGGCATTATGATGTCGTGCCTGCTGAAATGGCCGACGGTTGGGAAACCGATCCTTTCGAGCCAGTTGAAAAAGACGGCAAAATTTACGCGCGCGGGGCAACCGACGATAAAGGCCAGCTTTTCATTCACGTGAAGGCGCTGGAATCGTACCTGAAAACGGCAGGCGCCGCGCCGGTGAACGTGAAGATTTTGCTGGAAGGTGAAGAGGAAGTTTCTTCGCCTAACCTGATGCCGTTCATCGAAAAGTATGTTGATCTGCTGCGCGCTGATGCCTGCGTGATCAGCGATACTTCCATGCGTACAATAGACGAACCTGCCATCCTGCACAGCTTACGCGGGATGACCTATATCGAAATTGAAGTACATGGGCCTAGCGACGACTTGCACAGCGGCTTATGGGGCGGCGCGGCGCATAACCCGGCGCTAGCGCTGGTTGAAATTCTGCATAAGCTGTACAACCCGGACAACACGATCGCCATCCCCGGCTTTTACGATGATGTCGTGCCGTTAACCCCCGACGAACGGGCGATGATCGCCAAAACGGACTTGAGCGAAGAACAGTATAAGCAGTCTACCGGCGTGCCGGCAGTGTGGGGCGATGCCCGGTATAACATCCGCGAGCGTATTTCCGCGCGCCCGACGCTGGATATTAACGGCATGTGGAGCGGCTGGACTGGCCCCGGCCCAAAGACCATCATCCCCGCCAAAGCAGGCGCGAAATTGAGTTCGCGGTTAGTGGGCAACCAAGACCCGCACAAGATTTTTGAACTGATGAAATCCTATATCGAGTCGATCACCCCGCCGACGGTGACGGTTGAAGTTCGCCTGCTGACCACCGGCAAAGCGGCGCTGTTCCCATTTGATACGCCGGAGATGGAAGCCGCATCCCGCGCTTATGAAAAGGGCTGGGGCGCAAAGCCGATCTTCACTCGCGGCGGCGGCAGTATTCCGATTGTGGCTGAGATTGCCGCGCTGATGAATATTCCGGTGATCATGATGGGTTTCGGGCTGGATGATGATGGGCTGCATTCCCCTAATGAGCGTTTTAGCGTAGAGATGTTCCATCGTGGCATTGAAACAGCCATCGTCTATCTTGATGAGATGGCGAATATCTCACGAACTGAATGAAATCTGGCCAATAACCTGAGAGGATTGAGGATATGGAAATCGGCATAAAAGTTGGAAGCGTTCTCAATGAACGCGCAGATCTAGGCGTGTTGTGTGTTTTTGAAGGGCAGCCCCTGCCTGCTGAAGTGGCTAACCTGGTAGAAGCTGAAGATTTTCGCGGATCGGCAAACGAAAAAGTGCTGTTGTACCCGCGCGGCGCAGTTAGCCCCCGCCGGCTGCTGTTGATCGGCATTGGCAGCATCGGTAAAGCGAATGTTGAGCAGTTTCGGCAGGTGGGCGCGCTGGCCGTTCAGGAAGCGCGCAAGCTGAAAGTGCCAGAATTTACTATTGGCGTGGATGGCCAACCGTCAATCAGCCTGTTTGAGGCGGCGGTTGCTTTCGCGGAAGGTATGGAGATGGGCGCTTACCGCTTCTGGCGCTACCGCACCAACCTGAACACCGCGCAAACTTTTGAAGTGACGAAAGCCACCATCTTCGCGCAAGCGGAAAATGCGGCGGCTATCAATCAGGGCGCGGTCATTGGCCGGGTTATTGGGCGCGGCGTCACTTATGCCCGCGATCTGGTGAACAGCCCCGGCTATTCGCTCACGCCGGAAAAGCTGGGCGATGAAGCGGTTGCTTTGGGCGGGCGCACCGGTTTGAAGGTTAAGGTCTTTGACAAGGCGCAGCTCACCGAACAGGGCTTTGGCGGTATTCTGGCGGTGGGCAAAGGCTCGCTGAACGAACCACGTTTCATGATCATGGAGCATGGGCAAGCCAGCGCCGACAAGCCGACGATCTGCTTTGTGGGCAAAGGGCTGACCTTTGATTCTGGCGGCCTTTCGCTAAAGCCCGCTGAAGCGATGGAAACCATGAAGTCAGATATGGCAGGCGCCGCTGCTGTTTTTGGCGTGATGCAGGTGGTGGCGGAACTAAATCTGCCGCTGCATGTTGTGGGCTTGATCTCATCGGCTGAAAATATGCCTAGCGGCGACGCCTATCGCCCCGGCGATATCGTGACCACCCTTAGCGGCAAGACGGTTGAGGTGCTGAACACCGATGCCGAAGGGCGAATCATTCTTTCTGATGCCCTGTTCTATGCGCAGCGCTATAATCCGAAGGCGATTGTAGAAGTTTCCACGCTGACCGGCGCGATCATCATTGCTTTAGGCATGCGTACCACCGGCATGATGGGCACCGATCAAACGCTGCTTGACCAACTGAGCAAAGCGGGTGAAGTGAGCGGTGAGCGCGTTTGGGCGCTGCCGATGTGGGACGAGTATCATCAGATGGTGAAAAGCGAGGTTGCTGACCTGAAGAATATGGCGGGTCGCCCGGCGGGATCAATCACCGCCGCCACATTCCTCGCGGCATTTGTGGGCGATTACCCATTCGCGCATCTGGATATTGCCGGCACAGCATGGACAACCAGCCCGGCAAAGCCTTATGAATCGGCGCGGGGTACGGGCGTTGGTGTACGACTGTTGGTTGAGTACCTAAGAGGCCTGTTAGCAGGCTAGCAAGGTTCATTTATCGGGCTTTTGGATCTGATTTGAGAGGCTGATATGGCAGCAAGCGCAGCTCCAGCAAAACAATCCCTCATGCAGAAGATACTTAATGGGATTGAGCGGGTAGGAAATAAAGTGCCGCATCCGGTGCTGATGTTCCTATATCTGATGATCGGTGTGATCATTCTTTCTCACATCCTGTATCTGGCTAATGTAAGCGTCACTGAAGAAATCGCAGTACCACTGCCGGTAGAAGTTGCGCCAAATTTCTATGAGGATTCGGCCTATCCCTCTGAAGGGCTTACCCTTACCCCCTCAGAGCCACAATACGAGATTCAGCAAACGACAATCGCCGCCCGCAGCCTGCTGACGACGGAAGGCATCCGCTTCATCTTTACCTCGTTCCTGCCTAACTTTGCTGGCTTCAGCGTAGTGGCGGTGGTCTTTGTGGCGATGATGGGCGCGGGTGTGGCGGAAGAAGCGGGCTTGATGGGCGCGCTAATCCGCAAACTGGTGGCTGTTTCGCCGCGCGGGATGCTCTCGTTCATCATCATTTTCGTCGGCGTGCTTTCCAGCGTGGCGACGGATGCCGGCTATCTGATTTTGGTGCCTTTAGGCGCTGCGGCATTTTTGAGCGTGAAAAAGCATCCGCTGTTAGGTTTGGCGGCGGCTTACGGCGGCACCGGCGCGATCTTCGCGGTGAACTTGCTGATCGCCCCGCTGGACGCCATGCTCACTGAAGTGACCAACGAAGCGATTGGGTTGGCAGGTGGCCAGCCGATCACGGTGCTGTCAAACTTCTTCTTCTCGGTGGCATCAGCGATCATCATCAGCATCATAGCGGCGTTGATCACGGATCGGATTGTTGCCCCGCGATTGGGTGAATATGTGCCCGAAGGCGGAGTAGACACTTCAGAAGAAGCCGAAGTCCCTGCGGGTGAGGGGCGCGGCCTGCGTTTCGCGGGTATCGCCACACTGGCTTTCGCCGGTTTGATCGTGCTGCTCACCGCGCCAGAAGGCGCGCCGCTGCGCCATCCGGTGACAGGCGAAATTCTCGGCGCGACGCCGTTCATGGACAGCCTGATCTTCATCATCACCATGCTCTTTCTGGTGGCGGGTGTGGCTTATGGCATCGGCGCTAAGACGATCACCAGCAGCAACGATGTGATCAAAGCGGTGACCAAGACCTTCTCCAGCCTCGCCGGTCTGGTCTTTATGCTGCTGATGATCAGCCAGTTCATCGCCTATTTCAATTACAGCAATATGCCCAGCATCATCGCGGTTGTGCTGGCCGAAATGTTAGAGCAATCCGGCTTAGGCGCGCTGCCGCTGATGATTGGCATGATTTTGGTGATCATGCTGCTGGATATCATCATTCCCGGATCGCTGCCTAAATGGGCTATTTTCGCGCCGATTTTTGTGCCGTTGTTCATCCGACTGGGCGTAACCCCGCAAACGGTACTGGCGGCTTATCGTGTTGGCGACTCGCCGATGAATGTAGTGACGCCGCTGATGGTATATTTACCGTTCATGATCACCGTTGCCCAGCGTTATCAAAAAGATGCTGGCATTGGCACGATCATCGCCCTGATGCTGCCCTATACATTGATCATCGCGGTTGCATGGATTATCCTGTTCATCATCTGGTTTGTGCTGAACATCCCATTGGGGCCGGGATATCCGGTTGCCGGGTAGCAAGCGGCAAGACAAGATAAATTCTGCTAAGTAGGGGTAAGGCACGTCTTGCCCCTGCTTTTTTTCATCTTTTGCATATTGTGTTGGGTCAAACTCTATGAGCGATTTCATTCTCGTCATTATCATCAGCGCCATCGCCGCATTTTTGACTGTTCTAGGGGCGATCATCGCTGAAAAAAGTTGATGTGCCGGATCGTGTTATCAGCCGCGCACTGCAATTCGCGGCAGGTGTGCTTACGGCATTGGTCGCTTTTAGCCTGATGCCCCCGGCAGTCCGTTCGGACAATGCAGTTGTTGTGATTATCGGCTTTTTCATCGGTGGGGCGGCGTTCGCGGTGATGGATTTTATGGCGGCGCGGCGTCAGGCGGCGAATCCGACTGAAATAGCCACTGTATCTATCGCGCTGTATGTCGGCATCATCGTGGACATGCTGATTGACGGCGTGGTGATCGGTCTTGGCTCTAGTTTGACGCTGCTCACAGGCTGGTGCTGGCGCTAAGCATCGCTATCAGCACCGCGCCGCTGGCATTGGTGACGATTGCGATGGCGAAACAAAGCGGCACAACGCTGCGTTTCCGCCGTACCCTGTCGTTGATATTTATCACTGCTCTGGTAGGCGGCGCGCTGCTTGGTTTCCTCGTCTTTAGAAACCAGTCAATTGATGTTCGTCTCGTGCTGATCGCCGCCGCTTCTGGTTTCCTGATCACCACTGTGACCCAGAGCATCATCCCGGAAGCCAACCGCGATGGCGAACCCAGTTTAGCGGCGCTCTTCTTTGTCGCCGGGTTATCCCTGTATGCGCTGTTCACGCTGCTGGTCAAGCCGGTGTGATTTGATTAGGAAGCGTGAGATAAGGATAACTTCCGTTCCAGACGCTTCCCCATAGCCGGCGCTAGTCAGGCACATTTAGATGCGATTGGATCAATTCTGCAATCGCATCTTTTTCCTCATTACCATCTTCCAGCGACCATGCCGCGCTTAAACAGGCGTAAGCGAAGGTAAATGCCAGCGCCGCCGCGCCGGATTGCTCATCGCTAACGCCGATTGGAGTGAGCAGCTTCAGGACGGCAGGCTGATTCTCATGCTGCACGATGGACAGGCTGCCGGTGAAGGTTTGCGCTAACGGCTGCGGATCAGACAGTGGCCATTCGGCAAGATAATAGGCCAGGTGTGTATTCATAGTTGAGAGGTGGCGATTCCCTCATCAGCTGCGCCGTCGTTCTTGCGCGGACGCAGCAGCCACCAAACGGCAAAGGGAAAGAGCATCGTCAGATATTTTGCCCACACAACATACAGCGCAGGGGTTATCAGGGTGAACCATGCGAGGCCGAACAACAATAGCCGCCGCCAGCCCTTTACTTCACCAACAGCGGGTACCAGCAGGATCATGTGTACGGCCATCACGTAAGGCAGCAAAAACGTGCCGACAGCCATCAAACGCCGGGGATTCGCGTTGGTAAAAGGAAGCATTAGCAAGCCGATTACTAACGTCGCCAGCCCATCGCAATCCAGCCCAGCGCGATAGGATGGCCGGTTGATTTACCCAATAGCCCGAAGGTTTGCAGCGGCCACAACCCCCAGATAAGCAGCGTGATCAGGCCGAATACGAGCGCCCAGATCGTCCACTTACGCCGCGCCAACAACCCGAAGGCGGCAAGATGGGGTTGAACTAAAGCCCAGGGGATACCAAACGGCAAAATCGCCATACCAATCATGACGACCATTGCCAGGTTGCCTTCCCAGAGCAGCATCGGCACAAGGGGAGTGCATAAAGCCAGCGCCGCTGCCGAGAACTTTGAAATCAATGTTTGTCCAGACGCGGCTTTCAAGGTGAGGATCGCGACCGCGATCATGAAACCGCCGTAGAGCAAACTTAGCCCTGTGCGCCAGTGCCAGATCGTGAATGGTTTGATCGCGAATTGTAACCAGGGTGGGTAAGTGTCGTTAAATGCGCCGCCTACATGCAGCGGCCATTCCCAGCCAACCATAGGCAAGCGGCTGGTGAGCGGTAACA
>LMZS01000042.1 GCA_001567085.1 Chloroflexi bacterium OLB15
CTTTCATTTTCGCCGGGATGCGCGGTGGTGGTTGAGAGCAGTCGCCCGTCAGTCGTGTAAATGTAGAAGCTGAGTTCGCCCGGCAGAAGTTCGCCCGCTTCGATAGCGATGCCGCCAGCGCCCCAGTGCAGGGCAGGGGCGGCGCCACGCGTGACTGGCATGTTGATGCCCGCCATCGCGGTCAGGCTGCTGGCGAGATTATGGATGTAAAGCTGGGCGGTGGCGGCACCAAAAGGAAGCTCCATCCACGCGATGCTTTGACCGTCTGGCGACCAGACTGGCGCGGAGCGAACGCTGGCAACATCGGGCGTGCCTTCCACGAATAATGAAGCGTTGGCGGGCTGCCCGACAATCTGCCTTGCTTCGCCAGTTGCGGCGATCATCACATAAATATCGGAGGGCAGATCAAATTCGGCGATTGCCCCTGCGGTTTGCAACCGCGAAAGCGCTTCGATACCCACAGGCGACGCCTGACGGTAAGCCAGCAGATTTCCCTGTGGCGACAGGCTAACACCGCTGATGACGCCGTTTTCGGTCAGGCGAACTGGCGGGGCGGGATCATAAGCGCGCGCGCGGTATAAATCACCTGCTGACCACAAGATTATTGGATAATTAAAGTCTAATTCTTCACGGGTGGGGGTGGGTACGGCTTCTTGCGCGGCGGCTGGAAACGCAAAGATGAGTAAGGCGAGGAAGGCTAAGAAACGCATAGGCGTAAGTCCCTGACGGATTCTGAGCAGACAAATTTCAAAGGCACAAACAGCGACGTTATAATCGCGGTATACCGCTGAGTATAGCCAGAACAGGACTAAGCATGAAACCCAATGCCATGTTTGGCGAAACGCGGCGCGCTCTTACGGATGCCTGAAAGCACGGACAGCTACTGATCAGGGGCGGATGGGGACAGGCTGGCGCTATGCGTGGTATCGAGCGGCGGGGATCAAAATAGAACGCTTAATGAGCACCTGTTCATGACGATGGGCAGATGATCTGGATTTGGGAGACGGTTGATTGAAGCGATTAGGCGATTTGCTGAACGCGCTGCCACAGGCGTATCAGGTTTTGGGCGATATTGAGACGGCGATCACGTCGGAAATTACGGAAAACGCGGCTGAAGTACAGCCGGGCGGGATTTTTGTGGCGCGGCCGGGTTTGAGCGCCGATGGTCACGCTTATATTCCACAGGCGATAGCGCGCGGCGCGGCGGCGATTGTGGGCGAGAAAGAGATTGCTGATCTCTCTGTGCCGTATGTGCGCGCGGCGAATGCACAGGAAGCGATAGGTTACCTGGCGGCGGCGTATCATGATTATCCGTCACGCAAGCTGGTAGTGATCGGGGTGACTGGAACGGATGGCAAGACCACCACCAGCACGCTCATTCACAGCATTTTGCAGGCGGCATCAGGCGGGAAAGCGGGCTTGATCAGCACGATTAGCGCGCAGGTGGGCGATGCCGCGCTGGATACCGGACTGCATGTTACTACGCCGGGCGCGCCGCAAATTCAGGCGCTGCTGGCGCGGATGCTGACGAATGGGATGCAGTATGCGATGCTGGAAATGACCAGTCACGGGCTGGCGCAGGGCAGGCTGAACGGGGTTGATCTGGATGCGGCCGCGCTGACCAACGTGACGCATGAGCATCTGGATTATCACGGGACATGGGAAGCGTACCGCGAGGCGAAAGCGCGGATGTTTGCGATGCTGGGGCAAGCCTATCGCAAGCCGCATCAGGCAAAGATCGCGGTGATCAACGGCGATGACCCAAGCGCGGATTATTTCGCGGCGTTCGCGGCAGATAAGCGGGTGCGCTATGGGCTGCATGGGAACAGCGATATTTACGCGACGGATATCCTTTATCACCCCGGCTACACGCAGTTTGTGCTGCATGAGGGCGGAAAAGCAAACGGGGTGATCCATCTGCCGCTGGTGGGGCGATTCAATGTGCTGAATGCGCTGGCGGCGATCAGCATGGCGCGGGCGCTGGGGCTTCAGCGTGAGACGATTGAGCGTGGTTTGCTGGCGGTGACGGCGGTTTCGGGGCGAATGGAACGCATAGACGAGGGGCAGGCGTTTCTGGCGCTGGTGGATTTCGCGCATACGCCCAACGCGTTGAAAAACGCTCTGGAAACGGCGCGTGAGATGGTTTCAAGCGGTGGACGGGTGATCGCGGTGTTCGGCAGCGCGGGGCTGCGTGACCGCGAAAAGCGCCGGATGATGGCGGAAGTTTCGGCGCAGCTTGCTGATATTTCGGTGTTTACGGCGGAAGACCCGCGCACTGAATCGCTGGATGGGATTCTGGAAATCATGGCGAAGGCAGCTGAAAGCAAGGGCGGTGTGGAAGGGAAAACTTTCATCCGCGTGCCGGATCGCGGGCAGGCATTGTATCAGGCGGCGCAGATGGCGCGGGCAGGCGATGTGCTGATCGCCTGCGGAAAGGGACATGAGCAGAGCATGTGCTTCGGCACGATTGAATATGCGTGGGATGACCGCGAGGCGCTGCGGGCGGCGCTTCAAGGCACACCGCTGGCAACTTTACCAACCGCGATAAACGCGGGATAATGGTGCTGAAACCCTCAAACTTCAGCGCCTTGCTTGCAGGAAAGAGACGGAACGCCAAGATGCAGATTCGCCCCGCACGACTGGATGACACTGCCGAAATTTGTTCGCTTTTTTGCGCGCGCGTGCCGGTGTGGCAGCGTCTGAACGCGCAAGGCCGCGCGGAAGATGTTGCCTATGAGCGGCTGACGCTGTATGAGCGCTGGCTGCACGGCGGGCATTGGATGAGCATTGAAACCGGCGCAGTGTTTTTGAATCATCTGCTGTTGGGGGCGGGTATTCCGCTGGTGGCGGAAGATGATGGGCATGTGATCGGCTATGCGGAAGCCTACGAATCTATTGAAGGCGAGCCGGTTGGTACGAATTTACATTTGGCGCAGTTGATTGGCAGCGACAATGAAACGCGGAGAGCCTTGCTGGATGAGGTTGGCAAACGGGCTAAAGGCGTGAAGATCAGCAACATTACGATGGCGCTGCCGGGAAACGTGGAACTTCCAGAAGGCGTTGAGACGACCAAGATCGCTTCAGTTTCGCGCTATAGCCTGACTCCGCGCAGCGGGCAGGTATTCTTCCGCGTGACTGATTTGACGAGCGCTGAACCAACGCTGATTCAGGGCTGGACGATGCCGGTTGGGCGGCTGACCAGCGCACGCCACCAATGGGAAATCCTGATCCCGCGATTGTTTGAGACTATCCCGGAAATTGCTGCCAACCAGCACGCGCGGATTAAAGTTTCGGCAGGTGGGTTTGACGCGCTGGTCTATGCTGCGGCGCGGCTGTATGACCCGCGTTCGGCGGATATTGCAATCTGGACGCCCAAAGCGCTGCAATCGCCAATCATCAGCGCGGTACGTGATTGGGCGGGGGCGGAAGGCTTCCGCAGCATCTGGATGCTGGTGCCGAGCAGCGCGGTGGAGGCGTTGGGGCCGGACGCTGAAGCTGATGGCTACACGCTGGAGACGCACAAGCTGGTGTGGTGAAGCCCGCTGTGAAATACCCTCACCTGCTAGCGCATTCGCACAGTCGCCGCTGCCTGTAATACGGCTGGCGGTTTTTCGGAGTTTAATCTTCCGTTTGTGATGCTGCCCGCGATCTTTACCCGCCGCAATCAATTTCGAGATACAATCTGTTCCCTCAAAAATAAGCAAATTGGAAAAAAGCTCATGACAACGATCAGGCAAGTGACCGAGATTCCCGGCCCCAAAAGCCGCGCAATTGTAGCAAGGCGCGAGGCGGCAACCCCACGCGGCGCGGCCAAAGCTACCAGCATCGCGGTTGAGCGCGCAGAAGGGGCTGTGGTCACTGACGTGGACGGCAACGTGTATCTAGATTTTGCCGGAGGCATTGGCGTGCTGGCGGTAGGGCATTGCCCGCCGAATGTTGTGAATGCGATCAAGGATCAGGCGGAAAAGCTGATCCACATGTGCGCGATTGTGGCTACGTATGAGCCGTATGTACAGGTGGCTGAACTGCTGAATGAAGTGACGCCGGGATGGCACCCGAAAAAGACGGTGCTGTTGAACAGCGGCGCAGAAGCCAACGAAGCGGCGATCAGCATTGCGCGCAGTTATACGGGGCGGCAGGGCGTGATCGTGTTTGAGAATGCGTATCACGGGCGCACGAATTTGACGCTGGCGATGACCAGCAAATATGCGCTGTTCAAGAAGGGCTTTGGGCCGTTTGCGCCAGAAATTTACAGGCTGCCATTCCCGTATTTGTACCGCCGGCCGGAAGCGATGAGCGAAGATCAGTATATTGACGACATGATCGCGCGGCTGGATCACGCAATGGTGGCGCAGATCGATCCGGAGTCGGTGGCGGCAATCGTGGTGGAAACAGTACAGGGCGAAGGCGGATTTCTTCCCGTGCCACCGCGCTTCCTGCAAAAAATACGCGATCTTTGCAACCAGCACGGCATCGTGATGATTTCGGATGAGGTGCAATGCGGCTTCGGACGAACCGGACGGCTGTTTGCGGTGGAACACTATGATATCGTGCCGGATTTGATCGTGACCGCCAAATCTATTGCGGCGGGTATGCCGCTGGCGGCAGTGACCGGACGCGCAGAGATCATGGATGCGCCACATCCGGGTGGGCTAGGCGGTACCTACAGCGGCAATCCGGTGGCCTGTGCCGCCGCGATTGAAGCGATCAATATGATTCGCCAACCGGAATTTTTGCAGCGCGCGGAAGAGGTGGGCGAGCGCATTCGTAAGGCGATGACCGATTTGCAGCAGGAAGTTGAGTTGATCGGTGATGTGCGTGGGTTAGGCCCGATGGTGCTGGTAGAGTTTGTGCTAGATCGTCGGGAGAAGATACCGGCGTCGGCACAGCCGCCGGTAATCGTGGCGGAGGCGCTAAAACGCGGCGTGATTTTGATGCGCGCGGGAATTTACACCAACGGTATCCGCTTCCTACCGCCACTGAACATCACTGATGAGCAGCTGGATGAAGCGCTGGCAGTGATTTCGGACGCTATACGGGCTGTGAACGCGCAGGTGTTCCCCGAAAAAGCGCAGGTGATGGCGTAGCGATTTATTGAAAAGCCAGCTGCAAAAGCTGGCTTTTTATGCCTGACATTAGCCATGAACAGCCAAGAGATGCAGCGGGAAGATAATCATCTGATGGTTCAGCGCCGGTTTTGGCTGTTTCCTGATGGATACGCCAGCGCACCGCTAGAATGCTGAGCTTGCGCGGGATTTCACCGGTTCAGGTGGCTGTTCAAATTTGCCTGCGTCACGCCTGGCGTATACGTTCTCAATCACCCTGAAACTCAATGAGATACACTTTCTTGAACTTGCCTCTTTACTGAGAAGCGGTAAATTTTATTCCGAAGGGGATAGAGGCGAAATTTCCCTGTAGAGGCTGTTTGTTCCTAAGCCAACCTGTGATCTCAATTAGCGCATGGTCATAAAACCCGCATAATAAGCAAAAGGGACTGATATTGAACTGGAATTGCTGCAAATGAATTACCGCCGCTATCTGGCGTTTGGGATTGTGCTTGCGCTGCTGCTGGCGGCGTCTGGCGCTATGGCGCAAACGGCAACGGTGCTGCCGTTCGACCCGCTGACACCTACGCCTGCCCCGTTTCAGGAAAATATCATCGTGGTGCCGCAGCAGGCGGTGGGCGAAGTGCCGGATTATGTAGCAACGGTGCAGGCTGCTGCTGACGAGGCTGCCGACCTTGCGGAACGCTTAGGCGATCAGGCGAATGTCGCGTTCAACGTATTCGGGCTGTTTGAAGTCATCACCGCGCTGTTCACGCTGATCGTGCCGGTTGGCGCGATTTTGCTAGGCGTATTTGGCTGGCAGCAAATTCGGCAAACGCGGGATCAAGGCCGCGAAAACCGCGCAGAACTTGAACGGCGTTTGGATGAAGCCCGACGTGATTTAGATGATCGCTTCGACCAATTTAGACAAGACATGGAACGCCGCATCAGCGATGTGGACGCGGAACAGAAATTTTCGGAAACGCGTCTGCGCGGCGAACAACAGAAAATTGCTGAAGAACAGCGTAAATTGCAACAAGAAGAATTGCTGGCCGCCCGTACCCAATTTGATCAGGCGATGGAACGGCGCGCGGCTGAACTTGCCAAAATGGACGCGCAAATTGGCAAAAATGCTGAAGAACAGCGCAGTCGTTTAGAACGGGCGGTGCTGGCGGGTGGGCTGCTGCCACTGGGGGAGCGCCAGTTCCGC
>LMZS01000043.1 GCA_001567085.1 Chloroflexi bacterium OLB15
CAAATGTAAACACACAACGGTTATGATCAGGGTCAGCGCTATAGTCCAGCAGATATACATCGGCAGAGGTGATCGCCGCTGCAATCGCGTCAATCACCTCTGTGCGCCTGCCCTCGCTGAAATTTGGCACGCACTCTATCAAACGCATCAGTTCGCGCCCAGATTATCCGGCGGTGTCTTGCGCGGGCGCACGTGGCTGCGACTGCCCAAACCTGCCCGCCGCCCGGCAGCCATCCCCTTCAACTGATCGCTAGTCACGATCCGGTTATTCCACCGCTCAAACAATTCTGGGTTTTCAGCAGGGTCTACCGCATAACGCCATTCGTCGTTTCCTACTTCACGCAATATCGAACGGCATTCGGTACAGCGCACCGTAAATTGAATTCGTGGAATGCCCAGAATGCGTTCCTGACGGGTTTCCGCGTACAGGGTTCCACGCGCGCAAACCGGGCAGCGTTCAACGACAAACCCGCTTGCATAGGTATTTGCCCGCGACGCCCCGCGTAAATAGAGCGCAACATAAATCAGCGCTGCCAACAATAACAGCCCGGCAACGATGAATTCTGGCCGCAGCCCGGTTTCATTCTGCTCTGGCGCAATCTGCGCATCCGGCGTTTCGGTAGCTGCTGGCTCGATGGTAGGCGTCGTCATTGAAGCTGCCGTCGCCTGCACAGAGGTATTCGTAGGCTCAATCGTCGCAGTATGCGTACTCAAAGCCATTTCTGAAGCCACCGGCGTTTCCAGCGCTAGCGTTGCCGCCGCATCGGCGGTACGCTGGCTGTTCGCAACCGCCGTCTCCAGCAGCATGCGCGTGGCCGTCGCTCCGGCGTCAAACCCTGGGGTAAAAGTTTCGGTTGGCGTAAATGTATCAGCTTCCGCTGGCGGTATCTGCGTCGCTGAAGCCTGTATCGTTCGCGTCGGCGTTGGGCTTGAGCTAGCCGTTGGCATCTCTGAAGGCTCAGCGCTGGCTGTTACTGCCGCTTCACTCGTCGCTGATGGGGGCGGCAAAGTGCGCGTCACAGGGCGCAGCGTGTTAGTAGCCGTGCTCGTTAGCGTTGATGTTTGCGCCGGCGGCTCCAGCGTGTCGCTTGCCGTCGGGCTTGAAGTGACTGTATTGGTCTGCGTTGGCGAATCGGTCGCTGTCAGGGTCGGCGTTTGTGTACGGGTATTTGTGGCTGATGGCGTAGAACTTGCGCGGGTAGCCACGAGCGCAATTGCGCTGGTTAGGGACGGCGGTTGTGTAGGTGTCTCTGTTGCCGCCGTTGTTGGCTCAGGCGTAGCGCTGGCCGTAAATGGGGTTGCGCTGGGTTCTGACGTTTGCGTAGATGTAAAAGTCTCGGTCGCCGTAAAAGTTGCGCTCGGCGTAATCGTCAAAGTATTCGTTGCCGACGGCGTAAAGGTGTGCGTGCGCGTATTTGTTGGCGTAAATGACGGCGTAAACGTATTTGTAGCCGTATCCGTCACGGTCGCAGTATTGGTTGATGTAGCTGTTCTCGTCGGTGTGAAGGTTCGCGTTGGGCGCAGCGTGCGCGTGAAAGTCGCCGTATGGGTCAAGGTCGCGCTAGGTGTTAAGGCATCATCTACGAGTACAGGCAAAGATGCCAGGTCATCCGTCCAAAAGACCAGCGGGCGCGAAATCCATGCAAAGCTGTCGTCTTCGCGCTGGATCAGAATCCAGCCTGTTGCCGCGTCTCTACCAACTGGAACAACAATCTCTCCGCCTCTCAGGCTGTCCAGGATAGGATATTGTATCCCCGGCCCGGCGCGTAGGTATGCGCCCCGTTCCCCTGCCCGCACCCAATTTCCTTCAGGCGTATCCGTAGGCACAAAAGCGGTTGGCTCAAGCGTGCCGGGCACAGGCGTCGGCGTAAGGTCGGTTTCATCAAATTGGGGGAGAGCATCTACATTGATTGACCAGTACGCCAGATCGCGGCGTATCCAGCCAAAGCCGCGATTATAGGCAATTAACACCCACTCATTATCGGCGCTGCGGCTAAGCGGCTCTAAAATATCGCCTGAGCCCAACCGCCCGACTGGCATATAGGCTAATCCCGGCCCACCGCGCACGTAAATATCGCTGGCAAGTACGACGCTGTAGGTCGGCAGGCGCGTAGGCGTAGCCGTTGATGTGACCAGCGGTTGTTGGGCAGCAGTCGCTGGCAGCAGCATGGCTGAGAATATGAGCAGGGCGGCGAATATGGCTGCCCACACAATTTTTCGCTTCAACGAGGATCACCCTCGATTAAAAGTCGGTTCAATAGGCGCAAAATGTTAGCACGGAAGGGGCGTCACAACCACCCTACCATTAGCCTGTCATTGTGAAAACGGAGGGCGAGCCAACAGGCTGCCCGTTGATCGAAAACTGAATTGCCCATTCCCCAGGCGCAAAAGTCACATCCGTCGGCTCAATATAAAACCACACACAGAAATCCGGATCATCTTGTGGCAGCCCGTATGCGCTGTTGCTATATACCACCTGCCCGTTCGCTGTCCAGGTCACGCCTACCTGCGCCCCCACCAGCGCATTCAGAATGCGGGTTGTAGCGTATAAGCGGGGCGAAGAAGCAGGCACCTGCGTTTGCAGGCCTGCGGCACATCCATCAATATCTTCGCGCACATTTAAGGCGACGCCTACCTGAGTTAATTGGTTAGAATCGCCAGAAGGCGTGATCGCCGATTCGCCGCCTGCGCCCGGCGTTGGTGTAAACTGCCCCAGCACAGATGAATCAAACTCTGGTGTAACCGGGCCTTGATTGCTCACGATCTGCTGCGTGGGGGGCAGCGCAGCGCGTAGCGTTAAGGCTAGCTGAGCGTTCACCCCGTCAATCATCGCAATTTCAGTTCGCGCCCTTGCGGCAGTAGCGTTAATTGATGTCGCCAGCGCCGCGCTGGTTTCCGCAATATCGGTACTGGCGTCTACAAACTCGGTTACTTCAGCCTGCAATGTGCCCTTTGTATCCACACCGCGCAGGGTATCGCAAGCGCCCACTATAAAGATCAGGCAAACCGCAAGGCTGCCGCAAATTCTGCTTACAAGTTTCATTTAGCGCACAACATCATCTACTTTTGTTAAAAGCGCCTCGCAAAATACCGTATTTCAAGCTTCTTGGCTAGGCTGGAAGTATTGCGTCACGGCTGTAAGGCTGATAGAATGACCTTATCCGCCCCCATAGCTCAGCGGATAGAGCGTTGCCCTCCGGAGGCAAAGGCGCAGATTCGATTTCTGCTGGGGGCATTTTGATTCCACCCTAATGCCTTTCATCCAAATATCTCTCCGCCCAGGATCAGGAAATTTGTCTTAAAGTTTCCGATCCTTCATTTTTTTCTAGTCCCATAATGAGCACTGCCACCAAAATGACAACAGCACCAACCAGTTGAACAGCGCTCATCCGCTCATTGAGGAAAATATACGCCAATACAGTAG
>LMZS01000044.1 GCA_001567085.1 Chloroflexi bacterium OLB15
CCAATAATCACCCCCATTATCGCGACGATCACCGAGAAGGCTACGAAATAGATGATCACCGTGATCCATTCCTGATTAGGCTGAGCAAATTGATGCAGGCCTTTGAATCCTAGCCCGACCAGATACAGCGCGTAGATACTTAAAGCAAGCCCGATAAGGCTCCCGATAAAGCCCAACCCGATAACCGACAAGACGGCGGATAACGCCGCAGAAATAAGTGTGGCTGGCGCGTAATACAGCACGATGGCATATGCGTGACGTACAAGCGGTTGTTGGCTGCCCTGCTGCTCTTTTGCATACCAGTGTGAGGCGTAGGCGGCGCCATAATAAACCACGCCGGTCACCGGCACGGAGATGATAAACGTGATGAGCGTGATGATGATGAACCCCAATCCACGCCCTGAGAAAAGCCCGAACAAGCCGCTAATCAGCCCGCCAGCCGCTGTAATGGCGCCGCCAACCAGCGTACACCAGCCCACCAGTAACCAGAACCGCCACCATGTCGCTTGCCCAACTTCTTCCTGAAAAACGCCGGGCTTGCTTTGAAGCGCCGCAACGCCTTGAAGGAACAAATGTAAGCCGTCCCTGAACATTTCGCCGATGCCGACTTTCGCCGGAGCATCAGGGATTGTGAACGGCAGAGAAAATCCTCCGCTTGCCGCCGCGCCTAGCCCTGAAGAAGAAGCGGCTGGAGAGCTTGAAATTGGGCGAACGCCGCCGGATGACTGTGATGCAGCCCCTTGAGCCTGTGCTGCTTGATCTTGTACCGAACGCACCGAGGCCTCTGCCTCATCCAACTTTTGCAGCACATCCCGCGCCCGCTGATTATTAGGATTGATGATCAACACGCGCTCAAGATAGGTGCGACGCAGCCGGGGATCGTCTTGTGCTGCCGCGAGGTAATACCACGCCGTTTCGTTCTGTGGTTCGACACCAACCACTTCCTCAAGAATCGCCCGTGCGCCAACGCGATCCCCTCTTTGAAGTGCGTCAATTCCTTCTTTCAAGCGATCAGTTGCCATGCCGCCCTCTCTTACAGTATCAGATCACAAAAATACTAAGATCATTATACGCGGAAATAAGAAAGCAGTTTTACCAATCTAGAGGGCAAAGTACATTCGCGGGCTAATATGTGAATGCCGCTGAGAGAAACTCGCTCGTTTTAGCGAGATTTCCAGACGCATAAAAATTTATAACCAATTTACATTTTGCGGGATTGCCGCCCATAAGAAGCCGGGACTATACTCGGCATGGTTGTTTGAGGACAGGACAAAATGCCCCAGAAAAAGCACTTTATCGCCATCGCCGGAAACATTGGCGCGGGGAAAAGTACCCTCACCCGCCTGCTTGCCAGCGCTTTTGAGTGGCAGCCTTTCCTGGAAGCTGACGCTGAAAACCCGTATCTGGCTGATTTCTATGCCGATATGAAAACATGGAGTTTCCATTCACAGGTATTTTATCTGGGAAAGCGGCTTGAGCATCACCGCAAACTGGTAGACTATCCAACCAGCGTCGTGCAAGATCGCACCGTTTATGAAGACGCCGAAATCTTCGCCCAGAACTTGTATCAGCAAGGGCATATGAGCGAACGCGATTATGACGCATACCGGCGGCTGTACTCAGCGATTAGCAGCTTTTTGCCCCCGCCCGATCTCATTGTGTACCTGCGCGCCAGCACCGATGCCCTCACCCGCCACATCAAGCGTCGCGGGCACAGTTACGAGCGCGGCATTTCCCCCGAATATCTGGCGCAGCTTAACGAGCTATACGAAGGCTGGATCAGCCGTTGGACAACCAGTCCGGTACTGACGATCCAGATGGACGGTCTTGATTTTCAGCACAATTTGCTTGATCTGGCGGGTATTGCGACTGAGATTAGATCTGCCCTGACGCAGGGAGTTGTGAATATCAACCAATCTTTATAGACGGTAGTGACCAGACCGTGATACAATGATTTCATCTTATTCATATGATTCATCTGATGAATAGATTTTCATGCCCACAATAGATCTCGACTCCGAACTTCTCTCATATATTGTGGATCACGGCTTTCAGCCCGGTGATCGCCTCCCTACCATCAGCGAACTACAGTCGGGTGAACATCTCGGCATCAGCGCCAGTAAAGTACGCGAACAGCTAGAAGTAGCGCGCGCGCTTGGGTTGGTTGAGGTGAAATCAAAAACCGGCATGCGCATGAAAGATTTTAGTTTCGCGCCGGCAGTGCGCCTCAGTTTGTTCATAGCGCTTGCTCAAGATCAACATAATTTTGAATTATTCAGCGAACTGCGCAATCACATCGAAGCAGCTTTCTGGTTTGAAGCCTGTAAAACTTTGACCGAGCACGATCTTCAGGAGATGCGAAACTGCATCCGCTCGGCGCGCGAAAAGCTGAATAGCAAGCATGTGCGTATCCCGGTTGAAGAGCATCGTTCATTTCACCTCATCGTGTTTCGCAGGCTTGAAAACCCCTTCGTGATGGGCTTGCTCGAAGCATACTGGGACGCTTATAACGCTGTTGAACTGAGCCACTACTCTGAATACGACTATTTACAAACCGTTTGGGATTACCACGAAAAGATTCTGGATCGCATCTGTGGCGGCGATTTTGAAGGCGCGCGAGCACTTTTTATCGAACACACCGGCTTAATTCGCCATCAGCCACGCATGCAAAGGATGTCGCGCAACGACGGCTTAGAGTCCAGCACTGCGCCGCTGGAAAAGGAGACTCGGTGAATTATTGCAGCATCTGTTGAAAATATTTCTTTTCCCATCAGTTATATCAGCCAAAAACTGATCATTCTCAGGAGATGACATGGTATTAGAACTTCAGCCGCAAGCCCAATCGCCACAACGCGAGCAGGTGATCAACGATTTTGCCTTGATGGTTGCTACAAAAAATGGCTCTGGCAGCCAAACATCAAACGAAGTCTTGATTCGCTCCCTTTTCCGGATGGGCATTCCCGTCAGCGGCAAAAATCTGTTTCCGTCTAACATTAAAGGCTTGCCAACATGGTACACGATTCGGGCCAGTCGTGATGGATATGTTGCCCGCAGCGAAGTGACCGAAATCGCGGTTACGTTCAACGAGCTAACCGCAGCCGAAGATATTCAAAATTTGCCGCCGGGTGGTGTTTGTATCATTCCTGCCGATTGGAAATGGGGGCAAAGCCGTACCGATATTGTGTATTACGAAGTGCCGGTCAAAGAAACGGTTGCCGCTGCCAATGTGCCGCAGGAATTCCGTGACCGTATCGCGAACATGGTATACGTTGGCGTGTGCGCGCATCTTTTCGGCATCTCTATAGACATTGTGCGGCAGGCGCTTCTGGATACCTTCAACGGCAAAGAAAAACCTGCGATGATGAATTTTGGCGTAGCTGAACGCGCCGCCCTGTGGGCGCAGGAAAACCTGACGAAGCGCGACCCGTTCCTGTTCGAGCCAATGGATAAGACCGCAGGCAAAATCCTCATCACCGGCAACGAAGCAGCGGCGCTTGGTTCGATATTTGGAGGTCTTACGGTTGCTGCGTGGTATCCGATCACACCATCCACCAGCGTGATTGATGGCGTACTGGATTACAAGCACCTCCGCACCGACCCGGAGACTGGTAAAGAAACCGTCGCAGTCGTACAGGCTGAAGACGAACTTGCAGCCATCGGCATGCTCATCGGCGCAGGATGGGCAGGCGCGCGCGCGATGACGAGCACCAGCGGCCCCGGCATCAGCTTGATGGCGGAATTTACCGGCCTCGCCTATTTTGCTGAAATTCCCTGCGTGGTCTGGGATATTGCCCGCATGGGGCCAAGCACGGGCTTGCCTACTCGCACCAGTCAAGGCGATCTTTTGTTCCTTTATGTGCTCAGCCATGGGGATACCCGTCAGGTTGTGCTTCTGCCCAGCAGTGTTGCTGAATGTTTTGAGTTTGGCTGGCGCGCGCTTGATTTGGCAGACCAGTTGCAAACCCCCGTCTTCGTGATGAGCGATCTCGATCTCGGCATGAATATCTGGTTAAGCGAGCCTTTCCAATACCCCGATCAGCCGATTCAGCACGGCAAAACTCTCGATAAAATCTCACTTGAAGAGTTCTTCGCCGAGCACAATGAATGGGCGCGCTATCGCGACTATGACGGCGACGGCATCCCTTATCGCACCGTCCCCGGCACGGATCACCCGCGCGCCGGCTACTTTACCCGGGGCACTGGCCACACTGAAAGCGCCACTTACAGCGAGCGACGCGAAGATTGGGTCAGGAATATGGATCGCCTGCGCCGCAAATACGATACCGCCCGCACTTTGGTGCCGCAGCCCGTAATCAATTTCGATCCTTCAAAGAAAATCGGCATCGTATCTTATGGCTCTAACGATCCGGCCATTATCGAAGCGCGGGATCGACTCGCCGCCGCTGGCATCCAAACCAACTACCTTCGTATCCGCGCGCTTCCGCTCAATCAGGAGGTCTACGATTTCGTAACCGGCCATGAAAAGGTCTACGTGATCGAAAACAATTTTGATGGGCAGATGGCGCAAATCCTGAATATGGAGATCAGCCAAAGCCTGACCCACATGGTTTCACTATCGCTCGGCGATACCCTGCCAATGACCGCGCAGTGGATTGTAGATAACATCGTGTCGCAGGAGAACAAGTAACATGCCAAACGCATTAGGTCTTGAAAGAACCGACTATAAGGGGTCGCAAAGTACGCTTTGCCCCGGCTGCGGTCATGACTCTATTTCCAACCAGATTATCAGCGTAGCTTACGATCTCGGCCTGCCCATGCACCGGGTGATCAAGCTCAGCGGCATCGGCTGCTCCAGCAAAACGCCCGCGTATTTTATGGGGCGTTCACATGCCTTCAATGCTGTTCATGGGCGTATGCCTTCGATAGCCACAGGCGCGACCACTGCCAACCGGGATCTGATGACTATCGCTGTTAGCGGCGACGGTGATACCGGCTCGATTGGTCTGGGGCAGTATAAACACCTGATCCGCCGTAATGTGCCGATGGTCTACATCATCGAAAATAACGGTGTTTACGGCCTGACCAAAGGTCAGTTCTCCGCCACCTCTGATGAAGGCCAAAAGCTGAAATATTACGGTGTAAACGAGCTGCCCTCGCTTGATCTGTGCCTTGAAGCTATCATTGGCGGCGCAACTTTTGTCGCCCGTAGTTTCAGCGGTGACAGCAAGCAAGTGCAAACTTTGCTCAAAGCGGCATTGAGCCACAGCGGTACTGCGATAATTGACATCATCAGTCCGTGTGTTACGTTCAACAACGCGCCCGATGCCAACAAGAGCTATCCTTACGGTAAAGAACATGAACAGCCGCTGCACGAGTACGAGTTTATCCCTGTGGGATACGTGCACCCGCGTGAAGAAATCACTGCCGACTACTCGGAAGGTGACACGATTCAGGTAGAAATGCACGATGGATCATTTATTCGCCTGAAGAAGCTGGATAACGGCCACGATCCCCGCAACCGCCGCCAGGCGATTGATGTGCTGGAACGCGCGCAGCAGGAGCAGTTGTTCCTTACCGGCCTACTCTACTACGAAGAGCCGCGCCCGATCCTGAACGAAACGCTGCGTCTTGTCGATACGCCACTGGCGATGCTGCCAGATGAAAAATTGCGTCCCTCACAAGATGCCCTCGAGTCGCTGATGAAATCATTTATGTAGGATATTTGGCACTAAACAAAAACGGCGAGGGGTCAATACCTCGCCGTTTTTGTTTTCACCGAAATCTTAGGGGTGATTTCCCGTACTTTCTGTGACAAACAGCGTGCCGCTAATACTGGCACCTTCCACATAGCTGGCGACCCAGATATCGTAGCGCCCGCTTTGCGGCGAATTGAAATCAATTGTAGGGTTTAGCGTGCCAAACGAGTCATCAACGCATGAATAACTGTCACTTGGGCTGTTAATGATCATGGTCGCATCGCCGCTGCCAATGAAATAAAAGCGTAATGTTGGGAAGACGCCGTTCGTGTAACTTACGCTAAACGTAGGCGCAGAGGTGGTATATCCATAACAACTGCCGCCAAGATAGCTGGAATTGACCGGGCCACCAGCAGTGACGCCTACAGAAAATGGATCAGGCAAGAATCCTGACGAAAGCGCCGACGAGCCATAAACAGCAGGCAGCGAGTAGTTCAACGTTGGCGCAATAGGCAGCAGATCCAGCGTAACTGGCAGCACATCAAATGTCACAATAGGCGGAAAGACGATGCCAAGTGTAGAGGTGGCCGTCGGCGTTGCGGTTGGCGTCTCCGTACTGGTGGCCGTTGCGGTGGCCGCTGCTGTCAGCGTCCCGGTCGGTGTTGCTGGGGGCGGCAAAGTAGCCACCGTTACGCCCAGGCAATTACCGCCAGCAATTACGACTGTGGCTGAAACCCATCCAACTATCCCATTCAAGTTAATTTGATACCATGAGCTATCCGGCATACGTGCTTGAACAGGCGCTGTAACCCCCGGCGCAAGCTGGCCGATAATTGCAAATTCTAAACCAGGGCCGCTGCGAATATTGATGGTCTGCCCACGTGATGAGGCAACCATACATGGCCCAGCAGGTGGAATGAACGGCGGCACGTAAGGCGTCGGCGTTGGCGGCGCAACTGTCGGCGGCAGTGCTGCGGTAGGGACAACCGAAATTGCTGGAATATCGCCGGGGCAGGTAATCGAGCCGCTCTCTGGCGCAAGACACACGGTAAACGGCTCAGTAGAAGCGCTGCCGCCATGCGAAACCTCGAGTAGATAATTGGTCGTTCCCGGCGGGATACGCAAACGGCTGCCGATCAATCGCGTGCTGCTTGTTGCCAGCACGTTATTCGTCGCCGCATCTCGCAATGTAATCAGCGGGCCGGAGCCGGGCGTAGTGTTGCCAACATTGTCTGCTTTCACATTGAGCAGCAGCACATCCGAAGGTGAGGCAAGGAACGAGAAGAACTGGAACGGCGCTTCCGGCTCAACCGCAGTAGAGATCGGTAATCCGACAACCAACGGCATAGGTGGAGGGAGTTCTGGCCCGCCCTGCACACTCAGCACAAATTGCCCAACTGAGCCATTCGCGCCGCCTACTTCCAGCAGGTATTGCCCGGCGGCGGTGAAGCCCGCAGTGGTCTGGATCAGCGTAGCATTATTCAGATTGGTTACATTTTGCTGCACCACGCCATCAAACGTTAGCACACGCAGCGTGGGCAAAAACCCCGGAGTCAGGCTGATGACTTGCAATGACGCCATCTGTGGGTTGGTAACGGTTAGCGCGTAGTTAACCACTGGCGCGGCCGCAGTTACTTCCCCCGTTTTGTTCTCACCGATACTAACCGGAGTCGCGGTAATGGTTTGCGCAAATACAGGTATCGAAAATAACCCGACGGCCATAGCAACCAACAAAGTCAGGAAAACAGATTGACGGCTTCTTTGATGCCAGCGCATAACAGCCTTCTTTCAAGCAAATGCCTATACCAACCTACATTTCACTTTATGTAGAAATACATAATGTGCAAGCGTTTGCCCTGCAAAAATTTATAAATGCGGATGCTACCCGACTATTTGGGGGTCTTGCCCACTAGCCACATGAACGAATTACTTGTAGCGTTACTGGAAGGTGCTATCTTTAACATCAATAGTCAAACCCGTCCAAAACCTGAATTTTGCCAATCAGTTATTGACATCAAGGATGCCAGATGCCTGATTTTTACCGTTACGACGTTCCTTCTGTCTTAAAAGAGGTAGGCAGTGAGGCTGAAACCGGCCTTAGCCACGCGCAAGCTGCCGAACGACTATCAAAGTTCGGGCATAACGAGCTGCCCAGCGATGACACCACGCCGTTGTGGAAAGTCGTCCTCGAACAATTCACCAACGTTCTGGTAATTGTTTTGATTATTGCCGCCGTCATCTCCTTCTTTCTAGGCGATGTGGAAGACGGCATAGTGATCATGATCATCGTGATCCTGAACGCCGCGCTTGGCACCTTCCAGGAATACCGCGCCGAGCAGGCATTGGCCGCATTGAGCGCCATGCAGGTGCCCAATGTACGCGTGCGCCGTGAGAGTAAGCCGGAGCAAGTGCCTGCAACCGATCTCGTTCCGGGGGATGTTGTGCTGCTTCAGGAAGGGGATCGCGTTCCCGCAGATGGCCGCGTCATTTTGAGCGTAAACCTGCAAATCGAAGAAGCCGCGCTCACTGGTGAATCGCAAGGCGTTTACAAAAATATTGACACCCTGAACGAAGATAATCTGCCGTTAGGTGATCGCAAGAATATGGCCTATATGGGCACATCCGTCACCTATGGGCGCGGCGAAATGGTGGTGACTGGCACGGCGCTGGATACCGAGCTAGGCAAGATCGCCAAGATGCTGATGAGCGTTGAAGATTCGCAAACGCCGCTGCAAAAGCGCCTCGATCAGCTAAGCAAATATTTGGTCATCGGCGCGGTGATTATCGTGGTGATCGTGTTTCTGGTTGGGCTGCTGCGCGGAATCCCGCTGGAAGAAATGTTCCTTACCGCAATTAGCCTTGCGGTTGCCGCCGTTCCTGAAGGGTTACCCGCTGTAATCACGATTGCGCTCTCGCTTGGCGCTTCGCGTATGGTGCGCCGCCATGCATTAATTCGCAAGCTGCCTGCTGTAGAAACGCTTGGTTCAGTAACCACCATTTGCACCGACAAAACGGGGACGCTGACTAAGAATGAAATGACCGCTGTGCTGCTGGCGCTGCCCGGTCACGATGACGTGCGTATCACCGGCGTTGGCTACAGCAGGGACGGCAACTTCCGTTTCGAGAACGATGCCCCGCTTGATCCCAGCGCTGATAATGAGGTCGCGCGTTTCTTAAAAGCAATGACCCTCAACACCGATGCCTATCTGGAAGGCGCCGACAGTGGTGAGCTGAAAGTTGTGGGCGATACTACCGAAGGCGCGCTCATCGTTGCCGCAGAAAAAGTAGGCTGGTCGCGCGAAGCTTTGGAGCGCGATCTGCCCCGTGTTGCTGAGCTTCCCTTCAGCAGCGAGCGTAAAGCGATGACTACTATTCATCAACTGCTCAACCCCGATCAGCGCTACTTGTTTACCGAAACCCCTTATGTCGCTATTACCAAAGGCGCGCCAGATCGGCTGGTAAGCTGGGCAACAAAGGAACATACGCCCGACGGTGTAAAACCCTTGAGCGACGAACGGCGTCAGCTCTGGCAAGCGGAAATTGACGAGATGGCAAGCCAGGGGCTGCGCGTCATCGGCGTCGGGTATCGCCCCTGGCAAAGCGTACCGGCAGAAATAACGCCGGAAATTGAGCGCGATCTCACCCTCATCGGTCTGGTAGGCATCGTTGATCCTGCGCGCCCTGAAGTTAAAGCCGCTATTCAAATCGCAAAAAGTGCCGGCGTTCGCTCAATCATGATTACTGGCGATCACGCGCTGACCGCTGAAGCTATTGGCCGCGATCTTGGCATCATAGACGCCACGCAGAAAGCCGTACCCGGTACCGAAATTGACCAGATGAGCGATCAGCAGCTTAAGGAAGCGACACACAAGACCGCCGTCTTTGCCCGTGTTTCGCCAGAACACAAGATGCGTCTGGTCAAAGTACTGCAATCTGAAGGCGAAGTTGTCGCCATGACTGGTGACGGCGTGAATGACGCCCCGGCCTTGAAGCAGGCAGACATCGGCGTAGCGATGGGCATCACCGGCACTGAAGTGAGCAAGGGCGCTGCCGATATGGTCTTAACGGATGACAACTACGCCTCAATAGTGGCCGCCGTAGAAGAAGGCCGTCTCGTTTACGACAACATCCGCAAATTTGTGTTATTCCTGCTTAGCTCCAACATTGGCGAAATTCTGGTAATGTTCGTCGGTATTCTGATTGGCTTGCCGGTTCCCTTGCTGGCTATCCAGATTTTGTGGGTGAACCTGCTGACCGACGGCCTGCCCGCCATCGCGCTAGGCTTTGAGCCGCCTGAACCCGACTTAATGCATCGCCAACCGCGCCCGAAGGACGAGAGCATTTTTGCTGGCGGCATGGGAACGCGCATCATTTTCCGCTCTGCGCTTCTGGCAGTGCTCACACTTGCCGCGTTCCTTTACGGCCATGCCGCGCACAATCTGAACCCGCTCAGCCACACGTTAGGCATCGAGTACCTGACCACCAACCAGCTTGTAGAACTGGCAGGGGCAGCCCCCACAAACTGGGACAACCTTTCAACAGAGGAACGGGTGAGCCTGCTGGAAGCCAACGAAGAAAATGCACATGAAGAAACGCTGACCATTCTGGACGCCGCAGAACGCCTACCGCGTACCATCGCCTTTACCGTACTGGCGCTAGGGCAGTTATTCCATGTGGTCGCCATCCACGCGGGAGATAAAACGCTGCTCTTCCAGGTGTGGTTCAAGAAGAACATGCTCATGCTGTGGGCGGTACTTATAACCGCTATTCTTCAGTTCGCCGTCATTTACATCCCCTTCCTTCAGGGGATATTCGAAACATATCCGGTAGGCCTGAAGGAAATGCTGATCTCAGTGGCGCTGGCTTCGCTGATGTTCTGGGTGATCGAAGGTCTGAAGGTGATCGATCTTGGTCGAAGGAAAGCAGCATAGCCTAATACGCGGAACGGGCGTGCAGCAGCACGCCCGTTAACCTACGATTTTTCCAGCCATACTGCGGCGGCGATAAGAAATTTCATATCGTCGCCGCTTTATATGCGCAAAGTAGGCTTGCCGTTAGAGGAATTTACCCCCTGATCAAGGAGAGCGCAGCTACAGGTGTTAGCGCGGCACAGTTTTAACGCATCGCAGGATCAATGAGATCGCGGCGAAAATGATGAGGAACTGCGGCGAGAGCACTAAGTAAAAAGGTTTTGACACACCAACATCAGGCTGTTTAGTGGTATAAATAGGGGAAATACTGTTTAGCAGGCCATTCAGTGGCAAATCAGCCGTCGCCCTTCTCGTAGAAGTTTATTACAATACGGCGGCTTTTCTGTTTGAGGCATAAGTATTTTGACAGTTTGTTTTTGCAAAAGGCGTTGTGAAAAGAAAATGCCGGCGTTTGCCGGCGATTTTCTAAAAGTTGGTTGCGAAGACCTAAGCTTAGAGTTTCGCCATTGTCTTAATGCATTTTGTGCAGGCGTTCTTCTGCACGTACTGCCCGCCTTCAAAAACACGGACGCGCTGAATATTCGGGTTGAACTTGCGGCGCGTCGCCCGCATCGAGAAGCTGCGTTGGTTGCCAAACTGGGGCTTCTTCCCGCAGATTTCACAAACCGCCATCTTATTGCCTCTACTCTCACTTCTACGTACAAACCGGTTGGTGATGCTACCATAGCCCTCCTTCAGAAACAAGGGCGTACACCGGCCCGCGCCCACCGGATTTATTTCCCTGAGGTGTCTTTATGATTACACGTCAAGTATTCCGCGACAACGCAAATATGATGGCTGATGGCTATCTGGTCAAACAGCTTTTTGGCGCTGGCCTTCAATGGTTAGAGCACAACCGTGATACCGTCAACCGGTTGAATGTATTCCCGGTGCCAGATGGGGATACCGGCACAAATATGCATCTGACGATGCGCAGCGCTTATCTTGAAATTGCGCAGTTAGAAGAAACCCATGTCGGTAAACTAAGCCACGCAATTGCCGAAGGCGCGCTTAAAGGTGCGCGCGGCAACTCTGGCGTGATCCTTTCCCAAATATTCGCAGGTACGGCAAAAGCCCTTGAACAGCATGAAAGGATCACCGCGCAGGCTTTCGCGGAAGCCTGTAAACTTTCGGTTGAATATGCTTATAAAGCCGTCGAAAAACCGGTAGAAGGCACTATTTTGACCGTTTCGCGGCATATGGCAATGGCCGTCGAAAAAAATTACCAGCAAAACGCCGATCTGATCGTGCTGCTCAAACGCATGGTCTTTGCTGGCCGGGCTGCGCTGCGTCGCACCCCCGAAATGATGCCCTTACTCAAAAAAGCTGGAGTCGTCGATTCTGGCGGTCAAGGACTGGTCTATATCTTCGAGGGGATGCTGCGCGCGCTGTGCGGCAAGGATTTAAGCGCCCCCTTGCTCGAAGTGGAAGTGCCTGAAAAAGCCGAAAGCTGGGAAGATGCGCTCGTGCCAGAAGATGAGCTTGGCTATGGCTACGATGTCCAGTTCCTGATGCGCGGAAGTGAACTCAACATTGATCAAGTTCGCCGCGACATTCAGGCAATGGGCTGGTCAACGCTGGTGGTTGGCGATAATAAGCTGATCAAAGTGCATGTGCACGTCCATAATCCCGGCGAACCGTTGAATTACGCCATTCAATCCGGCGCGGCGCTTGATGATATCGTTGTCGAAAATATGCAGCGCCAGTATGAAGACTACGTGCAAACCCGGCAAATTCAGAATAAGGCGGCCGCGCCACGTACAGATATTCAAGGCGTTGCCGTGATTGCCGTTGCCAATGGCGATGGCTTACGCCGTGTTTTCTCCGAGCAGTTCAACGCCGCCCACGTCATTTCTGGCGGGCAAACGATGAACCCCAGCATCGGCGATTTCCAGAATGCCATCAGCGCGCTGCCCAACGAAGATATTATTCTGCTGCCTAATAACAAGAATATTCTACTGGCAGCCAAGCAGGCGGCGGAACATGCTGGCAGCGGCAAACGGGTGCATGTTGTGCCTAGCTACTTCATCCCGCAGGGTATCGCTGCCATGTTTGAATATGCCAACTTGTGTGATAGTGGCGACTGCGAGCTGCATGAAGTGGCCGAAGCAATGACCTCTGCCCTCTCCCACATTACCACTTGCGAACTCACATATGCCACCCGCGATGTTGATCTTGGCAATGTGCGGATAGAGGCCGGGCAGATCATTGGCCTGATCAACGATAATCTGGTCACTGCGGGCGATGATATGGCATTAGTGGCCGCTGATCTGCTGGCAAAAGCAAATGTTGACCGCCACGAGCGAATCACCGTATATTTTGGCAGTGATTCCAGCCAGCGCGAAACAGAAAAGTTAGTTGAACATCTGCAAGCGCTGCATCCCAAACTTGAGTTTGAAATCGTTGATGGGGGGCAAGCCCTCTATCCTTACATCATTAGCGTCGAGTAATGACTAACCGGTCAACTATCGCCGTCGTCACTGATAGCTTTGCAACTTACAGTGTGTTTCCCGGCAGCAAGTCGTTGCCGGTCACTGTATTGCCCAATCGAATTACCATTGACGGTCAACAGTATCGCGAAAATATTGACCTGAACATTGATGAAGCATTGAACCTGATGCGCAAGGTTCAACATGCGCCGAAGGTGTCCCCACCCTCTGTTTCTGACTATGCGAATGCGTATGCCAAGATCGCCGAAACCGCAGATGGCATCATTTCCATACACGCCTCTCGCGGAATTTCACCAAGCTGGTCAAATGCGCAGGCAGGCGCATTACAGGTGAGCCATTGTCCGATCATGGTGATCGATTCGCGAACAATTTCTGCAAGTCAGGCAATGCTTGTAGAACTGGCGCTAGAGCTTGTAAATGCAGGCGAATCGCTGGAAGAAATTGCCCGCATACTACGCACCGCGGTTGAACGCACCTACAGCATCTATTATGTTGAGAACACGTCGTTCATATTTGAGAACCGTATCGTAGAGCCATCCCATGCTATTCTTGGGGCAATGGTGGGGGTAAAGCCGTTGCTGACCGTCGAAAATGGGCAGCTTGCGGCAATGGAAAAAGCAAAAACGCGCGCACAAGCGGTAGAACGATTGGTCGAGTTTGCGATAGAATTTGCAGAGATTGCGGACGCAGTAATTTTGCAGTCAAAGGCTCAAACTTCTGACACTGGCAAAAGCCTGCTGGAACGGCTGAAAGTTGAAACGCCAGATCATGTATTTCCGACTGCCGTATATGGGGCTTCGCTTGCGGCACTCATTGGCACTGATGCAATAGGATTAGCCATCATCGAAAAACAAGAAATGGATGCTCACGATGACCTTTAAGAAAATTCGCTTTATTACAGACAGCACCGCCGATATTCCCGAAAGCCTTTTAGAAAAACATCAGATTACGGTAGTGCCAGTTTTTGTGAATTACGACGGCAGCAGCTTTGCTGACGATGAAAAAGAACTGCATCGCGAAGCATATTACAATAAGCTGCAAAATATCCGGCCATTTCCGACAACTTCGGCCATGCCGCCCAGCCTGTGTGAAAAAGCGATCATGCAGGTTGCAGAAGAGTGCGATCATATCTTCATTGTCACCGTATCGGCAAAGCTCAGCGGTGTGTACAATGCCTTCCGGTTGGCAGCGCAGAAACTGCCATCTGACCGCTATACCCTGATTGACAGCTTATCCACCACTACAGGTCTGGGTTGGCCTGTCGTAATCGGCGCTGAAACGGCTGAAAGAACGGGTGATGTTCAGCAAGTTATTGATGCGATTACCCGTGTGCGTGATGCAACCAGAGTTTATGCCGCGCTTGGCACGTTGGAATTTTTACACCGCAGCGGTCGCGTAGGCTGGGCAGCGGCAGGCATCGGCACGCTGCTGCAAATCAAGCCCATCCTCAAAGTTGAGGATGGTGAAGTCAAATCGCTGGCCAAAGTACGTACCTTTAGCCGCGCTGTTGATGAATTGATCAACGCCGCACACGCTCATGCGCCGCTAGATAGACTGGTAGTTCTATACGGCATTGATATTGAAGGCGCATATGCTATCAAAGAGAGGCTCAAAGATATCGCGCCGCCCGATCAGACCTTTATCGTTCGCATTAATCCGGCTATCGGCACTCATATCGGCCCGAATGGGCTAGGCGTCGTTCCGGTTAGCGCTTCCTGGAAGAGTTAACTTCTACCTATGCCATCCGCACTTGAAACATTGGTCAAAATTCTAAAACTTGAGCGTGAAAAGGGCTTTCAGAACACCGCCGTAGATGGTGGTCTGTCTGCCTTCAGCGTCCGTTGGGCAGAGCAAGCGCATACACAGGCACGGAAGCCAGAGCATCATGCGCTTGTGGACGAGCTTACCGCGCTGTTGCAACGCTATGAAGCCGATCAGCTTCGAGACAACCGCAGCAGTTCTATTGAATATATGATGGGACGCATCACCGGGCGCGTACCTGCCCCTCCCGAAGCAATTGAAGCAGCAGCAGCGTGGGCACAACGTGTACAGTCTGCTCCGCCACCGAATCCAACGCCGAATCAGCCCTCTCAGCAAAACGACGCTCCCGCGCCACCGCGCGAACGTCCGGAGCAGAAGCGGCATGAAGGCAAGAAACACGATTCAAACCAGCCAAGAGACGAGCAGCGCCAGCAACGCCCGCAAAATAGCCAGAAGCACGATCAAGGCCAGAGCCGCCAGAACCAAAAAGGCAGCCCGCAGCGCCAAGGTTCCGAAGGCGAAGGTGGGGGAGATACACGCGGCGATTTCAGCAACCTTGACGCGATGGAATTTCGCAGCGGCGCTTCACATCCCGATTTGCCAGAGATGCCCCGCCTTGCCCGGCCGCCGCGCGCACCACGCCGGGAAATGAGCGCTGAAGAAGCCTCTGACTTACTGCGCGGCCTGAACTCCAGCGTAGATGTAGTACGCGGGGTTGGCCCGTCCAAAGAAGAGATGTTACAACGTTTAGGTATTCATACCATCAATGATCTGCTCACCTTTTTGCCGCGTCGTTATGATGACTACACGCAAATCAGCCTGATCAGCCGGCTTGAAGCCAACAAAACGGTCACGGTTATCGGCACGGTTAAACACACCGAAGTACGTATCGGCCAGCGCGGACGCAAAGATTTCTTCATGGTAGTGGATGACGGTTCGGCGACCATCGGCGTTACGTTCTTCAGCCAGCACTATTTGATGCAGGCGATCCGCCCCGGCGCGCAGTTAGTGCTGCATGGTGATACCACCGAGTTTCGTGGGCGCATTCAACTCACCAACCCCGACTGGGATTTACTAGACGTAGACGACCTGAAAACGATCGGCATCGTGCCAGTTTATCCTCTCACCGAAGGCTTAAATGGAAAAAGCCTGCGTAAGTTGATGAAGCGCACCATCGAATACTGGTCAGAACAGGTGCCAGATTACGTTCCTGAAACCACGCTGGATCGCGCAGAATTGGGCGATCTGGGCTGGAGCTATCGCAACCTTCACTTCCCTGAAAGCTGGGATCATCTGCATCATGCGCGGCGGCGATTTGTTTTCGATGAGCTGCTGCTCATGCAGCTCGCTATTCTGGATAACCGCCGCATATGGCAGTCTGAACCAGCACAGCCGCTTCATATCAGCGATGAAGACTTACAAGCGATCACCGCAGCGATGTTCCCCTATGCGTTAACCGGCGCTCAGCAAAAATCCATCGCCGATATCCGCGCCGACATCGCGCGCGAAGTCCCCATGAATCGCCTGCTGCAAGGTGACGTGGGCAGCGGAAAAACTGCCGTTGCCATCACCGCCGCTGCCATCGCGTTTCTGAACGGCAAACAGTCGGCCATCATGGTGCCTACGAGTATTCTGGCAGAACAGCACTTTCACTCTATAGGGCGGGCGTTGGCGGCGATTCCCACTGAGCAAAAGCCAAACGTTGCTTTGCTGACCGGCTCTACACCACAGGCGCAGCGTGACGCCATTTATGAGGGATTAGCCAACGGCAGCATCCATATCATCATCGGCACCCACGCATTGATCCAACAGGGCATAAATTTCGCCAATCTCGGTTTTGCGGTGATTGACGAACAACACCGTTTTGGCGTTGAGCAGCGCGGCCTACTGCGGGGCAAAGGCAGCAATCCCCATTTGCTGGTGATGACGGCAACGCCAATTCCACGCACGCTGGCGCTTACGCTGTATGCTGACCTTGACCTTTCGGTGATCAGCGAAATGCCGCCCGGTCGCGTGCCCGTCAAAACGCGGATGGTCGATCAAACCGCGCTGGAACGCGTGCATGATTTTGTTAAAGCGCGGCTGAACGAAGGGCAGCAAGCATTCATCGTCTATCCGCTGGTTGAAGCTTCGGAGTCCATTGAAGCAGAATCGGCGGTTGAAGCCTTCGAGCAGTTGAAACAGGTCTATTTCCGCTATCGCGTCGGCTTGCTGCATGGCCGCATGAAGCCTGCGGAAAAAGATACGATCATGACCGCCTTCCGCGAGCATGAATATGACTTGCTGGTAACCACCTCCGTCGCCGAAGTCGGTGTAGATATTCCCAACGCCAGCGTGATTGTGATCAATGGCGCCAACCGCTTCGGGCTGGCTTCGCTGCATCAGTTCAGAGGGCGTGTCGGGCGCGGCGGGCTGGAATCGTTCTGCTTCCTTGTCAGTGACTCTGATCAGGCATTGGCGCAAAACCGTTTACGCGCGCTGGAGCAAACTAACGATGGCTTCAAACTTGCGGAAATTGACTGGAAATTACGCGGCCCCGGCGATCTGGTCGGCACGCGTCAAAGCGGGCAACCCGTTTTCCAGATGATGGAGGCTATGACCCCCGAACTGGTAGAACTGGCTCAACGCGAAGCACGCACTATTTACGAAGAAGATATTACTCTTTCCCAACCACAACACAGGTTGCTGGCACAGCGCGTAAAGATGCTTCGGGATGAACGCAGTGACCTCAGCTAACCTATCAATGGAGTAATTCTATGGCGGTTAAGGCGGTTTATCCCGGTTCGTTCGACCCGATTCATAACGGGCATATTGATATTGCGATACGGGCTTCCCGCATATTCGATGAGGTGATCGTCGGGGTATACGATTTGCCCCGTAAAAACTTGCTTTTCAATGTTGATGAACGCCTGCAACTGGCACAAATCGCGCTGGCGCCTATTCCAAACATACACGTTGCTAAATTCTCTGGATTTACAGTAGACTATGCAAAGGCAGTAGGCGCGCGCGCTATCGTTCGTGGTCTGCGGGTTTTTTCCGATTTTGAGTTTGAATTTCGGATGGGATTGGCAAATAAACGACTTGCGCCGGAAATCGAAACTGTCAGCATTATGACGGATGAAAATCACATCGCAATTAGTTCAAGCACAATTCGCGAAATAGCTGATCTGGGAGGAAACGTCTCTTCAATGGTTCCCCCTCACGTGGCGAAAGCATTGACGATACGTTTCGCAGCCCTAAAGGATGACGCTAATTAGCCATCCCTCGCTTACCGGAACAAGCATAGGAGCAGCACCCAATGGATATTCAACATCTGGTTGACAGACTGGAAGAACTGATTGATGAAGGCCGCCACGTACCAGCAACCAAACTCACGCTGATAGATGAAGAGCGTGCGCTGGAAATTATTGACCAGATGCGCATTTCGATCCCTGAGGAGATTGAAAAGGCAGCCCGCGTGCTTGCCCAGCGTGACCGCATTCTAGCACAGGCTAATGAAGAAGCGGCGCGGCTAGTGCAGCTAGCCCGCGAACGTGGCGACCAACTGGTTGAACGCGAAGCTACTGTTCAGGCGGCCAAAAGCCAGGCAGTCAATATTGTTGAAGAAGCACGCCAGGAAGCGGAAGAAGTTACGCGGGATGCTGACCAGTACATCATGGATCAGCTCTCCGATCTCGAAAACCAGCTAACCAAGGTGCTAGGCATCGTTCGCAATGGTATCAACAAAGTTGCATCCAGCGAAAAACCAGCGTCTATCAGCCGTACTAGCTCACCAGCACAAACATCGCAATATGCGCGTAGTGCTTTTGATGTTCCGAACAGCACAGCCGCCAAAGAAGCCGAATAACCCCCTCTTGCCTCGTCAACACGGCAGCCCACCCGCTGCCGTGTTTTATATTCCCATCGTTCAACCACAATGCGGCTTGTTTATCTAGCTCTCGGCTGGGCGGCTGGCCTGCTGCTTGCGGCCGCGTATCCAACACTTTCGCCGGCCATCTGGCTTGTTACAGGGATTGGCGCATTCATCGCAGCGATACTCTTTCGCGGCGGCTGGCGATGGCCGCTGCTGGCACTCGCCGCGTTCGCAATAGCCGGACTGCGCTTTTCGCTCATTCCGCAAGATAGCCAGCTAGCGCAGTTAAATGACAGCGGCGGGCTAACACTGGCTGGCATCGTTGGTGAAGAGCCGCAGCTTGCCGAAAATCATTACCAGTTTCGCCTGAATGTAGACTCTATCTTGCAGGAAGGGGTAAGTAGCCCGCTCTCAGGCGCGGTGCTAGTTCGTGCGCCGCTTACCACGCGGGTAATGCAGGGCGAGCAGGTACGCGTTACAGGGCGTTTGATCAGCCCATTTGTCGCTGATCGCTTCTCTTATGCTGATTACTTACAACGACAGGGGATCAGTGGCATTCTAACCAACGCCGCTATTGAATCCATCGCCCCGCCAGCGGCTAACCTCGCCACGCGCCTCAGCCAGATGAGAAACACAGCGCGCGGCGTTATTAACGCGGCGCTGCCCGAGCCTGCTGCGGGGCTGTTGATCGCTATCCTTTTCGGCGACGAAAACGGAATTGCGCCACCCGTCAGCGATGCATTTAGCGCGGCTGGCATCGCGCATGTGCTTGCTGTTAGCGGATTCAATATGATCGTGGTTGCCGGGGCGGTGCAAGCAACGTTGAATCGCCTGCGCTTCCCACGCATTCCCGCAGCCGTTATCAGCGTCGTGGCGGTGTTGATCTACGCGCTGCTAGCTGGCGCAAGCGCGGCTGTTTTGCGGGCGGCATTTATGAGCGTGCTGTTGATTGCCGGCACGGCGCTGCGCCGAAAAACCTTCATCCCCGCATCACTGGCATTTTCGTTAATCGTACTCACCACGTTTGACCCGCTGGCGCTGTGGGATGTTGGCTGGCAGCTCAGTTTCTTCACGGTGCTGGCGCTATCACAGTTTGCAGTTCCGATTGCAACCACGTTAAGCCGCGTTACAAATCATTTGCCTGCCCCTATCGCCTCGCTCAGCGTTCTGGCAATCGAGCCGCTGGCAGCAACCCTTGCTGCACAAACCGCCGCCCTGCCGGTAATTGCCCTGTACTTCGGCACAGTTTCGCTGATTGCGCCGATCATCAATCTGCTGGTCGTGCCTGTTCAACCCGCGATCATGCTATTTGGCGTATTGGGGTTGATTACAACCGGCTTAGCGCCAACATTCGCCCAATTCTGGTTCTGGTGTGCTGGTGTTTTACTGATATGGACGGCCAACGCTGCCAGAACAGCCGCCAACCTGCCCTTTGCAGAAATTTCGATCAACATCAGCCCCTCGCTGATTACCCTGTATTTCGTCATCTGGATAGGCTGGAGCATTATGTCTGCCGCTCAACCCGCATGGTATCAACGTTTTATAACGACGATCAGATCGCGCGCTGTCTATTCAGCAGCAGCCTTTTCCGCTGTTTGCGTCCTTGTGCTGATGGGCGCAGATATTCGCAGCCGGCCCGATGGTAACCTTCATATCCGATTTCTGGATATGGAAGGGAAAAATGCCATTCTTCTGCAAACGCCGGGGGGAGCGCATATTCTGATTGATGGTGGCGATATGCCTTCACGTTTACTCACAGCTATAGGCGATAGATTGCCTTATCACGATCAGCAGCTTGAGATGGTGTTTGCCACCCAGCCCGATACCGCAAATATCGGCGCGCTGCCCGATGTGCTCAGCCGTTACACTTTCGGGGCATTACTCACCAATGGGCAGCCTAACCTCAGCGACACGTGGCAATCGCTGCTGACCATAGGCGGCGCGAACATCCAAGCCTTGCAAATGGGTCAAAGAATCACTTTAAGCGATGGGGTCACTATTGAGGTGCTGCACCCCGCCTTTACACCTGAACTTGGGGATAGTATTGATGCCTCTGCGCTGGTGCTGCGAGTTAATTATGGCGATATTTCTGTGCTGCTTCCCGGAGACATAACCAACGCCGAACTTAGCCATCTTGCTGAAGCAGGCTTACTCGCGCCAGTGACGGCCTTACAAGTGCCGCATCCTGCCTCTGAGCATATGCTAGACGAACAAATCATAACTATGCTGCAACCACAAATAGCGATTGTCCAGCACAGCGCGACCAGTCAGCGCGATAACCCTTCGCCACAAACATTGTCGCTATTGGGTAGCGTCTCGCTTTATTCCACATCCGATGGCACGGTTCATCTATGGACGGACGGTTCGGAATTGTGGGTACAGTATGAAGAATAGAAATCAGAGGTGTTCCCCAGCCCAATCATCTCCCCCTCTCCCGCGTCATGAGGGATGGGATGTGTGAAGGCACGCTGGCTAGAAATTACAGGCATCGCCATTACCGGTTGGCGATACAGATCACCATGATCGCAAATTCCTACCGTCTTTAGCCACCCTGCAATGGGACGGTAGGAACTGCGCGTTCGGATAAGCCCAATGCTTATCCGAACGCAGATTGAATCTGCTTAACGCAGCTGGCACTAAAAAATAGGGCAAGAAGCTTATGCCCACATAGGGCATTGCACATTTTGCACCAGCAGCCAGTAGAGGAAGAAAAACAGAAACCCCGTTATAGCACAAAGAATCAGCGGGATAACCACTTTCGCCTTTTTCTTTGCGCGTAAGATGCCTGCTGCCAGCAGCGGGAATATGAACATGACGATGTTAATGATCAACATGCCAAATTCGCACTCTTTTAGAATGGGGCGCTGCCCAAAACCAACTGACAAGCTCAGTTTTGCTACCACTGCGGCAAACATAACCCCTGCCACCAGCAGCGTTGGCAGCAGATTTTTATCAGGCATCAGCAGAAGCGAGATTAACGCCAAAAAGAACACGGCGTAAATCATGATATTCCAGACCAAGTCGCCACTTCCGGGTCCGAGCAGGACTAAAATTTCCTGTACGTTGACATTCATCCTTGAGCCTCGTGATCGGTATTCATCGCCATACGCTATGAGTGTAACCTATGTTACAGTAGGCGACATAAAAGACATTCGGATTTGAGGTGCTGAATGGCAAATTCCGATGAGGTTTCATTGCGCCGCCAGCTAAATGAGTATATTGCGCCGCTGAAGCAGCGATTGAACACCCGTTGGAGCAGTTTTAGCCCCTCAACTCAGGCGCTGCCTTTCGTATTCTTTCGCGCATTTATGAATTTCCTCGCGCATGGCGGCACCCGGGCAACTTCACTGGCATACTACGCGCTTTTCTCACTTTTTCCATTGATTTTGCTTATCGCGGTTGGGGTTAGCCGTCTGGTTGGCACGGCATTAACCGAACAGCAAATTGCGCTAGGGCTAGCCGCGCTCTTGCCGCCATCAGCAACCGATGCGCTCTCCCTCATTCAAATTAACGTTCAGCAGGCATTGGAACAAAGCGGATCATTCACTCTGGTGGCGCTCATCGGTCTTGGTTGGTCTGGCTTAGGCTTATTTTCCGGCATCACTGGCGCGCTAGATGCGATCTTCCAAACCCCAATTCGCAACATCTGGCGGGCTCGGCTGACCGCGCTCATCATGGCTTTCGCGCTGCTGGGGCTGCTGCTGCTCTCTTTCCTCAGCTCAGCGGTGATCCGCCTGCTTTCATCCCTATTATTCGTACAAGGCAGCTTCTGGCTAACCATTGGCGCGCTATTTTTGCCAATAGGGTTAAATCTGCTGATCTTCATTCTACTGTTTCGCTATGTCCCGGCGCGGCGCATGCACTGGGACGCAATCTGGCCAGCGGCATTATTTGGCGCGGTGCTCTGGGAAATTGCCAAATTTGCGTTCGGCTGGTATCTGACCAACATGGCCAATTACCAGTTCGTTTATGGCACGCTGGCAACAGGCATCATCCTGTTATTCTGGGCGTACCTGATCGCTTCAATCTTCCTGATCAGCGCGGAGCTGTGCGCGGGTCTGAATCAGTGGTATTTTGATTACTTCGTCGCGCAGGATGAGGGCAGCGCAGGCGACGAATTACCTACTCTTCCCAAGCCCGAAAGCCGCCAGTTAACCGGCGCACAAGATTAGCCACTCCATCGCAACATAGTCAAAGAGAACGGCTTGCTGTACACTACAATCGCGTGAATTAAAGGGCGGTTTTTGTATGGTGCAGCGTTCACCCGATCTCGACTCTGAAGAACTAGACATCACCGATTTCCCATCTAGTGATGATCGCAGTATGGCGCGCCGGATTGCTCTGCAAGTGCTTTATGAAGCGGACAGCGGGCATCATCTGGCGGCATTTATCCTTTCGCGGCATCTTAGCGAGCGCCAGCCCATAGAGACAATACGCGAACACGTTCAGTGGGTTGTTGAAGGTGTAAGCGAAAATCAGGAACGTATTGACGCGGTGATTCAGAAATTGGCGCCGGAATTCCCGCTTGATCAGGTTGCGATTGTAGATCGCAATATCCTACGCATCGCCATCTACGAATTTGGCATAGATGGTCGCACACCTGTGGGCGTCGCTATTGACGAAGCAGTAGAACTGGCAAAGCTTTTCGGCGGCGATGGATCACCCGGTTTTATTAACGGTGTCCTCGGCTCTCTAGCCGATATGCCCGACGTTTTATCACAACTCCGTAACGCCGACACAACAACTTCCGGGCAAGAAGCCTAACGATCATGACCCAGCAGGTGAAGAAGCCAGCGCCGCCAACACTTCCATCGCCGCCTCCCACCGAACCGGGCGATCAAGAACTGCGCATGTCTATTCTGGATCATCTGAATGAACTGCGTTCGCGGGTGGTCAAAACAGCGCTTGCGGTTGCTATAGGCTTTTTCATTGGTATGCTGGTTGCGCCCCAGGTCCTCGATATCCTGAGACAACCCTACGGGGCTGATAACCAATTCATTGCGCTTGGTCCAACTGACTCAGTGGTGTCATTTTTCAGGGTGGCGCTTATGGTTGGTGGCATCCTCGCCATTCCGGTGATCACCTATCAAGTGCTGATGTTCATTCTACCCGGCCTGACCGATAAAGAACGCCGCTATCTGCTGACGGCGCTGCCCGCGATTTTTGCGCTGTTTATCATCGGCGTACTATTCACATGGATTCTGCTGATCCCTCCGGCCATCGGATTTTTCGATAATTTCATGCCCGACCTGTTCAACCCACAATGGACGGCAGAGCGTTACTTAGGGTTTGTAACTGCGCTGCTGTTCTGGATGGGAGTGGCCTTTGAAACGCCGCTGATATTCTTCGTCCTGTCCCTGCTCGGTCTGGTACAGGCGACCGTTCTCTTAAAAAAACTGGCGCGTCGCCATTGTCGGCTCTGCGGTTGCCGCCGCGATGATTACGCCTACAATTGATCCAGTGAATATGATGCTGGTGATGGGCCCTTTATTAACCTTGTATCTGTTGAGTATCGGGCTGGTGGTGGTTGGCCGCCGCCTTGCGCGCCTTACTGACTAACTCCGGAGCATAATCATATGCAATCAACAAATTTAGCGCCGGTACGCATTTATGGTGTGCCTATGGATCTTGGTCAGCGGCGGCGCGGTGTGGATATGGGGCCATCTGCGGTACGTTATGCAGGGCTGCAAAGCAAACTTGAAGCGCTGGGTTATACCGTCACCGATGGCGGAAATATTTACGCGCCGGTAGTCGAAGAAATTGACGACGACCCGATAGATGGACTGGCTCATAATGTGCATTCTATCGTGCGGGTTTGCACCGATGTTTATCATCAGGTGCGCGATTCGCTACGCGCAGGTGAAACGACCATTATCTTAGGCGGCGATCACAGCATTTCGCTGGGAAGTGTTTCTGCCGCCGCCGATGTTTACCCCAATGTGGGCGTGCTGTGGGTGGATGCGCATGGCGACTTTAACACCCCGTTTACTACGCCATCTGGTAACGTGCATGGCATGGTGATTTCCTCGCTCATCGGGCTTTGTCCGCCGCCGCTTCTGCTGCGTTCAGAGCCATTAAGCGCCTCGCAATTTGCTTATATCGGCGTTCGCGATCTGGATTCTCAGGAAAAAATCAATATGTCGGCTAGCGGCGCGATCATTCGTACTATGCGCGATATTGATGAAAGTGGCATGGCAGAAATCGTGCGCGGCATATTGAGCGCGATGAAAGATCGTGATGCTATTCACGTTAGCTTTGATATGGATTCGCTAGACCCGCAGGTAGCGCAGGGCGTTGGCACCCCCGTTTCTGGCGGGTTAACCTTGCGCGAAGCACATCTGTTGATGGAAATGCTGGCCGATGATGGCCGCGTACACTCGCTGGATATTGTCGAGATCAATCCGATACTGGATACACAAAATCGCACCGCGCAAGTAGCGGTTGAACTGGCGTCCAGCTTATTCGGGCAGCGTATCCTCTAAAGAAGCAGCGTGCGCGGCGCGGCGCTTTAAAACTTTCGACTTCAACTGACCGCAGCCAGCATCAATGTCAATGCCCCGACGAATACGTACCGTCGCGGGGATGCCGTGTTCACCTAAAATATTGATAAACTGTTGAATGCGTCCCTGCGCTGAAGGGTGACCACCATAACCCGTTGTGGGGTTAAGCGGGATCACATTCACATGGCAGTTTAGGCCGCGCAGCAGCTGTCCCAATTTTTCAGCCTGCTCCGGCGTATCATTTTCCCCCTGAATTAGCGTCCACTCAAAGGAAATTCGGCGCCCTGATTTATCGGTGTAATAACGGCAGGCAGATATCAATTCACGCAGCGGATATTTGCGATTAACGGGCAAAAGCGCGCCGCGTTCTTCATCTGTGGCCGCGTGTAAGCTGATCGCCAGTTTGACCTGCAACCCCTCATCAGCGAAGCGGCGGATCATCGGCACCAGCCCGACTGTACTCACGGTGATATGGCGCGCGCCAAGCTCAAGATCGCTCATCAGGCGGCGAACGGCATGAATGGCGTTATCGTAGTTGTGGAATGGCTCGCCCATGCCCATTAATACCACGTTGCTCAGGCGATCGCCCCGCGCCGCCAGATCACGCGCATAGAGCATAGCCTGCTCAAAGATTTCATCGGCAGTCAAATTACGAGCAAAGCCCATTTGCCCGGTAGCGCAAAAGACGCAGCCCATCGCGCAGCCTGCCTGTGTAGAAATACAAGCGGTACGGCGGTCATCGTCATACTCCATCAACACCGCTTCGATAAACTGCCCATCGTGTAGGCTGTAAAGGCGTTTGACCGTACCATCATGGCTGGACTGCTCATCTTCCAGTACCAGCGATCCTAACTGCGTCTCCGCTTCAAGCCGCTGGCGCAAACGGATGGGCAGATTAGTCATCTCAGCGAACGAAGCAACACGGCGATCATATAACCAATTCCAGAGTTGATCGGCGCGAAAACGCGGCTCATCCCATACAGCCAATAATGTTTCAAGCGCGGGTTTATCAAGGGTATACAGGTCAATCATGACCGCTCATTTCCTGCGTCTATCTCCGACGCATACTCAAGAAAAAACGCCACGATCAGGACGATAATCAGCAAAATCAGCGTGCCAGCCACAATCATACGCGTATTTACACCCTCAAATGACGTTGCAGCTGTAGATTGCGGCTCTGGCGTCAAAAGCACGCTCATCGAACGCGGCGTCGAAGTTGGCGGGCTATCCGTAGCGGAAGGCAGCGGGGTGATCGTTGGCGGTTCGGTTTGCGTGCGTAAATCTGGCGTAAAAGTATAGGTTGCTGTCGCAGTCGGCGTCAGCGTGAATGTTGGGGTGACGGTTAACGAAGGCGTCGGCGTGATTGAGGGTGTAGAAGTTACTGCCATATACGGTGTTAACCCGTAAACAACAGGTGCTAATTCGGTAAAAATCCAGCGCGACCAACCGGGAATCAAGGTATTTAGACGCTGTTCCGTCAGCAACTGGAAGGATTCACCGAAGGTTGGCTCAGGCATCCCCGCTAATTCAAACACACCTTCCCGGCCGATCTGGCTAAAAACATATAACGCCATCCCGTAAGCCTGCGCGTCCCACTGCGCCTGCTGAGAGGCGCTTACAGGGCGTACTGCCATTTCATCCAGAGAAAAGGTCAGCCCCGACCGCTCAGCCGTTTGCGATACTGCCAGCATTTGCGACGCCGTAACAGGCGAAAGATACCGACTGAAGCCTTCCAGCCACCAATCGGGAACGCCAGCATCCGCCCATTTTGGCGCGTAAAACGCGCTCACCAATAATCGCGTCAGATCAGGCTCAAGGCCGTCAGAAGCGGCAAGCGGAATATAGCCACTGCGCTGATATACATCACAGTTCTCGTCTTCATCTCCACAGGCAGGCAGGATGCCACCTTCGTAAATGATGAAACGAAGATCGGGGGATTCGCCAGTCTCAGCCTGTAACAATCGGTAAATCTGATCAAGATTGGACGCCAGCCGCGAGCGCGAGCGTTCTGCGGTTACAAGGCTGAGATGCCCATCAACAATCGTAGTCGTAATCCATGACGCACGCGGATCGGTAAAAACCACCCTGTCAGAAGCGATATTATCAGCTTCCTCACCTTCAACCGTCCAGAGGTAGGTGAGGGTGTCGAACAGCACAGGCGCGTTATCCGGCGCAGGCTGCCAGTTATAGATCAGGCGCTGCGATTCAGCATCATCCTCAGGTTGAAAATCTGCGAGTACGCCCTGCACAATCACCGACTGATTCAGGCTTGCCGCTTCAATTTCAAGCTGAACGCGCGTATCTGCTTCAGGTAGCGCTGCCAACATCAAAAAGAATTCAACCGCATCAGGGAAATCAATTCTCGCGCCAAGATCGGCAATAAGTTCACCTTCGATTTGCGGCGTAGCAGTGGGTACACGTGTTGGCGGCTGAGTAGGCACCGCTGTCGGCGGCGCTTCCGTCGGAATAGGCGTCAAGGTAGGCAGATCCGGAATAACGGATGGAGTGGTAAACTGCTGAGTAGCAGCTTGGGCGGTGCTTGTGGCGCTGTCCTGCGCGATGGCAGAAGTCGCCATGCACGCCAGAACAGCCCCCCAGAGCAGCAGTACTCGCCAACCTACCCTGCTCATTGCCCCCCCAATACTGAAGACACCAGAATAGCCAACGCAAGCTGAATAAAATTGTAGACAAAATGGGCGATAATCGCGCCAGATGTGCTGGTACGGCGGCGTAGCAGCCCCAATGCAAGCGAAACCAGAAAGATGCCTAATGATGCTGGCGTAAGCGTGTATTGCGTATGCAGCGCAGCGAAAAACAATGTCGTCATCCAAAGTCCGAAAATTGGCTGCAATGCCCCGCGAAAAAATAACTCTTCGCCAATCGCCACCGCAATACTGACCAACAACGCAATCGGCAGCGTATTAAAAGATTGGGTTAGAAGCTGAGAAACGGCGGTTTGCTGCGCAAGCTGCTCCGGGGAAACTGCCGCAATCCATACAGCGGTGATGGCGATAATTCCAAAGTACATCAACACGCCGGTTAGCGCGCCAAGGATCAAATCTGGAAGCGTAGGCCAGCGCAGTCCTAAACGCGCTGCCGCGCCAGCAGGCGATCTGCGGATAAACAACCCGACGCCCAGCAGCGCCGCCAACCCCCACAGCACTTGATTAAGCAGGGTTTCACCAACTCCCACGCCCCCGCTCTCAGTCATCTCTTCAGCCAGCCCGCTTAAGCCGCCGCCAATGATCAGGTTACCCAGCGTATACACCAACAGCGCCAGCGTTAGCACGATTGCTGCCGTATGGACTGGCGACTCAGGATCAAAGCCCGTACCGCTGCCAAGCAAACGTTTTAATGCCATACGGGGGTGTACTGACCACAACATCCATGCGCCGGCTAATCCAAGTACCCCGGTAATAACCAGGTTGATCAGCGCTGCGCTTGGATCAACAGCGGGCATCACCTCAGATCCAAGCGCTTCGGGTGCACCAAGATTGGTGAACAATGCCGCTTGCAGCATAAGCAGCGCGAACAGCAGCATCGCCCCAAGCACGCCGAATAGCAGCGGGCGCGAAAGCCGGGGGGCTTGCGGGTTAATCGCTTCGTTATTAGCGGCAAAAATGATGATGCCGACGTAGGCAACCATGCCAAACGTCAACAGCACATTCGATAAATCCATGTAACGTAAACCTTAATCGCGGGGTGTATTATACCGTTGCTTCGCTCAGCGTTGAATGTGCGGTTGCGCTGCCCTCAATAGGCTTTCAACTTCACGAATATTGGTGCGCACCATATCGCCAAACTGCCCCATAGCCAGCGCCGCTAAAGCCGTGCCATAGCGCAGGCCGCGCGGCAAATCGCCATCAAGCCAGCCATACAAAACCCCTGCCGCCAGCGCATCACCAGCGCCAATGCGATCCACGATGGTTACAGGCATGGCAGGCTGATGCAGCACTTGCCCACTTTGGCAGGCATAAACGCCGCGTTCGCCTACCGTCATCACAACAGTAGATGCGCCGGTTTTACCAGCAAGGGCAGCCACGATTTCAGGGCTATTCCCTTCGCAGCCAAACAGCATTTGAGCATCTGCCTCTTTGCAGAAGAGAATATCAATCCCTTGCGCTAATTCCTGTACCACCGGCGCGGCTTCTTCTACTGACCATAACCGTGAACGATAATTCACATCAAAGCTGATCGCCACGCCCGCCGACCGCGCCTTAGCAAATGCCTGCCGGGTCAATTCACGCAGTCCAGCAGATACGCCGGGCGTGATACCGGTAATGTGCAGCAGGCGTGTGTCGCACAGCATTTCTAATGCTGCTGAATCAAGCGACAGCGCCGCAGCACAAGAATCGGCACGATCATAGATCACCTGAATAGAGCGCGGCGGCTCTGCGTATTCAATAAAGTACAGCCCTACCCTACCTTGCGGTTTCCACTGCACCATTTGTAAATCAACGCCTGTTTCGCGCAGCGCATTGGCAACCCGCCAGCCTAAGGGGCTATTCGGCAGCGCGGTGCAATAACCGCAGTTTCTGCCCAATCGCGAAAGCGCCGCCAGCACGTTGCTTTCTGCGCCGCCGGCAACCACATCCAGCCGTTCCGCCGCTTCCAACCGCTGCCCTGAATCAACGCTTAAGCGAAGCATTGTTTCACCGGCAGCGGTCACTTCAAATCGGGTCATGTCATCACCAGCGTAAACGCTTGAGCAGTTTCATCCTGGCGAACATCTAACCGCCCGGCTTTTATCAGGCTTTCTAAATGCCCGTTCAATGCAAAAGCCAGCTCCAGATCAAGCGCCGGAACATGCTCCCACCCGCCTAACTGCGGCGCAAGTTGAAGGCAAAGCTCGCGCAGCGTCAACCATTCACGCGTGAGCGCTTCGCGCACCAGCGCATCGGTATAATGGACAAAATCGCGCGATTCAGCACAAAATGCGGCGATTTCTATTCCGCGCTTCACCGGCCAATGGCAGCCGACATAGGTTTCGATAGGCAGATGATCAATGAAATCAATCGTGTGCAGGTAATCATCCACATGCAGATAGGTCGGCGGCAGTTTGGGTGTTCCATCTAACCCCAGATACACCGCCCCGTGAATAGCATCACCCCCATAAAGCGCGCTGTTTTTGCTATCTAGCAGGCCGATATGCCCTTTTGCATGGCCAGGCAGCGCGACAATTTCAATTTCCCAATCATCCGCAAGCCGAATATGTTCCCCATGCGTAAACGTGACATCCACAGGCATATGCTGGCCACATTGCTGCATAATCCAATCCCTGCCTGCCGCATCATAAAAAATGCCGTGATTTTTGCGGTAGGCATCATAACGAACACCATAGAGTACTGCGGGGTCTGAACAAGCAGCGCGATCCGCATCGCCGCAAGCCAATATTGCCTGTGGCGCAATTTGCTTCATTGCGTAATTGCCGCCGGTATGATCGAGATCGGTATGCGAATTAACAATCCAGCGTAAAGCAGCGGGATTGCCTCCAGCTTCGCGAATTTGTGCTGAAATGAACCCTTCAGGATCGCCTGAGCAACCTGTATCTAAAAGCAGCGACGCGCTTTCGCCCTGTAGGTAAATAAGCTGAAGCGGCCGGCCGTTAATGACACCTTCCAGCAAAAAAACATCTTCAAATAATTGCTGCATCGTTCTTCCTCGAAGGTCAATCTCATTAAGACTGTAGGGAATAATACTCTGCCAGCAAAGCCAAGTCATATTTAGGTTTAAAGTGCTGTCGCGAGGATTGACCCGTGATTCTGCTTATGCTATACTGCCGTTCGTCCTTTGGAGGGATGGCCGAGCGGTTTAAGGCAGTGGTCTTGAAAACCACCGTGTCGCTTTGCGGCACCGTGGGTTCGAATCCCACTCCCTCCGCTGGTAAGATGGCAAA
>LMZS01000045.1 GCA_001567085.1 Chloroflexi bacterium OLB15
TGGTCATCAGTCTCGATAACCCGACCCGTGTAACATTATAAGAAAAAGCTTCATACTGGTAACCGTTCAAACTTCGGGAGAGCGTCGATTGGCCGAGCCAAATATTGAAGAAACTGCTGCGTCAGGGTGTAGATGCCGCCCGCAGCGGAGACAAACTGACCGCGAGGCGCTTGCTTCAGCAAGTACTGTTGAACGACAAGCACAACGTTACCGCGCTGATGTGGATGGCGTCGGTGGTGGATACGCTGGAAGATCGGCGGGCATATTTACAGCGGGTGCTTCAGGTTGACCCCAATAACGAGCGCGCCCGTGAGGCGCTTCGTCGTTTGGGCGGCGCGCCCGCGCCAGCAGCAGCGCCCTCACGCCCCGCCGTTCAGCAGGTTCCTTCAAACGGCGGTTCCCGCACCGGCCTCTTTGTGCTGGCAATTGTGGCGCTGGTTGCCGTTGTCATGATCCTGCTGGTGATCACTACGCCAGGCCTGCTAACTTCGGTTGCCGTTCAGCCCAGCGCCACCAGCCTGCCGCCAACGGAGACTGCTTCTGGCGTGCAGGTGATGCCCACGCTGACGGTCAATGCGGTGAGTGTACCCATTGAAGAACGCACTTTAGCGCGCACGCTGCCCCCCACCTTTACGCCGCCGCCAACATTGGAGCCGACTGTCGCCCCGACTGAAACGCCGCCGCCACCGTCGGTGAACCAGTACGCTTTTGTGAGTTCTGATCTTGGTGTGGGCGCGGCTGAATTTACCCTGCGCTATTTCGCTTCTGCAGACGGTCAACCGATCCTCATTGGAGATGGTATCGGCAGCGATGTTGCCATTAGTGCCGATCAAAGCCAGATCGCTTTCATTCGCGTGATCACGCCTGAAGGCGAAGCCACCCCTGAAGCTGGCGCTGAAGGTGAAAGCGTTTCCAGCACGCAGTCACAGCTTTTTGTGGCGGATTTAGCGCCAGATTTCAGCACTTTGACCAACATTCGCCAGTTGACCACTGTCGTTACGGCGCAGTTGCTCTGGCCAAGTTTCTCGGCAGATGGGCAGTGGATCGCCTTTGCCAGCGGCGAAGACGGCGATATGGATATTTACCGTGTTTCGCTGTTTCATGGCGGCATTGATAAGCTGACCGCTAACGCCACTTTCGATAGTTATCCCGCGTATCATCCTACTGATCCGAATGTGCTGCTCTACGCTTCTGATCTGCAAAGCCCCGGCTTTACCGATCTGTATGTGCTGAATCTGAATGATCTCTCTGAACCGCCTGTGCGCTTATATGATGGCGCGGGCAGCGCCTATCAGCCTTCGTGGTCAGCCGATGGTTCGCAGATCGCCTTCATCAGCACCGCTAATGCCGATCCAGATGTGTTTGTTGTGAACGCAGATGGCAGCCGCGCGCGCCAGATGACCATTGATGACGGCGCATCGGAAGACCGCGCGCCTGTGTGGACGCCGGATAATGCCTATATCGCCTTTGCCTCAAACCGTGAGGGCGATACTTTCCAGTGGTATGTCGTAAACTCTGCCAGCAGTGAAGTGACCCCATTGGTGAGTGACGAAAACAGCGCCGGGCGGCTGGCATTTGTGCCGTAATTGATTCAGGAGTGAGTGAAGTCAGTGAATGCGCCGAATGTTGATGATCTGCTGCGTCAGGGCATAGAAGACGTTCGTAACGGCAACCGTGCCGCTGCCCGTGACAAGCTTCAAAAAGTTGTTGATCTCGATGAAAACAACGAAAAAGCGTGGTTGTGGTTGGCTTCGGTTGTAGATACCGACGAGGAAAAGCGCGTTTGTCTGGGCAACGTGCTGCACATCAACCCTGCCAATGACCGCGCGCGTAAAGCGCTGGATGCTTTAGAAGAGAAAAAGAAACAGCAGGCTTCGCAGGATGAGGTCATTCCCGGCGTCTCTCGTCGCCAGCTTTATTTGATCGGCGGGGCAGGCGTGGTGATTGTGGTGCTGCTGCTGATCATCCTGCTCGGCGCTATCGGCGCGAATACTGCCGCCGTTGCCAACGCCACGCAGCAGGCTGTAAATGCTCAGGCGACTGGAACCAGCATTGTGCTGAATGCGACTGAAACCTCAGTTGCCGGAACGGCTACCCAGCTTGCCATCGCTACGCCCACGTTAGAGCCTACAGCGACTTCAGCCCGGCCAACGCTGGAGCCAGAATGGACGGCTACATCTCTGCCCACGCAGGCAGCAACTGCCGCTTCCTTGCCGCCGCCAACCGGCCTGACCGGCATTTTATCCGTGTGGGGTGGCCGCGATCTTGAAAACAGCGGATTCCTGCCGCTTGGCTATTTCAACTTCGATTCGGGCAATACCTATACTCGTATTGGTGATGATATTGGTCGCGATATCCGCATCGGCCCCAGCGGTCAGCGTGTAGTCTACACGCGCTATGACCGTCTGCTGTTTGGCACAACCATTGATGCCGTGAATCTTAACGGGCAGCAGATCGAATCGCTGGCGGATCGCTGGCGCGGTCAGGGTACTATTCTGAACCCGCAAATGCCCGATTTCTCGCCGGATGGCACCTTCGTCGTGTTCATTGCCACCGATTCTGTCGGCCATGACCAGGTATATCGCCTGTCGCTGGTGGATAACTCGCTGGTGAATCTGACCAACGACACTTCCGACTATGCTTTCCCTGATATTTCGCCTGATGGTCAGCAGATCGTCGTTGTACGCACCGATACGCAGGGCGGCGCTGGCACCGATCTGGCAATTGTGAGCGCCTCGTCGGGCGGCAAATTTGCGGTCACTAGCGACCAGAATGCTTACATCGAAACGCACCCGCGCTGGACGGCGGATGGTTCGCAAATTGTGTATGCTGCCGCGCCCCAGACCGAGCCGAATAATTACGATATTGTGGTGCGTGCGGCGAACAGCACAGCAGCGCCCAGCCTTCTGATACGTAATCCGGCAAACGATCAGTATCCTGTCCTCAGCCGCAGCGGTCGTTATCTCGCCTTTGGCAGTGACCGCAGCGGAAATTGGGAAATCTATGTTTATGACGTACAGGCGCAAGCCTTGTTTCAACTAACGAACGATCCGGATGATAACTTTCCGGGAGATTGGTGGCAGTTGTCAGGCTAAAAAACAACTTGCCGTCCATGAGAGGACAACTTCGACATCATGGCGACTGGAACGGCAACCCACAAACAGCAGCAGTCAAAACAGCCAGTAACTGAGTTATTATCTGCTGGCACGGTGGCGCTGGATGCAGGAGATAAAGCACAGGCGCTAAAAATTTTCAAACATGCAGCCGCCCGCGATCCCTATGATGAGCAGGTATGGTGGGCGCTGCTCAAAGTGTTTGACCAGCCGGAAGATCGGCGGGTATGCTTTGAAAATATCGTCGCCATTAACCCCTACAGCACGGATGCGCGGCGCGGCCTGCGTGCCTATTACGATGAAATAGAGCGCGCGGCACAGGAAGCGGCACTGGAAAAAGAACGCCGCCAATTGGCGCGTAAACTGGCAATCCGTCGCGGTATTCGCACCTTCTTTCGTGGCGTAGGTATGGGTATTGGCGCGACATTGGTGGCGCTGGTGCTCGGCGGAATAGCCAGTGTCATTGTCTACGGCATCGGGCTTGGGATATAAATCTCGCGCCGCTGAATCGATCTGGTTTCATGTAGGAACGCCCTTACCGGGCATCTGCAAACTTTTGAAGACGCTTAGCGTTTATTGATTCTCAGGAGTACCGAAGTGCCGAAAGTAGTCATTAGCCTCGCTCAAATGAATATTGCCGCCGGTGATGTGCGTAAAAATGCCGCCGTTGCCGAAGCGCTTATCGTTGAAGCGGGAAAAGCCAGAAGGGGTTCTAATCTGGTCGTGCTGCCCGAATTGTGGTCAACTGGCTACGCGCTTAGCCAGGCAAAAGACCTCGCCTCGCAGTTGAACACCGGCATCTTTGCCCAAACTGCGACTCTGGCGACGCAGAATGGCACCTGCCTGGTAGGTTCGGTGCTAGAGAAGCGCGGCCTTGAAGTGACCAACAGCGCCGCCTTCTTCGCCCCTAATGGCCGTATGCTTGGCGTGTATCGCAAGGTGCATTTGTTCCGCTTGATGGATGAAGATCGCCACTTGCAGCCCGGTTCAGCGCCCTTGATCATGTCGCTGCCCTGGGGGGATACCGCGCTCGCCATCTGCTACGATCTGCGCTTCCCCGAACTGTTCCGCAAATATGCGGTGCAGGGCGCTAAGATGATCATCATCCCTGCCGAATGGCCGATTGAGCGCATCGAGCATTGGCGCGCCCTGCTCATCGCCCGCGCTATCGAAAATCAGTGTTTTATCGTGGCCTGTAATGCTGCGGGTCAGTGTGGCGATAAAATCATGGGCGGCCACTCCATGATCGTTGATCCCTGGGGAAAGATCATCGTGGAAGTGGGCGAAGCGCCAACCCTCGTCACTGCTGAAATTGACACTGATTTGGTGGATGTGGTTCGCGCCCGTATCCCCGTTTTTGAAGATCGCAGGCCGGAAGTGTACTAAAGCCTTAGGCGAAGGGGAACTTCTAGGGGAATATCCCCCGGAAGTTCATAATCCCTGATTTTAGCGGTCACAAAGTGGCTCAAAACGTCGCTTTATTCCTCTCGGCCAAGCTCTCCACCAACCACGCCGCTGCGCGCGCTCGGCACGCTGTGCAGAATGCCAATGAAGATTAAATCTTCATCAGCGGCAATCACGGAATGGTTTTCAGCAGGATCAAATATCAGCAGCATGTTCGGGCTGACCGGCTGTTCTTGCCCCGTTGCGTCTGTGAATATCCCGTGACCTTGCAGGATGATCACGTAAAAAGGCGAATGCGGCACGCTGTGTTCTCGAATGCTTTGCCCCGCTTTCAGCATGAAGCGGATGATTCGCCCCTGATCGTCTACAAGCAGCGGCTGCGCGTAAGGATGCGAATCGTGGAACTCAAGTTTTTCCAGAAGATGAGCGGTTTTCATAGCGTATCAATCCTTTTTTAGGCGATATCTTAATAGCAATTATACGCCTTTCCCGTAGCTGGGGTCTGTCCGATTGCGCTGCATCGGGCGCTGAATGGACTTATTACAGGCCGCTTTCCCTGTTTTACGGTAAGTGATCCCTCTCCATTCTCGTCAATGATCATAGGGCAGAGATGCGAATCTGAGTATTTACAGGAGAGCATGATGTCAATTCAATTGAAACGAGCCTACGTGGCAGCATCAGCCGATGATGGCTATCGCGTTCTGGTAGATCGTTTGTGGCCGCGGGGTATATCCAAAGAACAAGCGAAAGTTGATCTGTGGCTCAAAGAAATCGCTCCCAGTAATGATCTTCGGAAGTGGTTTGAGCATGATCCTGCGAAGTGGGGCGAATTTAAGAAGCGTTACGGGCAGGAGCTTGATAGCCACCCTGATCTTGTTAAACAGTTGGCCGATCTGGTGAAGGCGCGGAAGGTGACGCTGGTTTACGGCGCGAAAAATGAGGAATTTAATCAGGCGGTGGCGCTTAAGGAATACCTCAATAGCGCATATTCAGGCGGCTAATAACAAAACAGGGCAGCTATCTTAGCCGCCCTGTTTCTGTCATGATTTCTGGAAAAATGATAGCTACTGCTGCATGTCCCGGCTGTTATACATCCATGCGTTCGCCGGGTGGAAACTCTGGAAATTATTATTGCTTGTCCACAGAAAGAAATTATACAGCGGGTACAGGGCTGCCATGCGGTTCACCACTTCAACGGTGATCTGCCCGGCCGTCAGCCGCTCATCTTCCGGCTCATACCAAACACCCACGCGCATCCAATCCTGCCCATCGCCAAAAGTGTTCATCAATTCATAAAGTGCGCCGCTGCGAACCAGCTGCATGCTGGTCAGGTGCAGGTCGCTTAGGTGGATACCATCCCAGAAGCCGAAGCGGAAATCGCCATCCATTCGCGCCAGCAGTGAACGCAGCGTTTCGCGGTGGCGTGCTACCGAAAGTTTGCCCACCAGATTGCGCTGATCCCACCATGCCGAAGGTGGCAAAATCAGTTCAATAGCAAAATTTTCAGGCGTCAGTCGCAGTTCAATCACCGGGTGATGATGCCAGTCCACGCTGGCCGGGGCGCTGACTCCATCTCGTCCCATCATCCGTTCTACCAGCAGCGCCTGTTCCCGCGAGCGCAGGAAGGGCATGCTGATCCCGTAGATGGCGTTAGTCGCTGCTGCCGAACGCCCCGTAATAATTCCCGGACGCTCCCAGTATGTGTGCAAGTCCCAGCTTAAATCGCGCATACGCCGTGAAACCGCGCGCACCAGTTCTGCACACTTGTCAAGAAGTAACGGGCAATCTTGCGGGACTCTGGTTGTAAGATCGTCGTGATCTTGTTGGGTATAGTAAGCGGAGGTCATAATGTGCTCCTGCTCGGCGTGAACACTACGAGATGTTCACAAGATAAACTAAACCGAAAAATAACGCTATAGATTGAGGACAAATTTTACATAAAATTCATGAAACCTCACGTTTTGTGAAGATTGTAAGACCAAACCATAAATCAACCTATTAATATACGTGAAATCTGGCTGGATTTTCCCTGAATATACGAATATATGTGCGCCGATAAAGGGTTGGTAACAGGTTAGTAAAGCATAGGAATAACAATCCTGAAAAATCGCTGCCATCTCAACCAAACCCGAAATGGCGATCCTGTTGAGAGAAAGTTATTTGTGAACCAATCTAAACCAGTACAAACCTTGCGCAAACCAAAACTCGGCTACAATTAGCACGGGCTAGATTTAGGAATTACTACAGATGACTTCTTTTACAAAACAAGATGTTTTTGAATATCACAGTCAGGGGCGCCCTGGCAAAATTGAAGTAGTCCCCACCAAGCCGCTGCGTACCCAGCGCGATCTATCGCTGGCTTATTCGCCCGGCGTGGCCGAAGCCGTCCTTGAGATTGAGCGGCGCCCCGTTGCCGCTTACGAATTTACCGCTAAGAGTAATCTTGTCGGCGTCATCTCTAATGGCTCGGCCATTCTCGGTTTAGGCAATCTTGGCCCGTTGGCTTCCAAGCCTGTGATGGAAGGTAAAGGCGTCCTCTTTAAGCGCTTTGCCGATATTGATGTCTTTGATATTGAAATCAACGCCAGCACTGCTGAAGAAGTGATTGCCGTTGTGCGCGCGCTGGCGCCCACCTTTGGCGGCATCAATCTTGAAGACATTAAATCGCCAGAATGTTTTGAGATCGAAACCCGCCTGCGCGAAGAACTGGATATCCCCGTCTTTCATGACGATCAGCACGGCACCGCCATTATTAGCGGCGCGGCGTTGATGAATGCCTGTGAGATTGTGGGCAAGCAGTTGGATCAAATTCGCGTCGTGGTCAGTGGGGCAGGCGCGGCGGCCATCGCCACCGCCGAATTTTATGTGCAGTTAGGCGTCAAACGCGAAAATATTACCCTCACCGATCTCTATGGCGTCGTCTATCCGGATCGCCCCGAAGATATGGATGTATACAAAGGCGCGTTTGCTGCGGGGAAGTCCTTCGGCACGCTGAGCGATGTCATTGATGGGGCTGATATGTTCCTTGGCCTCTCGGCGGGTAACGTGCTCAAGCCAGATATGGTCAGGCGTATGGCGGCCAACCCGATCATCTTCGCGCTTGCCAACCCCACGCCCGAAATCATGCCTGAGCAGGTGTTTGCCGTGCGCGATGATGCTTTGGTCGCCACCGGGCGCAGTGATTACCCCAATCAGGTTAACAATGTGCTCGGTTTCCCCTTCCTTTTTCGGGGCGCGCTAGATGTTTATGCCACCCAGATCAACGAAGAGATGAAGATGTCTGCCTCGCGTGCGCTGGCGGCGCTTGCGCATGAAGATGTGCCGGACAGCGTGCTTTCTGCCTACGGGTTAGACTCGCTGCATTTTGGCCGCGATTATCTGATTCCTAAGCCGCTTGATCCTCGCGTACTGCGTTTCGTGGCGACTGCGGTTGCTGAAGCCGCCATGTCCAGCGGTGTTGCCCGCCGCCAGATCGATCTTGCCGCTTATCGGGATGAGTTAATCAACCGTATGAGCAGCGGTCAGCTCATTCGCAATCGTATCATCAACATGGCGAAGAACGGCCCTCGTAAGCGGGTGGTATACGCCGAAGGCGAAGAGCCAAAAGTGCTGCGTGCCGCCGCTGTTGTGCAGGATGAAGGTCTTGCCACGCCTATTCTGCTTGGGCGTAAAGATCGCATTGAGCAGCGCATCGAAGAATTTGGCTTGCACTTTAACCCGCTGCCAGAAATTATTGACCCTTATGATGAGCAGTGGCGCAGCCGCTATCAGGTCGCGCTTCACGAAATGCGCCAGCGGCGCGGCGTTACGCTGCGCGGTGCGCGTGTCTTGCTGCGTGATCGCAACTATTTTGGGCCAATGATGCTAAACGGGGGCGATGCGGATGCTTTTCTCAGCGGCATCACCTATGAATATCCCGATGTTGTGCGCCCCGCCTTACAGTTATTCCACACCCGCCCCGGCGCGCTGCGTGCCAGCGGCGTATATATCGTCATCCTCAAAGATCGGGTGTATCTGTTCACCGATGCTACCGTGAATATTGATCCGGATGCTGCTACGCTGTGCGAAATTGCCATCCTTGCTGCCGATTTTGCGCGCACGCTGGAAATCGAGCCGAAGGTCGCCATGCTCTCATTCTCCAATTTCGGCAGTACACCGCACCCGCTGTCCATCAAAGTGCGCGATGCTGTTGAACGGGTACGCCACAAGCGCCCGGATATCGAAATTGATGGCGAAATGCAGGCGGATGTTGCCGTTGTGCCAGAATTGATCGAATCGCGCTACAGCTTCAGCCGCGTCAAAGATGCCAACGTGCTGGTTTTCCCAGATTTAGCCTCGGCAAATGTGGCCTATAAGCTGCTGGCGCGGCTGGGCAAAGCTGAAACCATCGGCCCGATTTTGCTCGGCCTCGGCGCGCCTGTACACGTTTTGCAGGCGGGTGATGATGTAGATGCCATCGTTGCCATGACCGCTGTTGCCGTCATTGACGCGCAAACCCGCGATCCCTGAGGCGCAGACGGGCAAGGCGGCAGAGTTTTTTAAGATTCGCACCTTCTTCACGATACGCCTCTCGCAAGGATGCGTGGCGGGGGCGTATCCGCCTCTTTTAACTTTAGGAATTTCAAAGGCAGCCTAAAACCCTGTTTCTGTTCGCTATGCCTACGAACTGACCCCGTACTATTGCAGAATCTATTCTCGGATGGTAATAAATGGGCTTATCTGCACGCTATTAGTTTCTGAAGATGGAGCACGCTGCACTTCCGACTGACCTGCCTTGAAGTTGAAGTTGCGGCAGATTAGCCTATGAAATTCAAATCAATCCTCGTCATTTTTTCCACTCTCTTGCTCGTTTTTACAACCGGCATTTACGCCCAAAGTGATGAGCCATCACCGCCAGAATCGCTGACCGGCGTACAGCTTAACGACGCTGCCGCCTTTGATGGGCTGACCTTGTTTGCCCCCCTCATCAGCCAGCATATCTACCTCATCAATTTAGAAGGGGACGTGGTCAAAAGCTGGGATCTTGAAGCCAATGTTGCCACTTCGCAGGAACCTTATCTGCTTCCCAACGGCAATCTGCTGGTGCAAACTGGCGCGAATTCGTCCATGCTGCCTCTATTCGGGCAGGTAGGCGGGGTTGCTGGCGGCTTGAAAGAATACTCATGGGATGGCGATCTTCTCTGGTCGTATGATTACGCTGGCGATACCTATCAGCAGCATCACGATATTGAGCCGCTGCCCAATGGCAATATCCTGCTCGTGGCGTGGGAAGTGATCACTGCTGAAGAAGCGCTGGCTTTGGGGATGCTCCCGGATCGCATTCCGGAAGGGGATACCGTCTGGCCGGATCATGTGGCTGAAATTGACCCGCAAACCAACGAAATCGTCTGGAGATGGCGCGTTTGGGATCATCTGATTCAAGATACTGATCCCAACTTGCCCAATTACGGCGTGATCTCAGAACACCCTGAGCGCATTGACATCAATTATGTTGGCCCGCAGCAGCGTTTGGGCGACTGGCAGCATATCAATTCAATTGACTACAACCCGCAGCTTGACCAGATCATCCTGAGCAGCCGCAATTTCAGCGAAATTTGGATTATTGATCACAGCACTACTGTTGAGGAAGCAGCCGGCAGTACTGGCGGGAACAGCGGTATGGGCGGCGATCTGCTTTATCGCTGGGGCAACCCGGTAACCTATCAGGCAGGTACCGCCGAAGATCAAACCCTGTTTTACCAGCACGATGCGCAGTGGATTGACCCCGGCTTGCCCGGTGCGGGTAATATTCTGCTCTTTAATAATGGAGACGATACTCAGGAAAGCCATCGCTATTCCACCGCGCTAGAAATTGTGCCGCCCATGCTCGCAGACGGAACATATTCCCACGAAGATAATGCCTATGCTGCCAGCGAAATTGTCTGGGAATATCGTGCTGACCCGCCTGAAAGTTTCTTCGCCCCTTACGTGTCCAGCGTGCAGCGTTTGCCGAACGGCAACACCTTGATCGTGAATGGTACCGGCGGGCGTTTTATCGAAGTTACGCCGTCTGGCGAACTGGTATGGGATTACGTGAATGGCTTCACTGGCAGTATGCCTGAAGGCACGCCCTATTTCAGCGCGACTTCGGTATTCCGCGCCCTGCGTTACACGCCCGATTATTCCGGGTTTAGCGCCTTAGTCACTGCTTCTTTGCCCTAAAACGGCGCGCTTTGTCCTTAGCCCCCTCAGCCGCATTTCATGGCAGGGGGCTAGGGTTGTCGTAAACCTGCTGTGCTTCCCCGTTTTCCCAAATCACCGCCTTCCGCTACAATACATGCTGGCCGAATGACCTGACCGGAGATACGCTTGGCTCTTGAAACTGCCGACCCTCAAGTAAATACCTCGCCGCAGGCTGGCCTGACTGGCCTGACCGCCGCTGAAGTTGCTGAACGTGTAAGCCGGGGCGAAACCAACAATTTTCACCCCAAAGTAGGGCGTTCCTACTGGGATATCGTTCGCGAGAACGTGTTCAACGTGTTTACGCTCACCATGCTGATCATGCTCTCCATCGTGCTGTTAATGGGCGATTATTCCACCGTATTTTTCGCCGGCTTCTCAGTCATTAGTAATGCCGCTTTCGGCACTATTCAGGAAGTGTATTCCAAGCGCAAATTTGACCGCCTGATGGCTATGCAAGCCCCGCGCGTGAAGGTGATCCGCGATGGCCGCGAGCAGGAAATTTCTGTCTTTGCAGTAGTCAAAGACGACGTTTTGCCGCTGGAACCCGGCGATAAAATTGTGGCCGATGGCGTTGCCCTGCAATCCGACTCGCTGGAAATGGACGAGTCGCAGTTGACCGGTGAGTCCGATGCGGTGCTGAAGGAAGCCAACGACAAGCTGTTTTCCGGCTCTTTCTGCGTCGCGGGAAGCGGCATGATGCAGGCGCAGGTAGTTGGCGCCAACAGCACTGTGAATAAGCTGACCAGCGTCGCCAAGATGTATCGCTATGTGCTTACCCCCACGCAGGCGCGTATCAACGTAATTGTGAAGCTCTCGATCTTCGTCATGGTGGTTTGCACGCCGATGATTTTCGTGGCGGGCTACCGGCAGATGGGCGAAATCGTCAACCTGACCAATTTCCAGAGCGCTGTGGTATTTGTCGCCAGCATTGTGCCGCAGGGGCTGGTGCTGACCGCCACGATTTCGCTGACCATCGGCGCGATTGCCATCAGCCGGCGGCAAACGCTGGTACAGCGCGTGAACGCTGTTGAATCGATGGGCAATGTTACCTGTTTATGCTTTGACAAAACCGGCACGCTGACCGAAAACAAGCTGGCAGTACACGAAGTGAAGCCGCAAAACGGCACTGGCGAAGCCGCGCTTAAAGACAAACTCAAGCTGATGCTGCTCAACCTTTCAGCGCTGAACCGCACCGCCGCCGCGATTGGCGTGTACGTTGGCGCCGAAAAAGATGCGCCACCCGCACAGCGCAAACTGCGCGAAGTGCCGTTCAATTCCACCCGCAAATGGAGCGCGGTTGTTTTTTCCGGCGAAACCCTGATCATGGGCGCGCCTGAACGGGTGATTTCCCCCTCAGAAAAACAGCTTGCAGATGAGGCGATATCGCTGGCTGAACGGGGCTACCGGGTGATCGCTTTCGCCCGTTCTGAAGGCGAACTGGCCGACCAGTCGCTGCCTGAAAATCGCAAAACGCTGGCGCTGATCGTGCTGAGTGACCGGACGCGGAACGACATGAAATCTACGCTGGATGCCTTTGCCGAGCAGGGCGTAGAACTCAAGGTGATCAGCGGTGATAACCTGCAAACCGTGCGTGAAGTGGCGACGCAGGCGGGCATGCACATCCGTCAGGCGTACACCGGCGATCAACTGGCGCAAATGGGCGATGCTGAGTTTGCCGCCGCCGCTTTGGAAGGCAACCTGTTCGCCCGCATTGAGCCGGATCAGAAGCGTAAGCTGGTTGCTTCGCTTAAGGCGCAGGGGCATTATGTCGCCATGACCGGTGACGGCGTGAATGACGTGCCTTCGTTAAAAGAGGCGCATCTTGCCGTAGCCATGAACGATGGCGCGCAAATCACCAAAGATGTGGCCGATATTGTGCTGCTGAATAACGCGCTGACTACCCTGCCGGAAGCCTTCTTTGAAGGCCGCACCATCACCCAGATCATCTACGGCACCTGCAAAATCTTCCTGGTCAAGAACCTGTACAGCCTGCTCTTTTTCATCTTCGTTGGCTTCATGTTTCTGCCGTTCCCGATCAACCCGACGCAGATTAGCTGGGTCACTTTTGGCGTGGTCAATATCACTGCCGGACTGATGACTGTGCGCCTGTACCTGCCCAAAAAGATGGAGCATTTCCGCAAAGATGTGCTCGACTATGTGGTTACGGCGGGCGCGTTGGGCGCGGTGATGGCGACGCTGGTTTACGCCGTTACTTTCTTTGAGCGCGGCGTGGGCGGGGAAGGTATGCTCGCCGCGCGCAGCGTGATCGTGGTGTACCTGACGCTGTTTGGGATGCTGGTGTTCTGGAATGTGTGCGGCATTGAGCTGCTGCACCCGCAAACCTGGCGGAAAAACCCGCGCGTATTCTTATTCGGGTTAGGCGCGGCTTTCGTGACCATTTTGGCCGGTTACATCGTGCCGCAAATTCTGGCTTTCGTGCGGCCTAACCTGGTGGAATGGGCGCTGGTGATCGCGGTCTTTTTGGCGACGGCATTACTGTTGGAGATCGGCGTTCGCACCCGCTTCTTCGCCAACCTGATCTGGAAGCTGACTTCGCCGCCGTGATGTTTTTCGCAGTGGATGCGATCAAGCGTGTTCCCTGCAAAACTAACGGCTTACGTTCTGCGCCGCATGACGGTACTCATTTGCGGGGAAGGCAGCCACACGGTAAAGGTTGAGCCTTTGCCTTCGCCGGGGCTGGTTACGCTGATCGTGCCGCCATGCGCCTGCACAATTTCCTGCGTAATCGCCAGCCCTAAGCCTGTGCCGCGCTGTGGGCCACGCGCCTTATCTACCTGATAAAAACGTTCAAAGATGCGCGGAAGCTGTTCCGGCGATATGCCCACGCCAGTATCGCTGATTTCAACCACGACGCCGCTGTTCTGCACAAACGTGCGCGCCGTCACCGTGCCGCCGGGCGGCGTGAATTTGATCGCGTTGCTCAAAAGGTTGGTCAATACCTGCGCCAGCCGATCACCATCCCCGGCGATGGCAGGCATCGGCGCGGTTTTCAGGGTTAGCGTCACGTTCTTTTCGCCTGCCACAATGCTTAGCCGCCCGCCGATGGCTTCGGTTAGCTGCCCCATATCCAGCGCCGAAATGTTCATCGAGAGGCGGCCTGCCTGCAAACGGGCTAAATCTGTCAGTTCAGTGACCATGCGGTTCAGGCGCGCGGCTTCGTCATAAATGATCTGCGCGGCTTTCACCGTGTCTGGCGCTGCGCCATCCACTATCGCCTGTGAATACCCCTGAATTGAGGTCAGCGGGGTTTTCAGATCATGCGATACGTTTGCCAGAAAATCCTGCTGGCTGCGCTGCTCGCCCTGCACCTGATCTACCAAACGGTTGAACGACTGGCCGAGATCGCGCGATTCTTCAAAACCCTGTTCAGGAATACGGCGCTCGTAATGCCCGTCGGCAATTTCACCCGCCGCTTTAGACATGGTTTGCAGCGGGCGGGCGATGCTTCGGCTGATGATCCATGACAGCCCCACAGCGATCACCACGCTGATCAGCACTGCCTGTGCCAGCAGCGGCAAAATTTCGGTGCCAAAGTCGGACAGCGCTTCCTGTAACGTTCGCACCGGGCGGGTATCGGCAAACAGCACGTAGTATTGATCGCCCTGAACTTGCAAGCCGCTGATGCCCACAAACAGCCATTCGCGGTTATCGTCCACAAAACTGCCGCCCAAAGCGTCAATAGTGGCATACATGCCGCGCCGCAGCTCTGCCGGAAAACGGTAATTCTGAATATTGGCGAACAGTTGATCGCCATCCAGCCGCCCGGTGCTGTCGTAAACGACGCTGCGATCAGACAGGTTGGTGATCAGCACGCGCACATTTTGTTCGGTTGCCAGCGTTGAAAGTTCGTCGCCAATGGTTGCCAGCGATTCTTCAGGGTTACGCAGCAAGCCGGGACGCCATGAATCCAGCAGCAGTTGCAGCGGGTCAACTTGCAGGGCAATCGCCGCCAACTGCTGATAGACAGGCTCTGGCGGCGCGGCGCGGGTGTCAGGATGAAAATGAACGCCAACCCGATTGCGCCGACGGTGATCGCCACCAGAAACAGGTACGACAGCAGCAGTCGCCCGCGAATGCCGCGAACAAGGCGCTGGATCATAGGTCTAGCCGGTAGCCGACGCCCCACACGGTTTCAATCGTCGGTTTCATGCCTTGCAGCTTGTGGCGCAGGTGGGCGATGTGTACATCTACAGTGCGGGTTTCACCGGCAAAGTCGTAGCCCCACACAACATCCAACAGCTTTTCGCGGGTGAAAACCATCCCTTTATGCTCGGCAAGCGTCATCAGCAGATCAAATTCCTTCACGCGCAGGTCTACTGATTTGCCCTCTACAGTCACGATGCGGCGGTCAGGGAAAATCCACAGGTTTTCCAGCTTTAATACCGAATCGGCAGAAGGCGAATTGCGCTTTTCGGTACGGCGCAAAATGGCTTTGATACGGGCGACCAGCTCGCGCGGATTGAACGGCTTGGTCAGATAATCGTCCGCGCCCAGCTCAAGGCCAACGATGCGGTCAATATCTTCACCCCGCGCCGTGAGCATGATGATCGGCACGTCCGAGTCTGCGCGCACACGGCGGCACACTTCCCAACCATCAAGTTCTGGCAGCATCAAATCTAATACCACCAGCGACGGCTTTTCAGCGAAAATTTTAGCCAGCGCGGCTTTGCCATCGGTGGCGCTGGCAATCTTGAAGCCTTCGACCTCAAGATACATCTTGGC